>JAZNNB010000030.1:0-112593 GCA_045580025.1 Clostridia bacterium
TGATGATTTATCAGTGTGCCATTCAGGAGGTTACAACAAAGCTTGACGTTTTGAGTCACGAAATGTCAGTGAGACGAAACCGAAACCCAATAGAAACGGTGAAATACCGCATCAAAAAGCCTAAGAGCATAGCCGAAAAGCTTCACAGAAACGGTCTTCCCATAACCCTTGAAGCAGTTTCGACCAAGCTCAATGACGTGGCAGGGGTCAGGGTAATATGTTCATTTATTGATGATATTTATACAGTGGCAAATATGCTCACAAGTCAGGACGATATAAAGCTTCTTGCGGTAAAGGACTACATAAAAAACCCAAAAGAAAACGGCTACCGCAGTTATCATATGATTATTGAAATCCCCGTCTTCTTTTCAGACAAAAAGCAATACGTAAAAGTCGAGGTGCAAATACGTACCATCGCTATGGATTTTTGGGCAAGCCTTGAGCATCAGGTTAAATACAAAAGAGATATACCAAACGCCGAAGAAATTCAGGCACACCTAAAAAAATGTGCCGATGTAATTTCTGCAACCGACAACGAAATGCAAACCATCGCCCAGTATATAGACATTCTTTAAAAAAAAGACAAAAAGGACAGTTCGTTTGAACTGTCCTTTTTAAATTATATGTTTAGTATACCAAAAACGTATTTATCTAAACGTCTTTTTATCCTCATTTAATTTCTTGCTCAAGTCTTTTAAATTCCTCAGTATTGAAAAATTCTATTAAGGTTATTCCCAAACCATCGCATAACATTTTCAAAGTGACAATTCCGGGATTATGACTTTTGCCATACAATATATTTTTGATTGTGGACGGAGCAACTCCTGACTCTGTTGCTAATTTGTTGATTGTAATTCTTTTTTCTTCACATAAATATAAAATTCTGTTTTTTACAGTTGTATAAGTATCCATATTCCTACCTCGCATAAATTCAATAGACTAATTATAGTCTATTAATATTGACAAAGCAGGCTATATATGATACAATATAGGCTATAAAAAGACGAGGAGTGTAAAAAGTATGGTGTTTTTTTATGAAATCCCCATTGTTTTTGTTTTGTTTATTGTTCTGGGTCTATTAGGTATGGATATTTCTTTTGTGGTGGGAATTATCAAATGGCTGATGATAATTGCTGGAGTAATTGGAATACTCTATGGACTCTGTGTTGGTCTAGACTCTTTTAATAAAAAAGAAAAAATTGCATCCTTATTAACAATTATTTTTAGTATAGTATTAATTATACTGTCGATTATTATAGCTAATTATATAGATTCATTAGGTTCTTTCAGTTTATATGATATTTTACAATGGATACTTTAATTAAATTCCAAATATCTATTTGTTCAGCATTGTAACGTCCATATCAGTTTTTAGTATTATAAAATCTTATAGATAGGCGATATGACATCACCACCTACAAAGAAGGCAGAAACGAAATTAATCGTTTCTGCCTTTCAAATTATTATCTTTATGATTACATCTCAAATCCGTTTCTTCGTTTTCACCTTTATATATCCATCTCTAAGGGGCAAACACTCATCATTGGGCATTTCACCCATTCGAGCCCGTCCGCCTATTATTTCAAAGCTTTCGTTTTTTCCTTGATATATACACTCATACCCGAAAAATGCACGCAAAATTTTGTCTGCAGTTTCTGCCGTCATATTCTCTCTCACAGTGAAGTCCTTTTCGGTCGGTGCTGTCCAGTATTCAGCATCCTCTTGAACCTTTGCATTTTGATAAAGCCTTTCAAAATCGTCCGTCAGTTCTTTCATCATAAACGGCAAAATATCACAAGCCTTTTTCATATATGTCTCAAGGGTTTCATCAGGCGAAACCTCAAACTCCCTTTGCAAAAGTATGTCACCGCTGTCAAAGCTTTCCGCAATTTTGTGGACAGTAACACCGCTCTTTTTCATCCCTTTGAGAATGATTTGAGGCATAGGCCACGGACCTCTGCCAATGGGCAAAAGGGTTGGGTGAATATTTACAATGGGCAAATCCGTATCCCAGGGAATTTTGAAATAATATCCCCCGCAAACCGCCATCTTGCAGCCCTTTTCTTTCAGCCTTTTTATATCAGCTCTTGTTATACGAGTCAGACGGCAAGGTATATTTCTTATCGATGCAAAATCGCAGATTTTCACATTAAATTCGGTCTTGTTGTCGGTATCACAAGAAAAAATTTCCACAATTTCACAGCCACAGCTTTCAAGGGAGCAAAGAGCCTCAAAAAACAAATCAATGCCGATATATGCAATTTTCATTTTTTCGCCCCTTATCCAAGATATTTAAAAAGCAGAAAAGCCACCAAAGCGTTTGATGCAACAATCACGGGAACTCCAAACCGAAACTTTGTCTTTCGGGTCTTGTGGTTAAACAAAACCATACCAAACAAAGCCCCCATTCCGCCAAAAAGGAATGCCAGAAGCAACAAAACCTGCTCGCTTATCCGCCATTTTTTCATCCTTGCAAGAAGCTTGTCCACTCCAAACGCAAGCATAACAAAAACATTCCAAGAAAGAAAGAGTATCTCGGGTTTCATATTAGCACCTTAGATATTTTTACTTGGCATAACAATCGCCGCAATTATATACGCGATAATACCCGAGCCTCCAAGAAGGGTAAACCACAACCCACGCAAGACGAATTATGGTAGGGTCAATGTCAAAATATTCCGCAATGCCGCCACATACACCGCAAAGCTTTTTATTCACCGCTGATTTATACAACCTCTTTTTCATAAAAATTCTCCTTCGCATTTTGTTTAAGGTCATTTTATCACACTTTTTGGCGAATAACAATACTTTTCGTTTAAAATAATAACAAAAGAGGGCAGTCACACCAAAAGGTATGGCTGCCTTGATTTCCTATTACTCTTCCTCAAAATCAAAGGCATCAACAGTTTCGAGCCTTGACACCGATACCTCATATGCTACCTTGCTCTCCACCTCTGTTTCGCTCAGACGTTTTTGATATTCACGGCTTTGAATGCGACCTTTTATTGAAACCTTATCCCCCACATTGAGACAATCAGCAAACTTCGCATTTCTCCCCCAAGCAATGCAAGGTATATAATCCGACTTGTTATAGGACCTGTTCACCGCAAGCAGAATATCCGCTATTTCACGCCCAAAAGGCGTTGTTCTGTAAACCGGCTTTTTGCATATGTAGCCGGTTAACGATATAGAATTCAGGCTTTCTTCTTCCTCATCATCAAGCATCCGCCTTATATCTTTTACAAACACAGTGAGTATCAGCTTGTTCCCTACGTTCGTAAAGTTGTTATATGACCTGAACTGTCCATTTATTATCACCCTGTCCCCAACGTCAATACTTCCTCCCGCCAGAAACTTTTCAGATATGGTTACCTTCACCGTATCCTGAGTTTCGCTGAGTCTTGGCGTGTCAAGCATAAAGGTATAAAACACTTCTTCATAAACCTCGTGGGAAAAAGCAAGTTCCCCGGCAACAGTTCCGGCAATAACCACCTTGTTGTTTTCTGCATAGTTCTCGGTATTCAAAATAATTCACTCCCTAAATTCTGCGCTGTTTTATGTATAACCCAAAAGAGAGGAATTTCCCCGTCTCTTTTTTATTCATTGGTTACATTAAAGTATATTCGCCCGATTAGTTTTTAGAACAGCCAAATATCCCCTTAAAATATCCTTTCCAAAGAAATGGTTTCATATTCTATTTTTTGTCAAATATGAATATATTTAAACCATCAAAACAGAAAGGAATTTGGAAATGAAAATTTTTGTTATTACCAAAAAGACAGGGATTCTGCTTATACTCTGTGCGGTATTGATGACGTCACTTTTCTACATAGGAAGAAACGAGGCTATGACTGTTTCAAGCGCAAAACGGGATTTGCCGATTTACTGTGTTCAAAAGCCAGAAACCGAAAAAGTTGTCGCCCTCAGCTTTGATGCTGCCTGGGGGAACGAGGACACAGGTCAACTCATTGAAATTATGGATAAGTATAAAGTGAAAACCACCTTTTTCGTGGTAGGAAGTTGGGTTGATAAATACCCCGAGTCAGTAAAACAGCTTCACGACGCAGGCCACGAAATAATGAATCACTCAAACAGTCACCCCCACATGACACAGATTTCGGTTGAAAAGATGAAAGAAGAAGTCACAAAATGCGACGAAAAAATAAACGCCATAACAGGTGTCAAGCCCACGCTCTTCCGGGCCCCCTACGGCGATTATAATAACGACGTTGTAGGTGCAATGCGTGAAACGGGTCATTTCACAATTCAATGGGATGTTGACAGCCTTGACTGGAAAAACCTTACAGCAAGCGAAATTTCGGACAGGGTACTAAAAAAAGTGAAGTCCGGCTCAATAGTTCTTTTCCACAACGCCGCATTACATACTCCCGAAGCACTTCCCACCATAATAGAAAATCTTCAAAAAGATGGCTACAAAATTGTTCCTGTTTCTGAAATAATATTAAAAGAAAACTTCACCATCGATTCTACCGGTATGCAAATCCCGGATAAAAAAGAAAGTGCCAACACAAAACCCAGCTCTCAAAATCCGGTTGAAAACAAAAAGGAGACCGAGCAAAATGCCCAGCCTACTTCATCGTCTGCAGATATTGTAATCTAAAAAAAGTCCCCTTTCTCAGTTTTTGGGAAGGGGACTTTTTATTTTAAAACTATACATTCTCATAAATATCGGGTTCTTCACCAATCGTCTCAATTTTTTCTGTGTTTTCATTGGGATATTCCCTATTTGCACACTTAAAAAGGCAAATCGCCTCGGCAAGCGGCACAAGCAGGCTGAGAAGAAAATACTTAACAGCCTTTTCGGGAGCATTCGCCTCAAAAACTTTGAAAAGGCACACCATCTGACATCCCATAAGAGCCAATCCGCTCAAGCCACCAACAATCATCCACAGATACATTCCGGTAACACTCATCCAGAATTCAGTACTGATTCGGTATGGGTCATCAATCATTTCTTCCGCCATCACACCTAAAAGCAATATATAAACAACCACACAAACAAAAGTAATGCCCAAAAGCACAGGAAGAACAACTTCCCATTTTCTCTTTATCCCGTTTTTCTCTTCATAACCATCAACAATACTTCCCACAATCCAATAATTCGCACCGGGTATCCAAGAAAGCCATGGTTTTTTTATCTGCCCAATTTTTGCAAGCCTATAAAGCCCGAGTGAAGATATCACATAGTCGGCAACACACAAGCCAAGCAACCCTAAAAAGATTGATATAGCCCAAAACACAACTAAAAATGCAAAAAAATCATTCATCATAAAACCTCCTTTTTTATAATCATATCACAACTATAAATTTTTTTCAACAAACATTAAAACGCGGCCGCAAAAAGCGACCGCTAAATAAATTTATTCCTCGTCTTCGTCCTCTGGCATATCCCATGTGTGGTAAACGTTCTGGACGTCGTCGTTGTCCTCAAGGATATCAATGAGTTTTTCAAGATTCTTAACTGCTTCCTCATCGGTCACCTGGGTGAGTGTCTGTGGGATGTAGCTGATTTCGGCTTGTTCGAATTCATAACCCTTTGTCTCAAGTGCCTCACGCACATGGCTGAACTCTTCAGGAGCACAGGTAACCTCAAAGCATTCTTCTTCTGCACTGAAATCCTCAGCACCTGCATCAAGAGCATCCATCATAAGTGTGTCCTCGTCAATGCTGTCATTTTTTGCAATAACCAACTGACCTTTGCGGTCAAACATAAAGCCCACACTTCCCGTCTGTCCAAGGTTTCCGCCGTATTTATCAAAATAATGGCGCATATCGCCTGCGGTACGGTTTTTGTTGTCGCTTAAGGTTTCAACCATAAACGCAACGCCACTTGGGCCGTAACCCTCGTATACAAGCTCAAAATATTCCTTTGAGCTATCCTCACCTGCAGCTTTCTTTATGCTTCTTTGAATTGTATCATTGGGCATATTGTTTGCCTTTGCTTTTGCAATAGCATCACGGAGCTTTGAATTGCTATCCGGGTCCGGACCGCCCTCCTTCACCGCAACAACCAGTTCACGACCGATTTTGGTAAAAAGCTTTCCTCTCTTTGCATCAAGTGCACCTTTTTTTCTTTTTATAGTTGCCCATTTTGAATGTCCTGACATTTTGTTTCCTCCTGTGTACTTTTAAATAACTTTTGTAAATTTCTATTTCTCCTCATCCATTACCGCTTTGAGTCCTGCAGCAAGTCCTGCAAGTCCCTGGATTTCTGATGGGATAATAATCTTTGTAGCCTTTCCGTCTGCAGCCTTTTCAAAAGCCTCAAGGCTCTTGATTTTGAGTACAGAATCTTTTGGTGATGCGTCATTAAGCATACGAAGGCCCGCAGCAGTAGCCTCCTGAACAGAAAGAATTGCCTGAGCTTCACCCTCTGCAATGCGGATTGCTGATTCTTTTTCAGCTTCCGCCTTCAATATCTGAGACTCTTTCTCCGCTTCAGCCTTAAGAATTGCCGCTGCCTTTTCACCTTCTGCTACAAGAATCGCAGATTTCTTTTCACCCTCTGCTTTGAGGATTGCTTCACGTCTTTCACGTTCTGCTTTCATCTGCTTTTCCATAGCCTCACGTATTCCTGCGGGCGGAATGATATTTTTAAGCTCCACACGATTCACCTTGATGCCCCAAGGGTCTGTGGCCTCGTCAAGAATAGACCTCATTTTTGTGTTGATAACATCACGGCTTGTCAAGCTTTCGTCAAGCTCCATATCACCGATTATATTTCTGAGTGTGGTGGCGGTCAGATTTTCAATGGCCGACATAGGAAGTTCAACACCATATGCATAAAGTTTGGGGTCTGTAATCTGGAAATAAACCACTGTATCAATCTGCATAGTAACATTATCCTTGGTAATAACGGGCTGAGGTGCAAAATCTACAACCTGTTCTTTGAGGGTAACACGTTTTGCCACTCTGTCAATGAATGGAATCTTTATGTGGAGTCCGACACTCCATGTACCACTGTATGCTCCAAGACGTTCGATTACGTAGGCGTGTGCCTGAGGAACAACCTTGATATTCGAAACAACTACCACAATCAAAACTGCAAGTATAATTAAAAACATAATATGGCCTCCTATTTTAAAAAACAGTGTTTATTTTTTTGCTGAAACAACCACACGGACCCCTTCAAGCTCTTCAACCACTACTGGTGTATCTTCTTCAAGAACTTCACCATTTTTAGTTTTGGCAGACCAGACCTGACCCATAACCTTAACCTGTCCGCTGTTTTCTATTGTGTCTATCTTTTGAATAACAATACCATCTTTTGCAATCACGCGGTCCGCATTGGTGGGAACGGTTTTCCCTGTCACAAATTTTTTGACAAGAGGTCTGGTTGAAAAAACAAGAATTGCAGAAAAAACAACAAAGATTGTTATTTGCGCACCAAGTCCGATGCCAAACGCCGAAAAGACAGCTGTGACAAGTGCAGAAATTGCAAACCACATTGTAATAAGGTTCACAGTCGATGCTTCAATAACCCCAAGAACCACTGCAGTAACTATCCAAAAAATTGTCCAATATGCCATTTAGGTCCCTCCTCACAAAATTTGCCAAATTCCTTTAAAACACATCAACGGAACTTAAAAAGTTCCGTTAACTCGACTAATACGCTCTTTTGTAACCACCGTTGCGCTTACCCTCGGTATTCCTTTTGAGGTCCTGAATTTTTTCGTCACTGTCCTGCTTAAACTTTAAAAGCTTGTCTTCAAAGGACATTTCTTCCATTTCGCGTTTTTTGTGTGAAAATTCAAAAACCTCGGGAGCTCCCCGAAGTGCACCGCTTTTTCTGGGGCGATCTTCCTTTTTCTTTTTTGGCTTTTCATCAGACGCTTTCTTTATAGAAAGGCTTATTTTCCCCTTTTCATCAACGGAAATAACTTTCACCTTAACGTTTTGCCCAACTGTCAGGTGTTTTGAAATGTCGTCTACATAATCGTTTGAAACCTCCGAAATATGTACAAGACCTGTTTTCCCGTCTTCAAGCTCCACAAAAGCACCAAACGCCGCAAGCCCTGAAACCTTTCCCCGAAGCACCAATCCTTCTTCAATCTGCATAACTTAAAAAATCCTCCTCGAAATGTCATGCACCTGACATTTTCTGTATAAAACGGACAGCCTGTCCGTATTTTTTCAATTTATTTCTGATTTATATCAATAAAAACACGTTCATTTGCTTTCACAAGCCCAAGCTTTTCTCTTGCTGTTCGTTCAACATATTCATCCGTTCCCGCTTTCTCAAGCTCATCTTTAAGCATCTGCTGTTCAATCTGTGCCGTAGCGATTTTTTCCTGATACTCTTTGGCAAGGTCATCACACTGAGAAAGGCTTATCTGCTGTTTTACTAAAGTCACCACAACATAAATGCACAAAAAGCAAACCACCAGAAGCTTTATCAGGTTTTTTGCCGATATTTTGTTGTTTTTTTTGTTAATATCCCTTTTTGCCATAGGTCCTATCCCTCACAAAAGCAACATGAATACACTCTTCCTATTCTAATGCAATTATATATCAACGCATCCCCTTTGTCAATACTTACACCCTACTTTTTTCTCAGCATAATCCCTGCTTTTTTCATTCTAAGTCTTGCCTTGTCACCGTTTCTTTTTGCCACCTGTTTTGCACGTCTTATTTTTTGCCCTGTATACCACATAACAATATGTATAGGCCGTCTTAATGCCTTCATAATAAGTGCTATGGGAAAAAGCAAAACCTTTAAGACTCTTCGTGTGATTTCAACCGTCCACTTAACCAAAAATGTTCCGGCATTCAAAACTTTGTTTTTCACAATAGTCGCATAGGAAACAGCACCCAAACCCCAGCCGATAAATCCCTGCCATCGGATTTCTCCACTGTTTCTGAGATATGCCGCAACAAACAATAAAACTCCCGCCAGCGTCATAAATAGTATATCCTCAATATTTACCACTGCATCGGTGGGTCTCTTTATTCTGCGGCTTACTCTCAGGATATCATAAAGAAATGCAGCACAAATACCCGATGCAAAGCTAAAAAAGAAGAAAACCGTTTCTGACCAAACCGTCGAATACATTGTTTCTCTCCTTATCTGAAAATTTTACCAAAAAAGCTGCCCTTTTCACTTTTGTGCCCCTCAGCATATTCTATGCTGTCTATTTCGCCCTCAATCTCCATCTCGCCCTTTTCAACATTAAGTCGGTTTATTCTCAGTCCCGCACCCTTGACCGTCATAACTCCCTCGGTGGTATACGCAACAATTTTATCTTCATCGAAGCTATCAACATCCTCTACCCCAGAAACCGTCATATTCCGTCTTTCCTCCATTGTAATATTGTGGAGCATATCCTCGCGTCGTTTTTCTTCCATTTCTATTCAATCCTTTCATCATAAACATTTTCTTTCATTTAATTATATTGGAGCATAAAAAAAATATGCAGAAACCAAAAGATTTCTGCATATCAAGTTTATCCAAAATACCTCGTGATGCATTCCACCGCATTTTTCTCTATCATCAAAATTCCGTGTTCCCCCAAAACTCCTTGAATCACAACCGGCTCTTTTACTTTCTCGGCAAACTCAGAAAGAGTGTTTTCAAGCTTGAAAAGTCCGAATGTGTCTGCAGGATCAAGCTCCAGAAAAAATTCTCCCTGATATTTCATAAGCCGGCTTTCGCCCATATACTCGCAGGCAATTTCCCTGACACCCGCACATAAAGCCTCAAAATCAGTGAATCTGAAAACTCTGAGAGGCTGTTTGCTTGGTCTTCGCCTGATTTTAAACTCCACTTGTTTCACGCGTTTTCCTGCATTGACCAAAGCCTGGGCAAACTCTTTTTCATTTTTAATTTTGCTTATAACCAGTACGAATCCATTGTTGTCCGAGGTAGCCGTTTCAACCATAAGCTGCGACCTTTCAACATGAAAATCCAAATCCCGTTCAGCAAGTCTCAGTGCATGATGAAACATATTCTGCGCCTCAGGGGTGTGGTCGGTAAAATTTTTCAAATCCACATTCCAGGCTAAGATATCCTCTGCCTCAATAACAATTTTTATTTTGTCTTCGCTGAGTTTTTCAATCCGCATCAAACATTCACCTCCACAGCATAATAAATATATGTCAAAGCATTTAAAAATTTGCCTCTTAAATAATACCTTGTCTAATTATACAACATTTTGTCGCATTTGAAAAGACTAAATTTTTTCCAAATAAATTTTTAATCAAAACAATATTTTTCCTATTGAAATTTTCAAAAAAATATGCTAAGATACCATTACAAAAACAAACGCTACCCTGCGATGTACGTAATTTGGGCACAATGTAAAACCAACACATTTTCAAAGGGATTTTTTCTCCGGATGCGGCGCACATGCCTCCCACAGATTTCTGCGGCCAGTGGACTTGTAATGTATTCGGGATTTAGCCCACCTGCCATGCAGGTTTTTACCTTGACCCACCTACGGCATAGGCGGGGCTTTGTTTTTTTATACCTTTTTTGAATGAACTTTCAAAAAATTTCTCAAAAACCTTGACAAAATCTTTAATTTATATAAAATATAAGTATACTTATCTGATAATGGGGTGATTGTGTGCGGGTTATTTCAGGCTCTGCAAGAGGCAGAAAGCTCGTGTCACCGGAAGGTTTTGACACCCGTCCCACCACCGACAGAGTTAAAGAATCGCTTTTCAACATAATTATGCCGCATCTTCCGGCAGATAGTGTCCTTGACCTTTTTTCAGGCAGCGGCGCTCTGGGGATTGAGACTCTGAGCCGTGGTTCAAACCACTGCACTTTTGTTGAAAACTGCAAAAATGCCCAAAAGGTTACAGCCGAAAACATTGCCCTTGCCCGTGTAAAAGACCGGGCCAATATAGTTTTTGGTGATGCCCTGGCATTTCTTGACAAAACGACCGGTCAATTTGATTTGATTTTTCTTGACCCACCATATAACACTGGTCTTTTGTCTAAATCACTAACCAAGATTTATGAAAACAATCTCCTTTCAGCCGATGGCATAATCGTTGCTGAAAGCGAATATATGGGCGAAGAGCCCTCATCAGATTTTTTCGACATAAAAAGATATGCAAAATACGGCAAAACCACGATTTTCATTTTGCAGAAAAAGACTTTGCAGGGAGAGGAAAACATATGAAAGTAGCTGTCTATCCGGGAAGCTTTGACCCATGCACAAACGGGCATCTTGATATTATCACCCGTGCATCAGGTCTTTTTGAAAAAGTGGTTGTAGCGGTTTTGATTAACGAAAAAAAACACCCTCTCTTTTCTCTTGAAGAAAGAGTTGATATGCTGGAAACGGTGACAAAGCATCTCGAAAACGTTGAAGTTATTGCATTTTCTGGGCTGCTGGCTGACTTTATGAGACAGAACAATTATTCAATCATCATAAAAGGGCTTCGTGCGGTTTCTGACTTTGAATATGAATTCCAGATGGCTCTTACCAACCGAACGCTCTTTGACAAAATCGAAACTGTTTTCATTCCATCAAGTTCCGAGTTTATGTTTCTCAGTTCCAGCATAGTAAAAGAAGTTGCAAAATACAACGGCGACCTTACACCGTTGGTTCCAAAAGAATTGGTGCCACGGATTACCAGCCGTTTTGGATATTAAATTCCGTATAATTTTAAGGAGGTAACAAATATGGACGTAGGTGCTTTGGATTTAATAAGCGAATTGGAGGATATTATCGACAAAGGTGTGGCTGTTCCTTTCACAGGCCGCTGTATGCTCGACAAAGAGGAGCTTCTTGAAATCATTCAGGAAATCCGCCTCAAACTCCCCACAGACCTTGAACAGGCTAAATGGATAAAGGCTGAACGCCAGAATATTATCAACGATGCCAACAAAGAAGCTGAGGAAATCATCAAGATAGCAAACGACAAGCTTATTGCTATGATTGACGAAAATGAAATTACAAAGAAAGCTATGGCGGCAGCTGCTGAAATTACAACAACCGCAAATCAAGAAGCTCAGGCTGCAAAAAATTCTTCTTACCAGTATGCAGACTATCTTCTTGAAAATGTTGAAACTGTTGTTCAGAAGACCATCCGTGACCTTGAACAGTGCATTACCATTGTCAAGGAAAACAGAAATCAGCTTAAATAAATTTTCATAGAATACTTTTAGCAAAGTAGGATATGGTGCGTTAAGTGAGAGCCAGACGGGAAGTTGCTGACTCTACGAAAAGTCCCAAAGGGGCTTGCGGTGCCTTGTCCGCATTCCGTTGCTGCACAGAATTTGATTGCTTTTTAAAACAAACAAATTACAAAAGCCTTTTGCAGTGATGTGAAAGGCTTTTTGTGTGCAAATTTAAATCAGAAAGGTTCTGTTTTTTTATGAATTCTTCAAGATTTGGGCCTAAAAAGCTTGTATTTATGTCGCTCTTTGCGGGACTCACCATTATCTGTGTCAGATTTTTGTCATTTGAAACCACAATAATCCGTGTATCGTTAGGATTTATCCCTCTTTCTCTGGCAGGCATGGTTTTAGGTCCTATTCCTGCGGGGATTGTAGGCGTAATTGCGGACGTCTTGGGTATGCTTATAAGCAGCCGTGGCGGGATTTATTTTTTTCCATTTGCAATCAGCGAATTTCTCTATGGCGTGACCTTTGGTCTTATCCTCTACCAAAAAAACCCGTCTTTTCTGCGTCTTATAATTTCACTTTTTATTCAATTTGTGATAATAAATCTTATTCTTGGCTCTATTTGGATTTATCTTTACAATCTCCTTATTATCGGGTCTCCAAAAACTTTTGGGCTTGTTTTTGGTAGCCGCATAATCTCTGCCGCTGTTCAGTTTCCTGTTCAGCTGGTGGTCATAAACCTTATGAAAAACTACCTTGCACCTCAGCTTGGCAAGTTCAAAATTTGACAAAGGACGAAAAATCAAATGCAAAAGAATTTCAAAAAATTCGCAAACAGTTTTCAAGCCGTGGCACGACTTGAGCTTGAGGGAATAAGCTGCCTGATGAAGCATCTTGGAAATCCTCAGGACAGCTTAAAATTTATTCACGTAGCGGGAACCAACGGGAAAGGTTCTGTCTGCAGCTTTCTTCAAAACATCTTTACCGATGCAGGATACCGAACAGGAAAATATACCTCCCCAAACCTTATAAGTGTTTGTGAGCGTATTTCCGTTGACGGGGAACTGATTTCCGAAAACGATATAAACCGCATTTTAAAGGGTGTGGAAACAGCCGCAAACAAGGTAAAGGAAGAAATCTGCGATTTCCCCACCCAGTTTGAAATTTGGACAGCTGCAGCTTTTTGTTATTTTAAAGAAAAGAACTGTGACATAGTGATCCTCGAAACAGGGCTCGGGGGGACACACGATGCAACCAACATCATAAAATCGCCTCTTGCCTCTGTTATAACCACTATAGACATCGACCATACTGAATATCTGGGCGACACCATAGAAAAAATTGCCGCCGAAAAGGCGGGGATAATAAAAAAACCACTAAGAGCGACTTCTTCTGGTATTGTGATTTCTTCTCCACAAGACCCTGATGCAGAAAAGGTTTTGAAAGATATCTGCCTTGAAAGAAAGAATAAACTTGTTTTTTCTTCTGTAGCGTCACTCACAAAAACCGAGGACTTTTGCGAAATTTTTGACTATACATCACCTTCAGGAAAAGTGATAAAAGATATAAAATGTGGTATTTCAGGTTTCTATCAGCCTCAAAACGCTGCCGTTGCCATTGAAACTGCGCTCTGTCTTGGCATAGACGAAAAATATATAAAAAGCGGAATCCAGAAAGCGAAAAACCCCGGACGGTTTGAAATCATCAGTCGAAACCCTACGGTGATATATGACGGCGCTCACAACAAAAACGGAATGACAGCCCTTGCCTCTTCCTTGAAAAGATATTTCCCGTTGTGGCAGGGGGCAACCTTTATTATGGCTTTTATGGGGGATAAGGACATTTCTGGCGAACTTGAAATTTTGAAAAAAGAAGGTCTGTTGAAACATTCAGAAATTTTTGCCGTCAAGGTGAAAAACAATCCCCGTGCGGCAGAAACAGACTTTGTGGTGAAAGCCGCAAAAAAAATAGGCATCACGGTTACACCATATAAACAGCTAAAAGACGCCTATTCCTATGCTCTCGCTCTTTTTAAACCGGTCATTCTCTGTGGTTCTCTTTATCTTTACAAAGACCTTGACGAATTCTCAAAGGAAATATAAAAAAATTCAAAACAGCTATTGACAAAAGCCTTTTGTTATGCTAAAATATCATTCGTGGTGAATGTATGCCACGAAAATCTGCGGGAGTGGCTCAGTGGTAGAGCGTCACCTTGCCAAGGTGAACGTCGCGAGTTCGAATCTCGTCTTCCGCTCCAATTTTAAAAGTCGCACAAATGTGCGACTTTTTGTTTTTCCTAACTTTTTTGCTTTTTTCGCATATTCCCTTGACTTTAAAATACCACTAAGCTATAATGACGATGTAAACAAATTTTACCAT
Organism: Clostridia bacterium; assembly: GCA_045580025.1. Taxonomy (GTDB): domain Bacteria; phylum Bacillota; class Clostridia; order Monoglobales; family Monoglobaceae; genus SIG440. The sequence continues at coordinate 14,480 of JAZNNB010000030.1, forward strand.
CTTGGAGGCAAAAAAATGAAAGCACCGAACACCGTGAATATTGCGCGCCTTGGCTCGCACAAAACCGTCCGTATGGCAACAGATGAACTGAAAAAATATTTGCATTTGATGGATCCCGAAGTTTTGATAGATGTTCGTATCTATGATAAATATGATGCATCAATCCCAAATCTTTTGTGGGTAGGTATCGATGAAGAACTTGATAAGAAATTAAAACCCGTAGAGGACAAAACTCTTGACGATGCTATTTGTATCGAAGTTGCCGATTTTTGCGGTTTCATAACAGGCGCTAATGAACGTGCTGTTTTAATTGCTGTCTATCGTTTTTTGAGAGAACTTGGCATAAAGTGGCTTTGCCCCGGAAAAATCGGTGAAGTTATCCCCAAAAAAGTTCTTGACAAATGTCAAATACATATAAATGAAGTTCCAAGCATGCGCCACAGAACAATTTGCATTGAAGGTGCTATCGGTTATGAACATACCTATGATTTGATTGACTGGATGACCAAGATGGGTATGAACGGCTATCTCTTCCAGTTTTTTGTGCCCGATTTCTTTTTCCGTCGGTGGTATTTGCATGAACGCAACAACAAGGTTATGGAGCCTGTTCCTTTCACCCGTGAAGACGGATTATGCATTCACAAAAAGCTCATCGAAGATGTTACAGACCGCAGTCTTTTGCATCATGCAGTGGGACACGGCTGGACCGCCAAGCCCTTTGGTCTTGATGCAAGTGGATGGGATTATATTGATGATGATACAGTCCCCGATGATATCCGCGAAATGCTGGCTATGACAAATGGCAAACGCCAACTCTTCGGCGGAGCACCATCAAACACCCAGGCTTGTTACAGCAACCCTAAAGCCATTGCAAAAATTGCTGAATCTGTTGCTGACTATTGTGAGGCTCATCCTGATATTGACTATATTCACGTGTGGCTTGCTGACGAGCGAAACAATTTCTGCGAATGTGAAAATTGTCGGGACATCAGACCTGCCGATCTCTATATAAAGATGCTCAATCGTGTTGACGAAGAACTTACTTCCCGCAATGTTGATACAAAAATTGTTATGATTTCATATAACGACCTTTCCTGGGCACCACAGTTTGAAGAGCTAAAAAATCCAAAACGTTTCTCACTGATGTTCGCTCCCATAACAAGACGTTTTAACACTTCCTATGCAGATGTCGATTTGGACAATCTGCCCGAAGAAGAATGGCCTTTTGAACTTAACAAACTTGTTATGCCACGAGAAAACATCCCCGTGGTTCGTCTTATGAAGGGTTGGGATAATTTCAAGACTCTCGACAGAAGTGTTTTTGACTATCATTTTTGGTCAACCACTTTTGTGTCAGATGTAGGCGGATTTAAAATTTCTGATGTTATGTCACGAGACATAAAAACCTATAAAAAATTGAATATTGACGGACTTGTTTCCTGTCAGGTTCAACGTTACAGCTTCCCTACAAACATTCCTATGCAGGTTATGGCTGACACCCTGTGGAATGAAAATGCAGATTTTGATGCTATTGTTGACACTTATCTTGAAGATGCTTTTGGCAAGGAACATAAAAAAGTCCGCACCTATCTTGAAACCCTTTCAAATCTCACAGCATACTGGGTTAAGAATGAAGAACCAGATGTAATGGTGGACGATAAATTAAAGGCAGACAACGAAAAAGGCCTCGCTCTTATTAAAGAATATCGTCCTGTTTTCGAAAAGATTTTCGAAGATAGTGATTTCGAAAACGAAGTTCAAAAAATGTTCTGGAGATTTATCATCAAGCATCTTGATTTGGCAGAAGTTATCCTAAAACTTCAGGTAAGAAAGTTTTCTGGCGAATCACCTGATGAGCGTTTTGACGCAATCAGTGATGGAATAAAAGCTTACCGCCATTCCGAGCCTGAGCTCCACAGAGTTTTTGACGTTTGGCGTCAGATTCTCACCCTTGGAAGCGCGATTCCCATCGAAGATGCTCACTAAAAAGTTATGTACACAAGAACCCAAATCTTTGGGTTCTTGTTTTTTTTATTATCTTACGATAACCATTTCAGTGGGCCTATCTTCATAAACCTTGATGAAGAGTCTTACCTCGTTGCCTTCTTCAAATACTTCAATATCACCTGATGTCACAACCGAAACGTTTCCTGTCTTACGCTGTGAATTATATTCATAAACCAAAGCGCCGTTTGTTGAATAGTTTCTTACTGTACCGTTTACGCTGACATTAACCGAATCAGTAAATTTCTTTGTTACCTTACCGTAAACAGTGACAAGATCCGTTGCTACATTATTGGCGAACTCAGTAGTCTTCGCCTCTGAGTCGAAAAGAACTGTTATTTTGTCAACTTCGCCCTTGGCATTTGTGCTGTACTGGAAGATGTCACCCTGAGAAAGAACCTTGCTTCCGCCCTTGACAAAGATATTCTTGTCACTTGCCATAAGCTCTACTCGTTTTCCGTTTTCTATACCATAAACAACATCTACTGTCTCATAGTCTTCGTTCTGCGCCGACGCTATTTCGTCAACCAGAACAATGGGGTTCTTCGCCTCTGTTACACCTGTCGTGCTTGTTACCACAATAGCTCTTGCAGAGAAGTCTTCCTGAAGGTCATAAACTATGATGTCATAAGGTGTGTTGTTTGAGAACATATCCATATTTCTTACGGCGTATCTTGTTGTATCAGTTCCCGCACTCTGCGGAATATCAAATACGATTGTGCTCTCAGTAACCTTCACATTTCCAAGCATATTTGATGCGCTCTTGTAAACCTGATCAGCCGCTGCAATATTCTTTGTGAATACGCCCTTGTTTACTGTTCCCGTTGCTGTCTTATCAACGGCAAGGTCAATACCTGTAAGGAGTCCCTGAGAGTTTGTCTCATAGGTCACAAGCTGGGGTGACACTACGCCGTCTTTTCCAAGTGCGGCAAGCGCTGCATCAGCTGCAAGACCATAGGTGTCATTTACACGGATTTTTGTTGCTGCATCAAACACTTTTGTATCACCTGATGATGTGAATATCTTAAACTGAAGTGTCTTGTCGATTGTTCCTGTGATTGCAGCCCCCGTCATATATCCATAAGTTCCACGAATAGCTGTTCCTGCTGTCGATGCTGTTGTATCTACCGCTGCTACATTTCCTTCAATGTCAAGATAAAAACGTCCCTCGTCACGAAGATTGATTTCATTGGGATAGTTTGCAGCCTTCTTATAAACAGTTTCTGAATCATTTATTCTGAAACCTTTGGCTGTTGTGTGTGTTACACGGCCAAGAACACTATCTGTTGAAACATAACCCTTAATAAGCTGCTTATCCTGGCTGATTGTATAAGAGATTACATCCCACTCTTTGAGTTCTTCAGGCATAATCTGTTTGCCATTCTTCCAGAGAACAAAATCAACCTCTGTGCTTTCAGGGTCAAGAAGAAGCGAGCCGTTGTTGTATTTGTCGGTTACTCTTCCTGTTGCAGATGAAACAGTTTCTACCACAAGGTTGGTAAAGTGGTTTACAAACACAATGTCATATACGCTGTTTACGTCAGTATCAAGAAGAACAAGGTTTCCTGTTGCGGGAATAAGCTGGTCGTTGGTTAAAGTTTCAATAAACTTTCCGTTGTAAATATAAACAGGACTTGCAACTATGCTTGCAGTTCTGGTTGTGGTGTCATTTGTACCTGCTCTCCAGTAAGTTACTGTTTTGTTGGCACCACTTTCGCCTGTAACAGATTCAATGTTTGTTGCGTTTATTGTGAGTACGTTGTTCTTGCTTTCCTGAGGTTTAACCAAAATAAGTGTTTTCTGGTCACGTGTTGTGTCTATTCTCGCATAATAAACCACGTTGTAGCCAAGATATTCACGTGCCATTGTTGTACCTTCTTCAAACACACGGTCGTTTATCATAATCTGATTTTCTGACGCGGTACTTCCTCCTGAAAGTGTTGTTTCACTTGTTCCTGTAATCTGTCCGTATGCCTTTTCTACGTTAAGTCGGTCATAAAGAAGTGTTTTGTCAACTACTTCATATATGATATTCGAGCCAAAGCCTGTCTGTTCCATAAGGTTTACAGTAAGACCATTAAATACCAGCTGTGCTATATCTCCTCTTTTTGCAGGGTTTCCGCCTGCTGCAGAAATTCCTTTGAGAAGCTGATTTTCTGATGCAACTGCCATATATCCCGCAGGATACCCGCCTCGCTGCATTGCAACCGGCTCATAACCAAGTGCTCTTACTAAAATAGTAACCGCTTCCTGAAGAAGAACGTTGTCATCAGGACGGAATGTTCCTATATCATCACCGATAACAAGCCCCTGCTGCTCTGCTACATTGATTGCACCTGTTGCCCAGTGCCCTGCTGGAACGTCAGGAAAACGTGTGGCATATCCTGAACCTGTTGCCACATCTTCAAGACCTACTGAATAAACTGCAACCTTTGCCATTTCGGAACGAAGAATGGGGTCATCAGGGCGGAAAGCACCGTCTTCTGCGTCACCTACCATAATTCCGAGAGCATTAAGAACCTCTGCCGCTTCTTCATACTTTGTGCCTGCAATGTCAGGCGAAAGCGCAACACGACGGCTGCTGTATCTTGAAGGAGCCACAGACTCTGAAAGGCTATCGTTCATCATAGCATTGTTTTTTGTTCTGTTCTGTTCAACAAGAGCCTCGCTGTTGTCCATCGTCTTTGTTGCTCTGGGAGTCGCTGCCGGCATTTTTGAATTCATATCCTGATTTTTTATGCTGGATTGACTTTCTGTTGCATTAGTGTTTGAGTTGTTTTCTGCCGCATTGTTTCCGGCACTCATCTGTGTGTTTCCACTGTTTGTACCATTTAACATTTCGGGAGTTTCACCCGACGCAAGAGTATTTCCCTCACCTGCGGCAAAAACATTTATGCCAAATGTGAAAAGCAAAACTGTCGCTAAGCACAAGGCAATAAATTTTTTTGACATTTTTATTCCTCCTCTTTTAAAATTGAAAATGTTTCGCTTTTATTGTGTGTCGTCAAAAAAAAATTACAACACAAATTTTTTGGCTTATTGACAAAAATATTCCTATTCTCCAATAGTTTAATCAATTTGTAATAAATATGTAAAAATTTTTTAGATAAATATAGTTGAAATATCTAAAAATATATGATAGAATAAAATTGTTAAAAAATAACTTTAACACAAATTTGATACTTATTAACAACATAAACCTATACCAAGGGGGAATTCAAATGATTAACAAAAAACTTTTGAGCAGCATTATCTGTGTGGTATTTCTGCTCTCAACCCTGTCTGTTGCGGCACTGCCTTTTTCTGATGTGGAAAACGACCCGACAGTAGAATGGGCTAAGCCATACATAAACGAAATGGCAGAGCTTGGCTACATCAAAGGTTATGAAGACGGCACATTCAAGCCCAACAACACAATTTCAAAAACCGAAGCCCTCATTCTTCTTTCAAGAATGATAGGGGTTAACGATGAAAGTTTTGCAGATTCCCTTGAATATGCAGTTTCAGAATACAAAGACACCCTCAGCAAATTTTCAACAAACTACGCGAAAGAGGTTTCTTTCCTCCTTTATTTTGGAATTCTTGATGCTGATGACCTCAGTTCCTACATTTCAAACGCAAACAAAAACACAGCGCTCAAAAGATATGAGGCTGCTGTTCTTCTCACAAAGCTTTTAGGTGCCGAAGAAGAAGTTTTAGGCAATGCTTTTGTTTCATCTTCATACGCTGACACAGTTGAAATTCCTGATTCTGCACGTGCTTATGTTGAATATGTTAAAGAAAAAGGTATTATGCAAGGTATGGGAAATAACGAACAAGGTCAGCCAATGTTCTCACCCAATACATCGGTTACACGTTCACAGATGGCAAAAATGCTTTACAGCCTTATTGATGTAATTGACCTTTCATCACAGACAGGCACTGTTGTTTCCGTTGATACTTTCAATGAAACAATTACTGTTACAATCGGTGGAAGTGACATCGTATACAACATCAAAGCAAATACAAAATTCAAAGCAAACGGCAAGGACGTTAAATCAACAGACCTCAAAAAAGGTATGTCTGTAAAAGTTACTCACATTGCAGGTGATGTTGCTCTCATTGAAAACAACGTGGTTATCGAAGATTCTGTTATCTATGGTCTTGTTTCTGCAATTAAGGATTCTACCACAAAATCTGTTACCATCGCTGACGCAAACAACAAGGAAAACGTTTCAACATACGTCCTTGCTGACAATGCAAAAATAAGAGTAAATGGTGCCATTGACCTTTTCGGCAAGGTTAAGGCAAACAACTATGTGGCACTTACTTTGGTTAACGGTCTTGTTGAAACTCTTGAGGTTATTGATAAAAATACAACAGCAACCGGTACACTTGATTCCATCGATGCATCTGGTGAATTCACAGTTCTTTATGTAAAAGAATCATCAGGAGAAGTTAACGGCTATGAAATCTCAGCCGACGGCGTTGACGTTGCAAGAAACAGCCTTTCATCAAGTCTCAATCAGCTTATGACTGGCGACACGGTTGTTCTTAAAATGACATACGGCAAGGTTACAAAGATTTCAGCAAGCAGCAAGAATCAAAGTCTTTCAGGCTCAATCTCATACATCACTCATTCAAAGGACGGCTCAGTAATCGGTCTTGAAACATCAAACTCTCTCACTGAATATAAAGTTAACAAGAGCGTTTCTGTTCTCATTGACTCAACCGAGGAAGGCACAGTTTATGACCTCCGTCCCGGCACAGATATTGACATCACTCTCCAGAGCAGCGAAATCATCACTATCAAAGCCGCAAGCGTTGTTGCAAAATCTTCACTCAACGGAACAGTTCAAAGCATAAATGCAACATATGGACTTATGGTTGTTAAAGAAAATGGGGTTGACTACAACGTATTTGTTAACTCAAGCACAAAGATTATTGACAGCGTATCAGGACGAAACATTCTTCTCAAGAGCGTTGAAAAGGGAAGATTTGTTACTATTACAGGTTCAAACGCATCCGGTGTTCTGGAAGCATCTGTTATCGTAATTCAGTAAAAATTCCGCAATTTAAAAAGACCGCATCAGATGATGCGGTCTTTTGTTGTATAAAAAAACTTTTTGATGTAAATACTTTCCATATACAAGGTGGTGTTTTCATTGATAGATAAAAAATCAAGACGTGTCGTAATAATAAATAACATAGAGTCCGACACAATCGATCAGGCAATTTTCATCCTGAAATCCGACAAGGTAGCATCAGAAATCAAAAGTTTTGATGCAGACATTTCCCTTGAAGCACAAAAAATAATCGACAACTATATAAATCAAGTGGAACGGCTAAAAAAAGTTCAGGAGCCTTTCTCCTCAAAACAAAAAAAACAGTCCAAATCCAAAAAACCATCATTTTTGCTTCCTGTAACACTTACAGCGTCATTTATGCTTGCGGTGTTTTTCCTTATGGTATATTTCGGTTGATTCTATAAAAGCTCGCGTATATTGATAATTCCAAGTCCCTTTTCCCTTGCATAATCAACCGTATAAGCTGTACCCCCGCTTCTTCTGGTTTTGTAGGCAATACAGATGCTGCTGTTTTCCACCATAAACTTATTTCGAAGCTGCATACACCCCGTACAATACTGCTCCATGACATAAACAATTTCATCAGCATTTCTGAGCACTTTTTCATAGCGCCTTTTATCAACAGGTAACCATTTAATATTCTGGTCACGGCAGGGCAGTGCCATAATAAGTTTAAGCTTTGGAATCTCCCTCTTTTTTTGCAAAACAACCTCAGCCGCAAGTAAATCAAAGCCAAGTGCTCCACCAGAAATAAACTGAGTATAGCCCTTCCCCGCAAGGTCACAAATGACCTCACCTAAAATATCTACGATTTTTTCTTTGTCACCGTACGGCAAATCCCTATGTCCGCTGAAACAACAGCTATTTATCTTTTCTTCCTCTTTCATACTTTTTATCCTTTGGGTATTTTTGATAAATAGTTTATCATATCAAAAAAACATTTGTCAATCATCCGTATTTACTTTTATGAAACTTTGTGTTAATATATTTTCATATTGATTTTGAGGGAGGATGTATCTTTGACTCTTTTTAAACAAGTCTTTTTGCTTTTTTTTGTATGCTGTATCGGGGAACTTGTTTCCTTATTTTTGCCTTTTCCTATGCCCGGAAGCGTTATTGCCCTCATAATTTTATTTATTTGTTTACTTATAAAGACCATCCGTCCAGTACAGATTGACACTGTATGTAACTTTCTTCTTGGAAATATGTCTTTTATTTTTATACCATCTACCGTTTCAATACTTGCTTATATTGATGTTTTTAAGAATATTTTGTGGCAGTTTCTTTTTATTTGTATTGCGACTACCATAATTACATTTTTCGCCACAGCCTATGCTGTGAAACTTACCATGCATCTTTTATCAAAAAAGGAGGGCAAAGAAAATGCTTAATCAGTTTACCGCATCTCCCATTTTTGGTTTTACCCTCTGCGTTGCATCTTATCTGGTAGGCCTTGGAATTAAAAAGAGATTCAATTATCCAATAGCAAACCCCATGATTATCGCCTCAATAATTATCATAGGAATTTTGCTGATTTTCAAAATCCCACTCGAAAACTTTATGACAGGCGGCTCGTTTGTTCTTATGTTTCTTGCTCCCGCAACAGCTGCCCTTGCACTTTCCATGTACCGCCAGCTTGAAATTATAAAGAAAAACCTGATACCCATTTTGGTCGGCTGCATTGTTGGTGCCGTTTCTGCCCTTGTCAGCATAATCGTCTTGTGCCGCGTTTTTGGAATTTCCGGCGAAATAACCGCAAGCCTGATTCCAAAATCAATTACCACAGCCATCGCCACTGAGCTGTCAAGTCAGCTTGGAGGTATACCTCCCGTCACCGTGGCAGCTGTCAGCGTTACCGGAATTTTCGGAGCCATCGCATCACCATATCTCATCCGCTGGTCTCGCCTTAACAATTCCATAGCGGCAGGTCTTGCCATCGGGGCATCAAGCCACGCTCTTGGCACGACAAAAGCCATCGAAATCGGTGAGGTTGAGGGTAGTGTCAGCGGCATTGCCGTGGGGCTTTGCGGAATTGTCACTGTGCTTTTAGCAATTTTCCTTTAATAAAAATTTCATTAAATTAGGCGTGCTCAAGTCTGAGCACGCCTTTTTCAAACCCTTTTCTACTTTCTTAAAATTTTTCTTACAATTAAAAATATCACAGCCCCCAAAACTATCCCACCCAAAATATCCGTTGGGAAATGAACAAAAAGATAAAGTCTGGTGAAAGCCATAATAATTGCAACTAAGAGAGTGACCATCCCCCATTTTTTGTTTTGCGAAAGAATCACAAACGCTGACAAAAATGACGAATATGTGTGCCCCGACGGAAAAGAAAAATCTTCAGGAATTGGAATCAGCATCTTTGGGACATCAAAAATCCAGCAAGGTCTTGGCCTTGAAAAGAGAGTTTTGAAAAAGAGGTTCCCGAGAACCAGACACAAAACCAATCCTGCCGAAAGGGCTATTCCCAAACGTCTATATTTTTTTGTTGCGAGAAGAACTATCGCCAGAACAATCCATATAAAGCCACTGTTCCCAAACCACGAAACCCTTGGCACCAGAAAATCCAAAAAATCAGACCTGGTGAAACGGTGTATTGCTTCAAGAATTTCAAACTCAATATTTTCAGTTCCAAACAGCACAAAATCACCTCAAATCAGATTCCAAAAGCCGCCAGAACTCCGCCTGTAACCAACGCCACAATCAGCCCTGCGCCCACAACGCCAAGAAAAATGGCAGGAATTGCATCTTTCAGCCGCATTTCAAGCATAGCGGCAACCAAAGCACCTGTCCACGCACCTGTTCCCGGAAGAGGTATTGCCACAAGAATGAAAAGACCCCAGAACTTGTATCGGTCAACCACCTTACGGTTTTTTTCCGCTTTTTGTTCCATTGTCAAAACCACTTTGTCAAGCTTTTTGCTTATTGCTCGCATCCACTCAAAAATCTTTCGTATGAATAAGATTATGAACGGCACCGGTATCATATTTCCCACAATGGAAACTAAAATCGCCAACCACAAATCAAGCCCGCTTGCTGTGGCAATGGGAATAGCTCCGCGAAGCTCAACAACAGGAACCATAGAAATAAAAAATGTTGTAAAAATTTTACCCCAAAAAGTGTCAAAAAAAGCCATCAAAATTTCTCCGTTTATTTTCTCTATATCCTAATTATACCTTTATCCAAAGCACTTGTCAACAAAACAAATTTGAACTTTTTGTTACTTAAAATATATCTCTACTCCAAACTCTTTTGCAAGAATTTTCGCCTCCTCCCTGCCAAGTACAAAGCAGGCTGTGGCTAAACAATCCCCCAAAAGACTGCTTTCTCCTACGATGGTTACGCTGCTATAATCCGCGTCTTTCGGATAGCCCGTTTCGGGGTCCAATATATGATGATACTTCTTTCCGTCCTTCTCGAAAAATCTCTGGTATGTTCCGCTTGTGACAACACTACCCTCATCTATATGAACTACCTGGTCATATTCCCCCGCAACTTCAAAGGGTTTTTGCAAACCTATCCGCCACTTCCCATCCTTTACATCACGATTTTGTCCTACGCAGCAAATATTTCCACCCAAATCCACTATGGCACCGCTGACGCCATAGCTTTCAAGAATTTCCATTGCTATGTCTCCGGCATAGCCTTTTGCAGCGCCGCCCAAGTCTATTTTGGTTTCATCTGCACTTTTCACAACAGTTCTTTTTTCCGCATCAAAAACTATCGCATTTCTTCCGCAAATTTCAAGTGCCTTTTTGATTTCAACGTCACTTGGCACACGTCCGTCCTTGTCAAATTCCCACAAGGAAGATACAGGTGCAAGGCTTATGTCAAACGCCCCGCTTGACGCTTCCTCCACCTTCTTTGCAGCAGAAATGATTTCATACATATGGTCAGAAAGTGTTATGACCTCGTCTTTTTTTGCAGAATTTATTCTTCCAACCTCCGACTCTTTCCCAAAAAAGTCGGTAATTTTATGAATTTCACGGAGCTCCCGAAACACAGCATCCACCGCATCTTCGGTATTATGCCCGTATGCACTTACACTGCAATATGTATCAAACAAAAATTCGGTTTTTTCAACGCACGGATTCTGTAACTTTTCCTTAAAATAAAGCCCTGCAAAAACTGTCAAAAGCAGAACCGCACTAAAGCCCCAGACAAACTTTTTCATTTGCTTTCTCCTTACCTGAAATTTTATACCTTTATATAATAACACAAATATAATTTGCCGTCAATCTTCTTTACTTTTAAAGAACTTTATGGTATAATTGTTTTATATCTACAACTATGCTGAAAGGAGGAATCTTTTTTGAAAAACCATGCCTCTTCCAAAGCCGTACGCACCATCAGTTTTATGGCTATTATCATATTCTGTGCAAAGTTTATGGGGCTTCTCCGAGAAACACTTATTGCCAGCGTTTATGGTCAGGGTTTTGAGTCTGACATTTTAAATACTGCCTCACAGATTCCTCTGCTATTTTTTGATATGACTTTGGGGGTTGCTATTCTTTCAACCTTTGTTCCCGTTTTCAATATGTTTTTAGAGCGTGACGGAAAGATTCGTGCAATGAAGTTTGCCAACAGCTTTTTCGCAACGGTGGTCATCATTTCATCCCTTGCGGCATTTCTCGGTATGATTTTTGCATATCCCCTTGTTCGTCTTATGGTGCCGGGATATTCTGCCGAAAAGACTGCTGCCACCGCCGTTCTTCTTCGGGTTTTGTTCCCGTCAATAGTTTTTACCGCTGCGGCTTATACCGCAGTTGGCATACTCCAATCCTTTGGAGAATTCAATATTCCGTCAATAATCAGCGTTGTTTCAAACCTGATAATGATTTTGTATCTCATTTTTGCAGGCAACCGTTTTGGACTTTTGGGAGTTGTTATTTCAATGGTAATCGCCTGGGCATCTCAGTTGATTATCCAAATACCTCATCTCTTAAAAAGCGGATGGCGATGGAGCTTTGGTTTCAGTCTTCGTGACGAAGGCATTCGCGATGCCGCAAAGCTGGCACTCCCTGTTCTTATCAGCTCGTGGATTCAACCTCTTTGTGTGGTTATCAATATGGCGTTTTCGTCCTCTATGGGCGACGGTGCCGTGTCTGGTCTTAACTGGGCAAACAAAATTTATATAATAATGGTAGGCGTTTTTGCCTATGCAGTTACAAACTTTATTTTTCCCCGTCTTTCAAGGCTTGGCAGTAGCTCCAAAAATGATGAATTCAAAGAAACCACAAGACTTTCTTTGGGCTGGATTATCTTTATCATAGCGTACGTTTCAGCTATGTTCATTGCCCTTTCAAAGCCTATAATAAAAATCATTTTTGAATATGGTGCTTTTTCAGCAGAAAACACAAAAACCACCTCAACAGCCCTCCTATTTTATTCATTCGGTATGGTAGGCTATGCAATCTGCGAAATTCTAAACAAAAGCTTTTATGCCCTCCGCGACGGCAAAACACCAATGCTTACCGCCGCTTTTGGAATTTTCATAAACCTTGTATCAGCTTTTGTTTTCGTAAAACTCTTCAAAATGGGCATTGGCGGTCTTGCTTTGGCAAGTGCTGTGAGCTCACTTGTTATGGCTTCGGTTCTTCTTTATATGATAAACAAAAAGGAATCAGGAACAATCACTGGAAAATTTATCAAAAACGCAGCAAAAACCGTGGTCTCTGCCGCTGTTTGCGGCTTTGTTGCTTTTGTTTTCTATGAATTTTTATCACCCAACGAAATGGGCCGCATTTCAAATTTTATTTTCTGCGGTGCATCTGCAGGCGTAGCCCTTATCTTATATCTGATACTTAGTTTTGTTTTGAAGCTTGACGAATTTGACCAAATCAGGAGGTTTATTCATTATGAAAAATAACGGCTTTTTCATAACAGCTTGGCTTTGTTTTTACAATATGATAATCAAAAACAGCATTGCCTATCGCTGGCTTTTGGGGCTGTATAACGGCATTTCAAAAGTTTGGAGAGAATCCTTTATCACCAATCTTTTCAGAAGAAAATTTTTCTCCGAAAATTCTCTTAAAAACAGCTTGTGGGGAAAGATTTGTTTTTCACCCTTTTCTCTTCTGGAAAAAATTGCCGACAGTTTTGGCGAAAAGTTGGTTGCTCAAAAAGAAAAAAGTCATATAGTCAGATTTTTTAAGTACTTTTTGCACAACTGTCTTGCCCTTAACTTGCGTTTTCTCGGGGTGTTCATTTTCTTTGGTGCCCTTTCAGACCTTTTGATATCGCTTTTAGGCGGAGGAAAAATTCTTCTTTCGCTTTCAGCAATGATTTTGGGCGCATTTTTTTATATTTTCGATTCCAATCTCACAACCGCATTTAAAAGTTCCAAATTTGTTGGTTTTATAGAAAATTGCCTTGATATAAAATTTAATTTTGATTTCTTCTATATTACCAAGTGCGAGGGAAAGATGAGACTCATAACCGCCGTAATCTTAGGCATCTTATCAGGACTTATCTGCGGCATTCTTTCACCGGTTTTCGCCCTTTTGTTCGTTTTTGGACTGCTTTTCTTCTGCCTTGTACTTTACAAAGTGGAGTTTGGTGTATTCATCACAGTTTTCCTTGCACCTCTCGTGCCCACCATGGCACTTGTGGGGCTCTCACTCCTTTGTCTTTTCTCTTTGATTGTGAAATATCTCACCAACAAAAAGTTTTTGTGGCACTTTGAGGGCTGTGGCCTTATGATAATCACCATGCTTATCATATATCTGATTTCGGCACTTGCCTCTTTTGCCCCCTTCAAAAGTGTTCAGATATGGCTTGTATACTTTGCATTTATGATATTTTATTTCGTAATTATAAATACCATAAAAACAAAAAATCAACTGTTCAACATTCTGAAAGTTTTTGTTCTCTCAGGCGGAATTGTTTGTCTTTACGGAATTTTGCAATATATTTTCGGCTGGAATGTAAATCAGGCGTGGATGGACGAAGAAATGTTTGAAGACATCAAAATGCGCATTTACTCAACCTTGGAAAATCCAAACGTTCTTGGTGAATACATTCTTCTGGTTCTTCCTGTTTGCATTTCACTTATGTGGACATCCAAAAAGGCTTGGACAAAAATTGTTTATGCCACTCTTTCAGGGCTTATGGGCGTGGCGCTCATCCTCACTTTCTCCCGTGGCTGTTGGCTTGGAATTATGGCGTCGGCATCAGTTTTTGTAACTTTCGTCTGCGGAAAGCTTTGGGGACTTGCTCTTATTGCCTTGCCTATTATCCCTATGGTCCTTCCGGAAAGTATAATCAACCGTTTCTTAAGTATCGGTGATATGAAAGACTCCTCCACGTCTTACCGTGTTTATATATGGATGGGTACACTTCTTATGCTGAAAGATTTTTGGCTCTCAGGCATTGGCCCCGGAACAGAAGCCTTCACTCAGGTTTATCCATTTTATTCCTACAGTGCCATTGTTGCGCCACACTCCCACAATCTGTTCCTGCAGATTTTGGTGGAATCGGGAATTTTGGGAATATTATCCTTTGTGCTTCTTATGTTCCTTTTCATAAAGAACTCCGTTTTGGGATACCTTGTCTTTGGCAAGGGAAATCCTTTCTCCGTAGTGATTGTTGGTATCGCCTCGGGAATCTTTGGATTTATGGTGCAGGGACTTTTTGACAACTGTTTTTACAACTACCGCGTATTTATGATTTTCTTCACGGTGATAGCACTTGGCATCACCGCATCAAAAATAGCAAAAACCGAGTCGGAAAAACCGGAGGTGTCTCAGAATGCTTAAAGTTTTGCAAGTTTGTTCGGACACAAATATCGGCGGTGCAGGAAAGTGCATTCTCACTTATCTCAAGCATTGCGACAAAGAAAAGCTGAACATGGCTGTGGTTCTTCCATCAAACAGCCTGCTTACGCCAAAGGTTGAGGAGCTGGGTTTTAAGGTCTTTGAAATAGACGCTATGGCTAACAAGTCCCTTGACTTTTCCGCAATCAAAAAGTTCCTTGGGGTTTTCAAAAAATTTAAGCCCCAGATTGTCCATACCCACGCAAGTATGTCAGCACGTATTGCCGCAAGGCTTTATGGCGCCAAGATAGTATACACAAGGCACAGCGTATTCCCTCCAAATCCACATCTCACTCATGGTCTTGGAAAAGCAATATGCGGCCTTGCCAACAACTCCACTGCAGACAAAATAATCGCAGTAGCTGAGGCAGCAAAGGAAAATATCTGTGACATAGGCGTAAATGAAAGTAAAATTGACGTTATCCTAAACGGTGTGGAACCTCTTCGCAAATATTCTGACGAAGAAATTGCAAAAATCAAGGCAGACTGGGGCATCCCACCAGATTGCAAATGCACTGCCATTGTTGCACGTCTCAATGAGGTAAAAGGCCACAAATACTTTGTTGAAGCCGCAAAGATTTTGAAGAATCGCGGCATAAAGGCTCGGTTTCTTATTGCAGGTACTGGTGATATGTCAAAAGCCATACGTAAGCAAATCATAGATTCAGGCCTTGAAGATTACGTCATTATGCTGGGCTTTCTCGACAATGTTGAGCCACTTATGAACATCATAGACGTTCAGGCAAACTGCTCATTTGGGACTGAGGCCACCAGTCTCTCACTTCTTGAGGGTATGAGCCTTGGAAAACCCGCTGTGGTTTCGAACTTCGGTGGAAACCCCGGTGTAATCAAGAATAACAAAAACGGATTTGTTGTGCCTACCCACGATTCTATGGCTCTTGCAGAAAAACTGGCTATGCTCTTCGGGGACAGTGACCTCTATTCAAAGTTCTCAGAGGGTAGCACCGAAATTTTCAATTCAACATTCACTGCAAAAAAATATGCAGAAAACATTGATAATATCTATTTAAGTCTCGGAGGTAAAAACAATGACTAAAGCAAAATTCAACATTATTGATGCCCTGATTGTTGTAGCAGTGGTTTTAATCGCCGTTGTTGCCGTATGGTTTCTTGGTGGAAATAACGACACAGGCACTGCCAACGAAACACAAAACACTACTGCGATATTCAAAATTCAGCTTACCAAAGCAGAAAAAACCCTTTATGACAAATTTCTCGCAGGTTTAGAAAATGACGAGAGCGTGTGGATAGGCATTAAAGAACGCTTTGAAGGAAAGCTTACAGGTATTGAACTTTCTCCCGCTTCAAAGGTTGGCACTGATTTATCATCAGGTAAAGCTGTTCTTTTAGAAGACCCTGTTCTTTATGACATAACCCTTGAGGTGACTGCCAACGCCCTTGAAACCAAAAGCGAGATTTCTTCATCAAACACCCCCATCCGCGTTGGCGAAGAGACCGCCATTCGCGGCAAAGGTTTTGCAGGATATGGTTTTGTGATTGACCTTGCAACCTGCGCTCAATAAAGAATAAATGGAGGAAAAATTTATGTTTATCAACAAAGAAGGAAAGCTGTTTGGAAAAATCAGCATTATTGATATAATTGTTATTCTTGCAATTTTGGTGGGTGCTTTTGGATTTTACACAAGATTTTTTGTGAGCGAAAAGAAAGTTGAAACTGCCGCAAGCCACATCGAATACACTATGAAAGTCAAAGAGGTCCGTATCGGCACAGTCAATGCCCTGAAAAACTATATGGGGCCTGTTACCGATACAACCACAAAAGAATATTTGGGTGATATCGTGGATGTTACTTACACGGATTCAACCAAAGCCGTGGAAACAACAAACGGAAAAATGAATGCATCACTTATCCCCGAGAGATACGATGTTACGCTTACAGTAAAAGTTGACGGAAAGATAAATGACTCTGGTTTTTATACCGCAAACAATCAGGCACTTGCTGCCGGTTCATCCTATGTCTTCACAACAAAAGCGGCAAAAACCACTGGAACAATTACGGATGTATACGAAATAAAATAACATTTAGCGGTGGCAAGTTTTTGCCGCCGCTAAGATTCTTTAGGAGTGTCGCCTTATGTTCAGACGTTTTTCAGTTTATTACAAACCATATATAGGAATTATCCTAATCGACCTTTTGTGTGCTGCTCTCTCAACCATCTGTGAACTTGTTTTTCCTATGATTGTCCGAACAATCACAAACACTGCACAAATGGGGCCCGGCGCACTGCTGATTTCAACCGTATTGAAGCTTGGTGCTCTTTATCTTTTTCTGCGGATTGTTGACACTGTGGCAAACTATTTTATGGCGAATGTAGGTCACGTTATGGGGGCGAAGCTTGAAACGGATATGCGCCATGACCTTTTTAATCACCTTGAAAAGCTACCCTTTAAATTTTTTGACAACACAAAAATCGGTCAGCTTATGTCAAGAGTGACTACCGACCTTTTCGACATAACCGAGTTTTCACATCACTGCCCTGAAGAATTTTTTATTGCAGGAATCAAAATAATCGGTGCATTCATAATCCTGGGAAGAATAAATCTCACCTTTACTGCCATAATATTTTTGCTTCTTCCCCTTATGCTGATTTCAGTGTTTGTATTCCGCAAAAATATGAAAAATGCATTCAAGGAACAACGCAAGCAAGTAGGCGAACTTAATGCTGACCTTGAAGACAGTCTTCTTGGCACAAGGGTTGTGAAAAGCTTTGCAAACGAAGACTTGGAGCGCAAAAAATTTGCCGAAGGCAACAAGAAGTTCTTTATCACTAAGAAAAATGCTTACAAATATATGGCACTTTTTCAGGCAGGAACAAGATTTTTTGACGGTGTTATGTATATTGCAGTAATCGTTATCGGCTCGATTTTTATGATAAACGGCCACCTCACTCCTGCTGACCTTATTGCGTATCTCCTTTATATACAAACCCTGATAACGTCAATAAGGCGTATTGTGGAGTTCACCGAGCAATTCCAGAAAGGAATTACTGGTATTGAACGTTTCTTTGAAATACTGGACGAGCCTGTGGAGGAATATAATCCCAAAGACTGTATTGAACTTGAGAATGTGTCGGGAAACATTGACTTCAACGATATTTCATTCAAATATTCAGACGGCGAAAAGGATGTCCTCAGCCACATTGATCTCCACATAAAAAAGGGGGAAAATATTGCTTTTGTTGGCCCGTCAGGTGGCGGAAAGACCACTCTTTGCAATCTTATACCAAAATTCTATGATTTAAAAAGCGGAAACATAACAATAGACGGTATTGACATAAACAATATTTCCCTTTCATCCCTCAGAAATAACATCGGTATGGTTCAGCAGGACGTTTATCTCTTCAGCGGCTCGGTTTATGAAAATATTATTTACGGAAAGCCTGACGCCACCCGTGACGAAGTTATGGAAGCAGCAAAGCTTGCCGGCGCTCACGACTTCATTATGGAGCTTAAAGACGGATATGATACCTATGTGGGTGAACGGGGACTCAAGCTTTCAGGGGGACAAAAACAAAGAATTTCAATCGCCCGCCTGTTTTTGAAAAATCCGCCTATCCTTATTCTTGACGAGGCAACCTCTGCCCTTGACAATGAAAGCGAACTCCTTGTTCAAAACTCTTTGAAACGACTCTCTCAGGGGCGTACAACCCTTACGATTGCTCACCGCCTCACCACCATCAAAAATGCCACAAGAATTTTTGTTCTGACACAAGACGGAATCTCCGAAAGCGGCACACATCAGGAGCTTATGGAAAAGAAAGGTGAATATGCAAAACTGTATTCTCTTTACGGCACCCTTTAAAAACATAACGGCAATGGGTTTCCCATTGCCGTTTTTATTATGCTTATTTTTTCTTTAATACCTCTTTAAGATACTGTCCCGTATAAGATTTCTTACTCTTTGCCACCTCTTCAGGAGTGCCACAGGCAACAATGCTGCCACCACGGTCTCCGCCTTCGGGTCCTAAGTCAATAATATAATCCGAGATTTTTATCATATCAAGGTTGTGTTCAATGAGAACAACGGTATTTCCCGCATCCACTAGTCTCTGTAAAACCTCAATAAGCTTATGGACGTCAGCGGTATGAAGACCTGTTGTTGGCTCGTCAAGAATATAAATTGTCTTTCCCGTACTGCGCTTGCTCAGCTCTGTGGCAAGCTTCACACGTTGTGCCTCGCCGCCCGAAAGAGTGGTGGAGGACTGACCTATTTTTATATATCCAAGCCCAACCTCAAAAAGGGTCTTAAGTCTGTTTGCGATTTTGGGAATGTTCTCAAAGAACTCTACGCCCTCCTCAACTGTCATCTCCAAAACATCGTGAATGCTCTTTCCCTTGTATTTTACTTCCAGCGTCTCACGGTTATATCGTCTTCCCCCGCAAACCTCACAAGGCATATAAATATCAGGTAAAAAGTGCATCTCAATCTTCACTATGCCATCGCCCTGACAGGATTCACATCTTCCGCCTTTCACATTGAAGCTGAATCTTCCGGGGCCATATCCCCTCGACTTTGCCTCAGGTGTCATAGCAAAAAGATTTCTTATATCCCCAAACAGCCCTGTATATGTGGCAGGGTTTGAACGCGGAGTTCTTCCAATAGGCGACTGGTCAATGTTTATTACCTTGTCAAGATATTCAAGTCCGGAAATTTTCTTATACTTTCCGGGTTTTTGCTTTGCACGATTAAGCTCATTGGCAAGCACCTTATAAAGAACTTCATTTACAAGAGAACTCTTTCCACTGCCCGAAACCCCTGTTATACAAGTAGCTGTACCAAGAGGAATTTCTATATCCACATTTTTAAGATTATTCTGTGATGCCCCAAAGAGCTTCAAATAATTTCCGTTTCCTTTTCGTCTGGTCACTGGAACGGGGATTTTTTTCTTCCCACTCAGATATTGTCCGGTTTCAGACTCTTCACACGCCATAATATCCTCTACACTACCCTCAGCAACAACGTATCCGCCGTGGATACCTGCCCCTGGCCCTATATCAATTATGTGGTCAGCAGCAAGCATAGTGTCCTCATCGTGTTCCACCACAATCAATGTGTTTCCAAGGTCACGCAATTTTTTCAGCATATCTATAAGCTTGTGATTGTCCTTTTGGTGAAGACCAATGCTTGGCTCGTCCAGAATATAAAGAACCCCCATAAGCCCCGAACCAATCTGGCTTGCAAGCCTTATTCGTTGTGCCTCACCGCCCGAAAGCGTTCCACTGGAACGGGAGAGAGTCAAGTATTCAAGCCCCACACTCTTCAAGAAATTAAGCCGTGCCTTGATTTCCTTCAGAATTTGATTGCCTATTTGCGCCTCTCTTTCACTAAGCTTGGTATTTTCAAAAAAATTCAGTGCTTCATTTACAGAAAGTCTGCTTATTTCATCAATGTTCATTTTTTTGACAGTGACAGCAAGGCTTTCTTTCCTCAGCCTTGTACCCTTGCACTCAGGACAGGGCATGGAATACATAAGTTCCTGAATTTCTTTTTTTGCCCATTCGGAATTTGTTTCTTTATACCGGCGCTCAATATTGTTCATAACGCCCTCAAACCTTGCATACTGCTCGCCCTTGGCAAACTTTCTCTCATAAGAAAGGCGAACCTTTTCCCCTTTCGTTCCATACATAATAATTTCCACAATGTCCTTTGGCAAATCTTCAAAAGGGGTGTCAAGACTAAAGCCATAATGCTCCGAAAGTCCACGATAATACATGGCAGAAACCGACGCCTCATCCGTTCCGGTCCATCCATAACAGTTTATCGCACCCTGGTTTATACTTTTTGTTTTGTCCGGAACAAGTCTGTCAGGGTCAATAATTTCAACCTGTCCAAGACCCATGCAGTGCGGACACGCTCCATATGGGGTATTGAAGGAAAACATTCTCGGGGTAAGCTCCTCAATGCTTATTCCACAGTCATCACAGGCATAATTCTGGCTGAACAGCATCTCTTTATCTTCATCAATAAGCTGAATTACCACCAGTCCCTTTGCCATTTTGAGTGCTGTTTCAAGGGAATCAGCAAGGCGTTTTTCTATGCCCTCTCTTTGAATAAGTCTATCCACAACAATTTCTATATTATGCTTTTTCTGTTTGTCAAGAACAATCTCATCTGATGACGGGTCAAAAATCTCGCCGTCAACCCGCACTCTTACAAATCCATCCTTTGCCGCCTTTTCAAACACTTTTGTGTACTCGCCTTTTCTGCCTCTAACTACCGGAGCCAAGATTTGAAATCTTGTCTTTTCAGGCAGTTCCCGTACTGCATCAACAATCTGGTCTATCGACTGAGACTTTATTTCTTTTCCGCATTTCGGGCAATGGGGAACGCCTATACGGGCATACAAAAGACGAATATAGTCATAAATTTCCGTCACCGTTCCCACTGTTGAACGCGGATTTTTGCTTGTGGTTTTCTGGTCAATGGATATGGCGGGAGAAAGTCCGTCTATTGACTCAACATTGGGTTTTTCCATCTGCCCCAAAAACTGTCTTGCATAGGCAGAAAGAGACTCCACATAACGTCTTTGTCCCTCGGCATAAATGGTTTCAAAAGCAAGGGAAGACTTCCCTGAGCCGCTGAGACCCGTCAGGACAACCATCTTGTCACGGGGGATTTTGACGTCAATGTTCTTCAAATTATTCTCTTTTGCACCCTTGATATAAATTTCCTTGTGCATTATTCTTCTCCCTCAAGTCTTTTTATTTCATCACGAAGCTTTGCCGCAAGCTCAAACTGTAAGAGTTCTGCCGCCTTTTTCATTTCCACAGTAAGCTCAGCAATAGTCTTTTCTCTTATATGCTCTGCATTATGACCAAGCTTTTTGCTGCTAAGCTTTTCGTCATCCACAGTAGCCTCAATAATCTCGTAAATATTCTTTTGAATAGTTTTCGGAACAATTCCATTTTCTTCATTGTATTGCGCCTGAATTTTACGTCGACGCTTGGTTTCAGAAATAGCCCTTTGCATTGAGCCGGTAATGGTATCAGCATACATAATCACCGTTCCGTTGGCATTTCGCGCCGCACGTCCTATCGTCTGTATAAGTGAGGTATCCGACCTCAAAAAGCCTTCCTTGTCTGCATCAAGAATTGCCACCAAGGAAACCTCAGGAATATCAAGGCCCTCACGAAGAAGATTTATTCCCACCAGAACGTCAAACTCGCCAAGTCGCAAATCTCGGATTATCTCCATTCTTTCGATAGTCTCAACCTCGGAATGAAGGTATCTCACCCTCACACCCATCTCCTCAAAATATTCGGTCAGGCGTTCCGCCATCTTCTTGGTAAGTGTTGTAACAAGCACTCTTTCATTTTTCTCCACACGAGACTTGATTTCACTGTACAAATCATCAATCTGCCCATCTACCGGCCTGATAGAAATCTCGGGATCCAAAAGTCCCGTTGGTCTTATTACCTGTTCAACCACTTGGCTTGATCGTTCTTTTTCAAACTCCGCAGGAGTAGCACTGACAAATATCGCCTGATTTATATGATCATAAAATTCATCAAAGTTCAGCGGTCTGTTGTCGTACGCCGACGGAAGCCTGAACCCAAACTCCACCAAATTATTTTTTCTTGCGCGGTCGCCCGCATACATAGCACGAACCTGAGGAATAGTCACATGTGATTCATCCACAATCAGCAAAAAATCATCAGGCAAATAATCAAGAAGTGTAAAGGGCGGACTCTTTTGTTCTCTTCCGCTTATGTGTCTGGAATAATTCTCAATTCCTTGGCAAAAGCCGGTTTCCCGCATCATCTCAATATCATATTTGGTGCGTTCCTTTATCCTTTGAGCTTCGATGAGGCATTCCTTCGCTTTAAACTCCTCAACTCTCTGTTCTAATTCTTCATCAATGTTCAATATTGCTTTTTCAAGTTTTTCTCGTCCAACAACATAGTGTGACGCCGGATAAATCGCACAGTGTTTGAGGTTTGCGACAACCTCGCCTGTTACCGAACTTATTTCAGCAATTCGTTCAACTTCATCACCAAAGAATTCAATTCTTATGGCATTTCCCGATGAATATGACGGAAATACATCAATTACATCGCCCCTTACCCTGAATTTATTTCGGGCAAAGGCCATGTCGTTTCTTTCATACTGAATTTCAATGAGTTTTTGTATAACCGCATCCCGATCTGCACAATGTCCAACTCTGAGAGACACCACCATACTGTTATAGTCAATAGGGTCACCAAGTCCGTATATGCACGAAACACTGGCAACAATAATCACATCACGACGTTCAAACAGTGCAGCCGTTGCTGAGTGCCTGAGCTTGTCTATATCTTCGTTTGTCTGAGCATCCTTCTCGATGTATGTATCCGAGCTTGGGATGTAAGCTTCCGGCTGATAATAATCATAATAAGATACAAAATATTCCACCGCATTATCAGGAAAAAGCGCCTTGAATTCGCTGCACAGCTGTGCTGCAAGGGTCTTGTTATGCGCAAGCACCAGTGTGGGTTTTTGCACCTTTTCAATAACATTTGCCATTGTAAAAGTTTTTCCTGAACCGGTTACACCCATCAATGTCTGGAATTTATCTCCATTTATAACGCCTTGGGCAAGGGCAGAAATTGCCTGTGGTTGGTCCCCCGAAGGCTTATACTTTGAGACAATTTTAAATTCCATCTTTGTTTCTCCTCTTGGTCTCTACTTTTCCCTTATTCCCAATAGTATCTTTAAGAACTATACTGTAAACATCATTTCCCGACACAATAAGACTGTCAAAAAACTCAATATCCACCATTTCAAAGCATTTCTCAAGTTTTTCCGACAATTCCATATCCGCTATCGACGGATTTACCAAACCGCAAGGATGATTGTGAACAATAACCACCGTACTTGCCCTGTCATTAAGCGCCTGCCTCACAACTTTTGGAACATAAACAGCAGTTTCTCCCTGAACTCCCTCGGATATACGGGTTATTGAAAGTAGTCTGAAGGACGAATTCATACTTAGCATATATGCTGATTCCGTAAGCTTTCCATAAAAAAATGTTTTCACAAAATCTGCCAGTTTTTCATATCCATTAAGCTTTAATGGTTTATCAGTCAGTATACTTCTTTCAACAATCCCCAAAAGTGCCGGTAACGAGGTAAGAAATCTCGCTGTACTGCGCCCAACACCTTCAATGGTCATAAGCTCGTCCATACTTGCGTTAATAGCACCGCTTATAGTTTTGAATCTATCCAAAATACGATGTGCCAATTCGTTGGTGTCTCCCATTGGTATCACCGCATATAAAAGGTACTCAAGCTGTTCGTGGGGTTCAAGGGATTCAAGTCCGTATTCACTTACTTTTTTGTCAAGTCTTTGACGATGCAACGCGTGTAAACTCAAAACATTCTCCCCCTCAGTTTCACCAAAACCTCTTCAAAATATTCTGGAATTTCCTTTGAAAACTCCATATATTCATTTGTTTCAGGATGCAAAAACCCAATCAAATGTGCATGCAAAAGCTGTCCATTTAGCTTAAACTCCTCTTTCTTCCTGCCATAAACACTGTCTCCTACAATAGGATTTCCCCGCTTTGACATATGAACTCTTATCTGATGTGTTCTTCCTGTTTCAAGTCTGCACCTTACAAAAGTATATTTTTCAAATCTCTCCAACACAAAAAAATGCGTAACCGCATTTTTCGAATTTTTCTGTGTAATAGTCATTTTTTTTCGGTCTTTTTCGTCTCTTCCTATGGGTGCATCAATAGTTCCCTCATCTTCTTTTATTCTGCCGTGCACCAACGCCAGATATTCACGAGTCAGGCTGTGCTCCTTTATCTGGCTTGAGAGCCCAAGATGTGCTGCATCATTTTTTGCCACCATCAAAAGTCCGCTGGTGTCCTTGTCGATACGATGTAATATCCCCGGACGGATTTCGCCATTTATCCCCGAAAGGTTGTCTCCACAATGAGCCATAAGAGCATTTACAAGGGTTCCGTTATAATTTCCGGCAGCAGGGTGAACTACCATTCCCTGAGGCTTATTCACCACAAGCATACACTTATCTTCATATACCACATCAAGCGGTATTTCTTCTGCCACTATCTGTGTCTCTTTGGGCTCGGGAATTTCTATGGTAACAATTTCTTGTTCTTTCAGTTTATAATTTGACTTTACTGTCTTTTGTCCAACCAAAATAAAACCGTCTTCAATAAGCTTTTGTATTCGTGAACGGGTAAGCCCCAAATCACTGTCGGCCAAAAAAGAATCCAGCCTTTTTCCAGCAGCAAAGGCATCAATCAATATCTCATACACTTTCATTTCCCTCCCGCCACTTTTCTTCAAAAAACACAAAAAATACCGCCAAAGCGCCTGCGCCAAGGCAAACAAAAATATCCGCCACATTAAACACAGGAAAGTTTATAAGACAAAAATCAAAAAAATCTACCACATATCCATACGCAATGCGATCTATAACATTCCCAAGCGCCCCGGCAGCCATAAAGGAAATCCCCAGTTTCAAAAGAGGCGGCTTGTTTTTAATTCTGGCAGAAAACCAGAGCACAACTGCAACAAAAGCCACCGCCACCGCAACAAAAAACAGCCCTCTTCCCTGCATAATTCCGAAGGCTGCTCCTTTGTTTTCAACATAAGTGAGATGGAACACGCCCTCAATCAAAGGAATTGACCCAAGTCCTGAAAGATGCGTTTTTGCCAATATTTTTGTCAGGAAGTCCACAACCAAAATTGCAAACCCTACTAAAAAATATACCATATCTCTCACCTTTAAAATTTATGTAAATGAAATTTAAAGTTCAATAATATTATTCTTTGTTCTCTTTTTCTTCTGCCCTAGCCTCTTCCGCTGTGATATACTCACCCTTTTCATTCACAACGATTTTTGGAAGCTCCATTGTAACCTGCTCAAGTTTCTGGATAGTAGACATAACGCCGTCAGTTTTAGCTTCAACCTGAGTATCAAGTTCAATGTGCGGAACTTCTTTGGTTTCAACCGACTTTGCTGCTTTTTCCGGCATGCTGAATTCTTTAACAATATCCATCTGCGACGTAAGAAGCGAAATAACTCTTGTTTTGAAAATTTCCACATTGCGACGCATTTCTTCATATTCATAGCTTATGCGGGTAACCTCACGGCTTGCATCAGACAAAAGCCGTGACGCCTTGTTCTCTGCATCCTTTATAATGTTCTCTGCGCTCTTTCTTGCATTCTGAACAACCTCGTCACCTGCACTCTGAGCAACCAAAATTGCACTCTGGAGCGTTTCCTCCATAGACTTATACTGGGAAATCGCATTGGACAGCATATTTATTTTGTCCTTGTTTGCAAGGTTTTCCTTGTAAATAAGCTCATAGTTCTCGGCGATTACATTCATAAACTCCTGAACCTCCGCCTTGCTGTAACCCCTGAATTCTCTTTTAAATTTTCTGTTTTCAATCTCGAGTGGTGTCAACATAAAATTTTCCTCCATTCTGCCACCAACGTGACATTCTTCAAAACTATGGGTATTACCCAAAATTTTCTTTATATAAATTTTTCTATTTGGATTCCGATTCTGCCTTTTTTTGTTTCTCTGACCTCTTCAATAAGTCTAAATCGGCCTTGTCCTCTCACCGAAAAAACATCTCCGGGTTTCATCTTCAGCGAGACGTTTTCCGTTTGTGTCCAATTCACAAACACACGTCCCTCAGCAATATATCCAGCAGCAACCGACCTTGAAGTTTTCGTCGCAGCCGCCACCACGCTATCCAGTCGAAGTGCCGAAACCGTATGACACATCGTTTCAACCTTCCGTGGTGGGATTTCAACCATTCCACTTGAAATAATCCGCGCTGTCACGCCATGACGGCCAACCTTGATAAGGTTTTCCACAATATACGTGCCTATGTTCTCCGCAACAAATACAATGCATTTATCATCCAGAACAACTACGTCACCAATTTTTTCACGCTTAATGCCAAGCCCCAAAAGACTCCCCAAAAAGTCAGGGTGCCTGAGACTGCCCACATCTCTTCCCGAAATTTCTATTGCGGATATTAGCCCCAATATATCCGTTTTTTCAAGATAGTCTGGAAGCGCCACAAACATTGTCCGCTCTGCATCTTCATAGCCACCCCAAAAGTGCGTATTCACGGCATTTTTAGGAATATTTTTCCTTACAACTTCTCTTTCGGCAGGAGTGAGAAAACCCGTAGCCTTAATACAATTCTGCTTTTCGCACAAAAAAGCAGTGTCCTGTACCTTTGCAATCAACAGCTTTTCTTCAAGCTTGTTATCCATTAGTTATTGTTCCAGGGAAAGATGCCTTTGTTTCTCAGTTCATCCTTGAAATCGCCCATAATCCCTACATTATAAGGAGCAATCAAAAAGATTCCGTTTGAAACCTTCTGGATATTTCCGTCAAGAGCATAAACTGCTCCACTTAAGAAATCCACGATTTTCTGAGAAATACTGCGGTCAACAGATTCAAGATTGATAACAACCGGCTTTTTGTTCTTGAGGTGATTTGCAATATCCCTTGCATCTTCAAAGCTTTCAGGACTCATAACCACAAGCTTAAGCTGTGCAGTTGTATGTATTTTTACAACCTTGTTACGCTTTCCTCCATCAAATGTTTCGGGTTCTTCCTCCTCAAAGAGCTGGCTGTTTGAGAATTCGCTGTTACCGATAAGTTCTTCTTCATACTCATCCTGTGTCTCAAACCCAATAAGATTCAGCATTTTGTTCACAATACTCATAATATTTCCTCCCGGATATTTATAAAGTTTTCATATAATTCTATGCCCAACTTGTCCGTCACATTTTTTTACCAATATATTATATCACACTTTTTTTATTTTGTATAGTCTCTTTTTCCGAAAATTCCTGTTCCAACTCTAACCATTGTTGCACCCTTTTCAATCGCAAGGGGAAAATCATTGGTCATACCCATGGAAAGCTCCTCCATAGACACATTTTTGATATTTTCTTGGCTGATTTTTTCAGCCAACCCTTTAAGCCCTGAGAACACACCCCTGAGAAGCTCTTCATCATCAGTAAACGGTGCAACCGTCATAAGACCCATAATCTTCACATTTTCAAGCCCGCTGATTTCACGGCAAATATCAATGCAATTCTCTGGTTCTATGCCAAATTTCGATTCTTCACCCGAAACATTGACCTCCAGAAGAATTTTCTGAACCTTGTTAATTTTCTTTGCCTTTTTGTCAATTTCAGTGGCAAGTTCCACACTATCAACAGAATGAATAAGTTCCACCTTGTCTATTATATACTTTACCTTGTTTTTTTGCAAGTGTCCTATGAGATGCCACCTCACTGGTTTCACGCTTTCGTATTTTTCCATTATTTCCTGAACACGATTTTCGCCTATGTCAGTAACCCCAAAGCCAATCGCCTCGTTTATGAGGTCAGCCCCATAGGTTTTTGTCACCGCAATAAGCTTTATCTCATCCACATTTCTGCCTGCGCCTTTTGCTGCCTCATGAATTTTTTTGTTTACTTCCAAAAGATTTTTTCCAATGTATGACATTATCTCACAACCTTGTTATTATAAAGTTCTTTTCCGCTTACAATCAATTCATCATAGAGTCTCAGTGTAGTATCACCTGAGCTTAAAGTTTCCGCCACAACTACCCATTCCTTGCTGTTGTATAAAATATCCACCGGTACAAACCTCGCCTTGTCATTTTTTATGATATAAACTCCGGTTTTTCCATCAATTATTCTTATACTTTCGGAGGGGATTTTAAATCCCTCATAATGATGCTTTATGAATTCAACCTCAGACCTTGATGTAGAATATATATTGCTCACATAACGGTTTGATTTTACCACCAAAACCGCCTTTCCCTTTTCTTCCTGCTTTATTTGTGATACAGTTCCCGAAATGATGTCCTGTCCAATATCCAGCAGTCTGAATTCAATTCGGTCACCCACTCTTACATCTTCAACCTGCTCAAAAGGAACAGCTGCCGCCACGCTCCAACTGAAATTGTCAACGATTTTACCCACTGCGTCACTTTCTTTCACTTTTGTGAGAGTTATCGGTTTTTCAAATTTTTTGTCCAGTTCCTTGATGTAATCAACAGAAATTTCGCCAAGTTTTTTTATGCTTAAGAATTCTTCCATTCCATCTGTCCTCGACGTAAATGTTCCTGCTTTTGGCGCATAAACCGCTGTTCTCTCAATGTTATAAGCCTTTTCAAGCTCTGCCTTTCTTTTAAGCAATTCCTCAAGCTCTTTTATGCTGTCTTTTGGCTCAGTTTCCCCTTTAATTATTCTTCTTCCCTCAATAAGAGAATTCACATTTTCCTTTATTTCAGAAACTTCCCTTATATTATTTTTAAAACCGAGAAAAGGTACATCTTTAAGCGCGAGCAAAATTTCCTGCTCAATCTTTGCTGCATCATTACTGAACACATCGTCCTTTATTTTATTTGATGACAGCTTGTGTATTTTTTCTTCAATCACTTTGAGCTCGCTGCCCGCTGACGCATCCATTTGATTTTTGTGTATGTGCATAACCATTTCGCCAATCTTGACGCGCTGTTCTTCGCCTACTTCACAATAAACATAGCCCGCTGCGGGGGAAAGTATCACTGTCTGATCCTTAAAAATATATCCTCGAGATTTGATAATTTCTTCTTCGGTTCCCGTTCTCACCAGCATGGTTTCAATTCTTCCGCCATAACTCATAGCAACATTTATAACTATGCTCAAAGCAAAGGCAAATATCAAAAAAGCAACAAAGCTTCTTTTACCTTTTTTCTTTTTTCTTTTTTCTTCTCTTGTCTCTCTCATTTTCAAAACCTCTGCTTTGACTTTTAATATAGAAACTGACTGCACTTTTCAAAAATAACTTTCATTCCGTCATCCTCGTCGAGTCTCACCCAGTTGATTTTTTCATTCCGCCGAAACCACGTCAGCTGCCTTTTTGCATAACGCCTGCTTTCCTGCTTTATCAGCTCTACCGTTTCATCAATGTTCAAATTTCCTTCAAGATAATCGAGGACTTCCTTATATCCTATAGCCTGCATAGCCGTGGTATTCCGGTCAACCCCCATATCCCAAAGTCTTTTAACCTCATCCACAAGGCCCGCTTTCATCATACAGTCTACTCTGTCATTTATGCGGCTGTAAAGTGCCTCTCTCTCTGCATCAATAGCGAAAATAAGCGCATCATAAACCGCCTCACGCCTTGATTCCTCATTCACTTCGGTAAAAGTCTTGTTGGTAAGGTGGCACACCTCAAGAGCGCGTATCACCCGCCTCAAATTATTTGGATGAATTTTCTGCGCTGCTTCGCTGTCCTTTTCACAAAGAAGCTTATGCACCGCATCAACCCCATCTTTTTGGGCTAAAAGTTCCATCTCTTCTCTGAATTTGGGGTCACTACCAAAATCATCAAAGGCTATGTTGTTTAAAATACTGTCAAGATAAAGACCTGTTCCCCCTGCCAAAACGGGAGTTTTGCCACGACTTATTATATCATCAATGCATGCTCTTGCCCTCACAACAAAATCAGCTACGCTGTATTTCACCTTTGGTTCAATAAAATCAATCATATGGTGCTTTACTGCCTTTTGTTCGATTTCAGTAGCCTTCGCCGTACCTATATCCATATATTTATAAATCTGCATGGAGTCACAAGAAACGATTTCGCCATCAAATTTTTTGGCAATTTCAATAGCCAGTGCCGTCTTTCCTGATGCAGTGGGCCCGCAAACTGCAATAACCTTTTTCAGCATAGCCCCTCCTAAACAATCCTTTTAAACATTTTTTCTATTTCACGTTTGGTAAATTCAACTTTTATCGGTCTGCCATGAGGGCAGGTTGTTATACCTTTCTTTTCAAGGCTCTCAACATCCTGAAGCAATGCCTCCATCTCAAGCACACTTAGCTTTTTGTTGGCTTTTATTGCATATTTACAAGATATTGTGTCAAGAATTTTTTCTTCAAAACTGAGGATTCCTGACGGTCTTGCCTCACCCAATATTTCAATAACTTCCAGCGCCAAAGCCTTTATATCATCGTCATCAGCAACAAAAGGCGTCTGGCGTATAATAAGAGAATTCTTTCCAAATTCCTCTATCCCAAATCCTATTTTTTCAAGGATTTCACCTTTTTCTCTCACAATTTGCATTTCAAGGCTGTCTGCATCCATAACAATAGGAACAAGCAGCATCTGTCCTGCGACACCACGCTGTTCATAATCATTTTTAAGCATTTCAAACCGCTTGCGCTCGTGTGCTGCATGCTGATCTATCAAAAAAACACTGTCATTCTTCTCGGCTATTACATATGTGTCAAAAACCTGACCACAAATTTTCCAGCCCCCTACAGCTTGCTCTTCGTCCCCAAAAAGAGTCTGTATTTCCTCTGTTTTAGGCGTAGCCATATCTTGAATCTCGGCCAAAGACCCCTCTCCAGGCACCGTACCCCTTATTTCCTCAATTTTTCGTTCTGTCTCGTTGGAAAAAATTTCATTTCTTTTTGGCTCACGGAAGCTATACTGGGAAGCCCCAGTTGATACAGTGTTATTCAAAAATGCCTTGACAACCGCAGTGTCAACATCCTCTCTTTTCGGTTGGATGAATGAGCTATTTCCTCCAAAATCAAAAGCTGGTCTTTTTTCTACACTTACGATTTCAATTTCTTCCCCAGACTTCTTGTAAAGGGCATTTTTCACAGCGTGATAAACAATATCATAAACCTCTTTTTCATTGGCAAACTTAATCTCCGTTTTTGCAGGATGAACATTCACATCAACCAATTCGGGAGCAAGCTCAATATCAAGCACAAAAAACGGAAACCTGCCCGTCATAAGCTCATTCCGATAAGCTTCTTCAACAATTTTTGAAACCACATGATTTTTTATATAACGGCCATTTACAAAAAGAGTCTGTCTGGTTCTATTTCCCCTTGAAAGTTCTGCCTTCCCTATTACTCCTGAAACTTTTACTCCGTGTTCTTGGTGGCCAACCTCAATTACACCTTTTGCGTGGTCTATGCCATAAATATTGAGTATGGCATTTTTAAGACTCCCGTCTCCCGCAGTTGAAAAAACCTCTTTTCCGTCTGATATATACCTGAAGGAGATATTCGGTTTTGACAAAGCGATACGCCCCAAAACATCGGTTACATACCCTGCCTCTGTCGCATCCTTTTTGAGGAACTTCATTCTCGCAGGAACTGACGCAAAAAGATTTTCAACAAGCATAACCGTTCCACTGTTGCAAGCAATTTCCTCTTTTGCTGCTACCTCGCCATGCCTCATGACAAGCCTTGCACCTATATCAGCGCTCTGTTCTTTTGTAATAACCTCCACATCCGACACCGCACAAATGCTCGCCAAAGCTTCACCACGAAAGCCCATAGTTTGTATGCGGAACAAATCGTCAATTTCCCGAAGCTTGCTTGTGGCATGACGCACAAAAGCAAACTCCGCCTCATCAAAAGGAATTCCGCAGCCATTGTCTTCCACCGAAATGTACGAAATGCCGCCATTTTTTATTTCAACGGTTATCTGTGTTGCGCCGGCATCTATTGAATTTTCAACAAGTTCTTTAACCACAGCCGCCGGGCGTTCCGCCACTTCTCCAGCCGCAATTTTATCCGCAATACTCTGGGGCAAAATTTTTATCTGGGCCACGTTTCATCCTCCTGTTCTTTATATATTTTCCGCTTTCGCCTTGAGGGCATAAAGCTTGGTAAGTGCCTCCATAGGCGACATTGTGTCAAGGCTGAGTTCTCTTATCTCTGCTACGATTTCATTTTCTTCAAAGCCGACAAAGCTCAGTTGCTCAAAATCTCCATCCTTGTTTGTTTTCTTTTTTGCTTTTGGAATAGAAATTTCACCTTTTTCATTTCCATCACGGATTTCAAGAGCTTTAAGAATTTCCTTAGCGCGCTTTGTAACGTCTTTCTTAACTCCCGCCAGTGCCGCAACCTCAATTCCGTAACTGCCATCTGCACCGCCACGAATGATTTTTCTCAGGAAAGTAATATCATCACCGTGCTTTTTAACCGCAATGCAATAATTTTTCACTCCGTCAATCTGGCTTTCAAGTTCGGTGAGTTCGTGATAATGGGTGGCAAATAAGGTCTTTGCTCCGCATTTATTCTTGTTTGCCATATACTCAACCACTGCCCAGGCAATGCTGAGCCCATCATAGGTGCTTGTTCCCCTGCCTATTTCGTCAAGAATAACAAGACTCTTTTTTGTGGCATTGTCAAGAATATATGCCACCTCATTCATTTCCACCATAAATGTACTCTGTCCGGCAGACAAATCGTCGGATGCTCCCACTCGGGTAAATATCTTATCAACAACACCAATCTTTGCAGCTGATGCCGGCACAAAAGAGCCCATCTGTGCCATAAGAACAATCAGTGCTGTCTGTCTCATATATGTGGACTTTCCCGCCATATTGGGACCTGTTATTATCGCAAGCTGTCTCGCCTTTCCGTCAAGTTCGGTATCGTTTGGTATAAAAATACTGGTTATATTTTCAATAACAGGATGCCGTCCGTCCTTGATAACAATTTCGTCCTCCATATTCATCTGTGGCATAACATATCTGTTCTTTTCAGCCACATATGCTAGTGAACACAAAACATCAATGTTCGCTATTGCATGAGCAGTAAGCTGAATTCTCGCTATCTGGTCTCCCACAAGGTCGCGGACTTTGCAAAAAATGTCATATTCGAGTGCTACGATTTCGCTTTCTGCCTCCACAATTTTTTCTTCAATTTCTTTTATCTCAGGCGTTATGTATCTTTCCCCGTTTGAAAGTGTCTGTTTTCTCACGAAATAGTCAGGCACTTCATTTGCACTTTGCTTGCTTATTTCAAGGTAGTATCCAAAAACCCGATTGTAACCCACTTTTATATTGCGGATTCCGGTTTTTTCTTTCTCCTCTTCAGCGAAATCGTTTATCCATTTGACACCGTTCTGGATTACCTCACGTCTCTCATCAACCTCACGGCTGAATCCGTCACGAATGAGATTACCCTCCCTGAGCGTAATTGGCGGGTCAGGATTTATTGAATCTTCAATGACTTTTTTTACGTCTCCCAGTTCATCAAGCTGACTTTCAAGTCTCTTCAAAACCCCCGCATCAAAAGTGCCGAGGATTTCTTTTATCCTTGGAAGCGATGAAAAAGATTGGGCAAGAGCCAGTAAATCCTTACATTTTGCGGTTTTGTATGTAATTCTTGATACCAATCTTTCAATATCCTGAATGTCTTTAAGCGCATCCACGATTTCCTGTCTTGCAATAGGGTTCCTAAGAAGCTCATCAACTGCCTTATGTCTATTTTGAATTTTCGCACAATTTGCCAAGGGCATAGTTATCCACTTTCTCATAAGCCTGCTGCCCATGGAAGTTTTCGTCTTGTTTAGAACCGCAAAAAGACTTCCCTTTGTCTTCTTGTCACGCATAGTTTCAAGAAGTTCAAGATTTCTTATGCTGTAAAGGTCAATAGCCATATACTCCTGACTTTCAACCACCGTAACCTCACGAAGATTTGTAAGCTCAGTTTTCTGAGTATCCGCCAAAAAGTCAATCAAAGCCCCAAGGCAGCGCAGCGCATAGCCTTTTTCAAAAAGGGCACTTTCCACCTCTCCAAACTTTTCCCTAACGGTTTTTTCGGCATTCTCTTTTTCAAAGCACTGGTCGAAATAGCTTTTTGAGATGCAGCCAAATCTATCCGTCACCATATCAACAAGCATCTTATTTTCAAATGCGTTCTGGGAAAACACCACCTCGGACGGATTGAATCTGCTTATTTCATTGAGAAGCTGAATTTCAAGGTCGCATCCAGAGAATTCATTTACCGAAATTTCGCCGGTGGAAATATCAACAAAGGCAATTCCTGCACCATTATTATCCATAAAAACAGATGCAAGATAGTTGTTTTTTGTGTCATCCAATGCCTCAGCATCCATAATGGTGCCGGCGCTGACCACTCTCACAACCTCACGTTTTACAATTCCTTTTGTCTGAGAAGGGTCCTCTGTCTGCTCGCAAATCGCAACAGTATAGCCATTTTCCACAAGCTTTGCTATGTAACTGTCCACCGCATGGAAAGGCACACCACACATGGGTGCACGTTCCTCCTGACCGCAATCTCTGCCTGTCAGCGTAATTTCCAAAACTCTTGACGCAATCTTGGCATCCTCAAAAAACATCTCATAAAAATCACCAAGACGGTACATCAGTATTGTATCTTTGTATTGATTTTTAATTTCAAAATACTGACGCATCATAGGCGTAAATTCAGCCATTTAAAGTCCCCCTTCTTTGCAAAAAGCAAAGTTTTATCCAAAATTTAGTGACAGCTTGAGCAGCCCGAACAGTTTCCGCTACAACCGCCCTCACCGCTTGCACTTTCCTGACCGGTAATAAAATATGTGAGGACAGCATTTACCTGATTTACCATCATTTCAAACTCTCTGTCAGCTTCAAGATATTCTGCAATAAGATTGTTTTTTACAATCTTTTCAAATTCTGCCTGAACATAGTTCTTATATTCCTCAAGTTCCTCTTTTGTAGGGTCAGTTCCACGAAGCTTTTCTGTTGCAGCTTTTCTGTTGTCATTGTAAGTCTTAAGAAGCGCCATTGCCTCATCATCTGCATTCATAGCATCTGCCGCCTTTGTAACTCTTTTGCTTTCTTCGCTTTCCGCAATCATCGTGCCAAGCTCCTGAGCCTTTTCAATAATCTGATTTCTCATTTCAAAGTTCCTCCGTTTCAATCAATAATTTCGCCAATCAGCGACCAGGTTTTTACCTCAGTAATTTTTATATTTACTATTTCGCCCACCAAAGAATCTTTCCCTTGGAAATTCACAATCTTTCCTCCGTCGGTTCTCCCACTCAAAAACTCCGGATTGTTTTTGCTGAGTCCCTCCACAAGCACTTTTTCGCATTTTCCAAGGTAGACATCGTTTTTCTTCTTAGAAATCACGTTCTGAAATTCAACCATTCTCTCAAAATTCTTGTGTTTTTCTTCGGGCGAAAGACAATCCTCCATTTCTGCCACAGGCGTTCCCTTTCGTTTTGAATAGATGAAAGAAAAAATCATATCATATTCAACTTCCCCAAGGATAGACATTGTCTCTTCAAAATCTTCATTGGTTTCACCGGGAAATCCAACAATAATATCTGTGGTTAGAACAATATCAGGCATCTTTTCCCGAACTTTTTTCACTATATCCAGATACTTTTCTCTGGTATAGCTGCGATTCATTTTTTTGAGGATTCTGTCAGAGCCGCACTGTACGGGAAGATGTAGTTGCTTGCATATCTTGTCATTTTCCGCCATAACACAGATAAGCTCGTCCGATATATCCTTTGGGTGAGATGTCATAAACCTAACCCTTTCTATTCCGTCAACCTTGCAAACCTCTTCAAGAAGCTTGGCAAAAGAAATTCCGTCAGCCAAATCATTCCCATAAGAATTCACATTCTGCCCAAGAAGCATAACCTCTTTATAACCAAGTGCCGCCACCTCACGCACTTCTTTTAATACGCTTTCCATAGTTCTACTGCGTTCACGACCTCGAACATACGGAACTATACAATAGGTGCAAAAATTGTTGCAGCCATACATAATCGGGATTTTTGCAAGAGGCAATTTTTCACGTTTTGTGGTTATCCCCTCAAAAATTTCGCCATCACTGTCATGAATATCAAAAGCTCTGCCAACATCTTTCGCCTCACACAGGAGCTGTGGCAATTTAACAAGCGCATGAGTGCCAAAAACCATATCCACGTGCTTATATTTTTTCTTTATCTGCTCCGCAATATGCTCTTGTTGAACCATACATCCGCACACACCAATAATGAGCGACGGTTTTTTCGCCTTTAAGTGCTTCAGTGCCCCCAAATTCCCAAACACCCGAAGTTCCGCATTTTCACGAACAGCACAGGTGTTGTAAATCACCAAATCAGCATCTTTCACATCATCACAAAACTCATACCCCATATCAAAAAGCATTCCACAGATTCGCTCGGAATCGTTTTCATTCTGGGCACAGCCATAAGTCTCCACAAACGCCTTGGGAGAATATTCGCGTGCTTCATTGACCAGTCGCATTTTTTGTATATATTCACGCTGTTTTTGAATTTCTATATTAGTCAGTTCTGCCAAACAAAAAACACTCCCCTCAATTTTAGCATATACATACTTTATTATACTATTTTCGGAGTGTTTTTGCAATAGGTTTTTTGTGATAAATATTGAAATTTCAGCCTTTATTTCTGCTTGGGATTAAATATAATGGCCGCCAGAAACCCAAAGAAAATTGACGCCGCAATCCCCCCTGCCGCCCCGGTAACCCCACCGGTGAATACCCCAAGGAAGCCCCTTTCGGAAATCCCCTTAAAAACGCCCTTTGCCAAGGTGTTTCCAAATCCAATAATTGGAACGGTAGCACCAGCACCACCTATTTCGATTATCTTATCATAAAGCCCAAGTCCACTCAAGATTACACCCGCCACCACGAAAGCCACCAAAATTCGGGCGGGTGTCAGCTTTGTTTTGTCTATAAGAATTTGCGCCACTGCACAAAAAGCACCGCCTACCCAGAATGCGTTAAAAAATCTCATAAAAACTTCCATTTTTATTCCCTTTCTGCAGAAATTGCCACTGCATGAGCAACAGACGGTATCGACTCACCCTGAAGCGTGGATGTAGGGCTAAGCAGCGCCCCAGTCCCCATAAACAGCACATTTTTAAGCTCGCCCGCACGAATCTTGTCCATAATATATCCACAAAGAGTAATAGCCCCACAACCACATCCCGAGCCACCTGCGTGCATATCCTGTTTCCGTATATCGAAAATCATGCATCCGCAATCATCATAATTTTCCCCCATGTCAAAGCCCTTTTCGCCCATCAAATCCACGATAATCGACTTTCCCACAGTTCCCAAATCCCCCGACACTATGAGGTCATAAAAATCAGGTTTTCGTCCTGTATCTTCAAAATGCGCTGCCAAGGTATCCGCCGCTGCAGGTGCCATTGCCGCCCCCATATTGTTGGCATCCTTAACCCCCAAATCCATAACTTTTCCTGACGTAAAGTGGGTCACATATGGTCCCTCGCCATTTTCCGATAGCACAACCGCCCCCGACCCCGTAACAGTCCACTGCGCCGTAGGGGTCCTCTGTCCGCCATATTCAAGGGGGTTTCTGTACTGACGCTCAGCAGTACAGAAATGGCTTGAGGTCACCGCAACAGAAAGGTCAGAATACCCCCCGTCAATACTCATAGCAGCAAGCCCCATGGTCTCGGCCATGGTGGAACACGCCCCATACACTCCCAAAAAAGGAATGTCAAACGCCATCAGTCCAAAGGTGGAGCCAATGCATTGATTAAGCAAATCCCCTGCAAAAATATATTTTATATCCTTGGCGTCGACCTTTGCCTTTTCAAGAGCTCGACCCACAGCCGACTTTTGCATTTTGCTTTCCGCCTTCTCCCAGGTGTCCTCACCCCATTCGGCATTTTCCATAACAATGTCAAAATGAGCCGCAAGCGGTCCTTCTGCCTCTTTTTGCCCTGCCACTGCTGCCGCAGATAATAAACTCACCGCTTTTGAGAATTTCACCGTCTGTTTTCCAAGCCGTTTTTCCATAAATGCACCTCCCTATTTTCCAAATCCGAATACATAATAAACAAGTCCCAAAATAATTGACGCATTTATGCCATAAACCAACACAGGCCCCGCAATGGTGAACATTTTGGCAGCAAGCCCCAAAACATACCCCTCCCGCTTGAACTCAATGGCAGGAGATACCACTGCATTGGCAAAGCCCGTTATGGGCACAAGGGTCCCTGCCCCTGCATATTTTGCAAGCTTGTGATAAAGATTAAGTCCTGTAAAAAGCGCCCCCAAAAATACCATAGTAATAGGAACAGCCGTTTTCACGCTTTCTTCATTTAGTCCAAACACCGACTTATAAATTTCACCAAATGCCTGTCCGATAACGCAAATCAGTCCGCCAATAATAAAGGCAAATATCATATTTCGAAAAAGCTTGCTGTTAGGCGATTTTTTCTGCACATAATCTAAGTATTCCTGTTTTGTATAATCCATAAAAGTTCTCCCCTTATTTTTCTGTTTCAGTTATTATCTGTATTTTTTATGATTGTATTCATCTTGTTTTAAGCAAAAAGTCAAACAAAGGGCTTCCCCTTTCGGGGAAGCCCTTTTCTATATTCTGTTATAAAGTTCATTAAGCCGTCTGAATCTTTTTTTGTCAATTCCGTCAAGCTGTTCTTTGGTAACCCGATAACACCAGTTGTTTTCAGCACGCCCCGGGAAGTTGAGCCGAGTGTCTGCTCCATAACCAAGTATATCCTGAATTGGAAAAATAACCGTTCCTGCGCTGCTTGCCCAGATTGTACGAAGTATAGCAGCGAGCTCATTGCCCCAATCTTCCGATGTATAGCCGCAATATTCAAGCATCTCACGACGATTTTTCTCATCAAGCTCCCAAAGATAGCCAAGAAGCGTGTTGTTATCATGAGTTCCGCTGTATGCGATGCAGTTTTCCTTATAGTTATGGGGTTTGTGGGTTGATTCACCTCCAAAGAACCCAAACTGGAACACTCTCATGCCAGGGAAACCGCTTTCCTCAACCAAATTCTCTACCTCAAGGGTTATATGTCCCAAATCTTCTGCGATTATCAGCTTTTCACCAGCAGCATTTTTGATTTTTTCGATTATATCCATACCGGGCGCCTTTATCCATTTGCCATTCTTTGCAGTCTTTTCGGAAGCCGGCACTGCCCAAAAAGATTCAAATGCACGAAAATGGTCAATCCGAAGTCCGTCAAAAAGCTCAAGTGACGCTTTCACGCGGTCAATCCACCACTTATATCCTGTTTCTTTCATTTTTTGCCAGTTATATAAGGGGTTACCCCAAAGCTGACCATCCTCCGAAAAATAATCAGGCGGAACACCTGCCACTTGCGTGGGATAGCCCTTTTCATCAAGCAAAAATAATCTTTGGTCAAAATACACATCCGAGCTGTCAGGCGATACATAAATTGGCATATCCCCAATAAGTTCAATTCCTTGCTCGTTGGCATATTTTTTTATTTTTTTCCACTCTTCAAAAAATTCATACTGAATAAATTTCCATCCAAAGAGTGTGTCCTCGTCAATATTAGAGGATGTCCATTCCTGCCACGCCCTTTGACCATTGGCACTTTTCAGTGCCATAAACTTGCAAAAGTTTTCTATGTAAGGCCTCTCTGAAATAAATTCTTCAATCTCCCGTCTTTCATTCACCCGTCTTGATGCCGTCATAAGCAAAGAAATGCGTTCTTCCCGAAGCCTTTCAAACTCGCAAAGGTATGGTTCTTTTTGTTTTGCCTCATCCAGTTCCGCTTTGGTTATCAACCCCTTATCAAAAAGGTTTTCAAGGTCAATAAAAAACGGGTTTCCCGCAAATGTGGAATATGATTTATAAGGCGAATTGAAATCATCCACAGGACAAAAAGGCAACACCTGCCAGCACGAAAATCCACATTCCCTCAAAAAATCAACAAACTCCCTTGCAGCTTTTCCAAATCCTCCGCAGGAATAGTCACCCCAAAGAGATGAAATATGCATAAGTACTCCGCTTTTTCGTTTCAAAGTTATATCCCCCAATTTTTCAAATGTTATACTTATTTTACCACATTATAAAAACTTTCGCAACAACCAATTATTTTGAACTTTACGAAACTCCCCCATCGCGCATTCCACAAATAAAAAACACAAAAAAAAAGAGACGACCGAGGTCGTCTCTTTAATTTCAGCTAATCAGCCAATTAGTTGTTCTTTGTGCAAGCATCGATACCCTTGATAATAACGATATCTGTAACCTTGCCGTCATATTCTCTTACATATACGATATCTGTGTAAGCAAGAGCGTCTTCAGCTGTAATCTCCTCAGCTACAATTCTGTTGCCCTTCTTAAGTGTGAAGGTAGCATCAGCATTATCTTCATCATAGAGAGCTGCGAAGTACTTGTAAGAACCCTGAGTTGAAACTACAGGATCACCATCAAAGTTGAAGTTGATCACATACTTGTTAGCGCTATCTACGAGCTTGTATGATTCGCCACTTTCAAATGTGATGAGCTTTGAATTCTTGTGGTAAGCAGCTGCGATACCACCATCAATTTCTTCATCATCTACAGTGATTTCATAATCCATATCAACTTCGTCATATGCACCATCAACTCTTACGCTTTCGTCAAAGTCATAAACCATAGCGATATCACTTACTACATCGCCTGTAAGTTTAACCTTAACGATATCACCAACTGTGAGAACATCGCCAACTTCGTCAGCTACATCAACTGTTGTAAGAGCATCGATTTCTTCGCCATTTACAAGGATTGTAACAGCAAGTACGCCTTCTTCTTCAGCATTAACTGTTGTGCCAACACCAGCAATAACAGCAAGACCTGCTGTTGCACCAGCTTTTGTGAAGCCAGCAGCGTCAACTACGATAATATCGTTGTCGTCAGCCTTGTTTGTAGCATATACCTGGTATACAGTGTATTCATTCTTGTCTTCAAAGTCTGCAAGTTTAACAACCTTTGAAGCCTTAGCATCATCAGCGTCGATAGCGAAGATGATTGCATCTTCATCGATGTATGCGCCTTCAAGCTTGTTGAGGTCTGCATCAAAGTCGCCG
This sequence comes from Clostridia bacterium, assembly GCA_045580025.1. Lineage (GTDB taxonomy): Bacteria > Bacillota > Clostridia > Monoglobales > Monoglobaceae > SIG440. The sequence goes on from JAZNNB010000030.1 coordinate 56,084, forward strand.
CTTTCAGCATCCTTAGCAATGAACTTGTAGTTTTCATCATCTGCATCATCAGCTGTGTTGATTGTGCTGAGTTCACCATTTGAATTCTTTGTGTATCTTACAACATAACCTTCTGTTGGTTCAAAATCTTCTCCGCCAAGAGCTTCAGCAGCTTCCTCAGCTGTTACTTCGTTTGCAGAAGATGTTGAGTAGATTACTTCGCCGTTAAGTTTAGCATTGTTCTTAAGAGCCATTGTTTCAATGTTGCCATCAGATGTAAGCACCATTACTTTTGCAACAGCCTTACCAAATGTAGGAGCGTCATCAACGCCTACAGTAAGAATGTAACCATAGTTAGCAGCTGCGCCACCTGCAAGAGCAGCGTCTTCCTGGAATGCAGCAATCTTACCATACTTGTCAATGAAGAATGTACCGCCAGCACCGATTTCAAGAGTGTCACCAGCGCGGTTTTCAGCTACATCGTACCAAACACCATCAACTTTGTAAGCTGTGTTTGTTCCGTTAACGATTTCAGCTGATTTGTTTGATTTCTTTGTTGAAGCGATTGTACCAACAACCTGATTTGTAACAACTTCAGCAACGATTACGTTTGCATCATAGCCAGTAGCGATTACTGAAAGAACATCCCATTCGTTGAGTTCAGCAACGTCGATTGCTTCGCCATCTTTTGTGATCTTAACAATCTTTTCATTGTCATCAGCATCAACCAAAAGTCCGCTCATACCAGCAGCATCTTCTTTGAATGCGATGTAGTTATCTTCAACTTCAGCAACAACAGCTGTTTCAGCAAGTTCAACGATAGCTACGTCATAACCAAGAACATCATCGTTGTCGATGAACTTAATCTGACCACCATAAAGTGAGCCAACGAGGTCTGCAAGGTCAATACCTTCGCCATTGTAGTTGTAAACAACTGTCATAGCGCTGTCTTCTTTGCCTTCAACATCACTGTCAACAGCAACTGTGATCTTTGTAGCTTTGTTAGCGCCATCTTTGAGGTATTCATGCTTACCTTCTTCGATTTCGCCGAGGTACTGATCAAGACCGATTACGAGTGTGTCGTTTCTGTTTGAATCAACAGCGATTGAAAGGAGTTCGAGGTTATCTTTTGAGTTAACCTTGAGGTAACCAATAACGCTGTGGCCAAGATAATCTTCAGCATCTGTTCCGTTTACAAGGAACTTGTTTGTAGCTCTGTCAAGGAATACCTTGTTTTCTGTGCCATAGTCATCAGTAACATCGATTACAACATAAGCAGCTTCTGTTGTGTCGATATCTTTTTCTTCACCAAGCTTTGTGATTGAGTTCTCTGTAAGGATACCACGAATCTTAACATAACCAAGGTTTTCGCTCATAAGAGTTTTGTAACCTTCTGTTCTTTCTGTGTATTCGTTGTATTCGCCTTCAGCAATCTTGTAAATAACTTCGCCGTTTGTGTTCCAGCTTGCCTGAACCATCAAAGGTGTGTCAATTGCATTTTCAAGAATCTGAGCGATTGTACCACGGTTAGCAGGCTGACCTACTGCTGCGTTAGAAACTGAAAGTGATACATCGTATCTCTGAGCTGCAGCGAGGTAACCTGTGGGGTAACCACCGTTCTTTTCAGCAAAAGGTGTGTAGCCAAGTGTAGCCATTACCATCTTTACAGCCTGTTCATAGAGAACGGGATCTTCGGGACCGAAGTTTCCGTCGCCATAGCCGTTGATGATGCCCATGCCAGCAGCGTTTGCAATGTAACCAGAAGCCCAGTGGCTTGCAGGAACGTCAGCAAAACCTGTGTTAGCAGAAGCCTTAGCCATTTCGCCATAACCCTGGATACGAGCGATAAGAGCAGCCATTTCAGCTCTTGTTACGCCGTCTTCGGGCTTGAATGTGCCGTCTTCGTAACCTGTAATGATTCCGAGTTTGTTGAGTGTTTCAACTGCTTCGTAATAAGCGCTGTCTTCAGCAACATCAGTATAAGTAGCACCAAATGCAACTGTTGTGAGTGCGAGAGCGAAAACGCATACGAGAGCAATCACTTTTTTGAGATTTAACATAGTCTCAAATCCTCCTTGAATAAAATATATATTTGTTAATTTTTTTTACAAAGTTATGAATGTTTGTTTCAGGGAGAAATGCATCAAAACATAACACCCCCATTAACTTAGGTTGATTATATCACCAAAACACCGTCAATGTCAACACGAATTTGAAAATGTAACATATTTGTAATACATTTTCAACTCTTTTGTCAAACTAAGTACGGTGAAACCTATATATTGATAAAAAATCATTCCTTTATGTCATATATTGTACTATCAAGAAAGCAATATGTCAAGGGTTTTTGAAAAATTTGGTAATTTTTTCTGTGTTTTTGGGACATTTTAAGAATTTTTGCTTATTTATTGTATAATTATATAGGAAGAAACTCGGGAAAAACTATATCCCAACAAGAGTTTCTATCTCCAAAAAGCTTCTTTCAGCATATTTTTGAGCTTTTTCCTTTTTGTCCTTTATGCGAACTCCCAAGTCTTCAAATATTCCAAAGTTCACATTCATAGGCTGAAAATCTTCTACCGCAGGGTTTGATATATAATTTGCCAGTGCGCCAAGGGCAGTTTTGGATGTGATTTTGGGCATTTCCTTACCAAGAACAGCACTTGCCGCCGAAATTCCTGCCCAAAGACCTGATGCGGCCGATTCAATATAACCTTCAACCCCTGTTATCTGACCTGCGAAATAGATTTTGGGGAATTCTTTCATATTATAATTATCGGTTAGATACTGGGGCGAGTTTATATAAGTATTGCGGTGCATAACACCGTATCTAACAAATTCCGCATTTTCGAGTCCCGGTATCATCCCAAACACTCTTTTTTGCTCGCCAAATTTCAGATGAGTCTGAAAGCCTACTATATTGTACATACTTGCCGAGGCATTGTCCTGACGAAGTTGCACCACCGCATAGGGCCTTGTTCCGTCATGGGGGCTTGTCAACCCCACGGGCTTTAGCGGGCCAAAGCGCATGGTGTCCTCGCCACGAGATGCCATAACCTCAATGGGCATACAGCCCTCAAACACTTTCGGATTTTCAACTCCCTCGTGAACAGCAGCACACTCAGCGGTCACAAGGGCATTTCGAAAGACGATATATTCTTCTTTTGTCATAGGGCAGTTGATATAATCATCACCGCCCTTGCCATAACGTGCCGCTTTAAAAGCCTTAGTCATATCAATGCTGTCATACGCCACAATAGGCGCTGCCGCATCAAAAAAGTGCAGACCCTCGCCGCCGGTAAGTTCTGCTATGCAGTCTGAAATCCCGTCAGATGCCAGAGGTCCTGCCGCTATGACAGTATATTCATCGGTGTTGATTTCTGTTACTTCTTCCGATACCACTTCAATCAATTCACAGCTCTTTATTTTTTCTGTTACCATTTTTGAAAAGCCCTCACGGTCAACCGCAAGAGCTCCCCCCGCAGGAACACGGGTGGCATCAGCACACTCCATAATGAGTGAGTCTAATTTTCGCATTTCTTCTTTCAATAGTCCTACCGCATTGTATATGCCATCGGCACGGAGGGAGTTACTGCACACAAGTTCAGCAAAATCGGCAGTTTTGTGTGCGGGTGACATTTTCTTTGGTTTCATTTCGAAAAGTCTTACCCTTACCCCGCGTTTTGCCAGTTGCCACGCAGTCTCACATCCTGCCAGCCCTGCGCCGATTATTTTCACTATTTTTTCTTCCATGGTTTGTCTTTTCCTTTCGGATAAATTCTTTTATATATATTATCACAAACCATGCCCCGATGCAAGTGCTTTAAAGCCCCACTGTCATTGCGCCCAAAAGAACGGGCAGTGTTTCCCGATAAATCTTTGGGAATTGTGACAAAGGCAGTGGGTTTTGACCCTCTCCCACCTCAATGGTAAAACCAACTCTGCGAAATTCGTCCACAAACCAATCTTTGTAGCCGCCGTATGAGGCAATTCCTTCTGTCTGGTCAATGCGGTATGGTGAAATTTTTTCAAAAGCCTTGGCTATTTTCAAAGAGATGGGCGGTTCTTTCTTTTGAAAGCCGTGGTATATCACCTTTCCCTGACTGTGAAAGGCAATGGCCATTTTGAAGTCGTGTTCACGGGTAAATCTCACAAGAGCACGACTTTCCGGCTCAGAAAAAGGTACTACTCCTGAATAACGGGTGGGGCCTGGTCCCAATATGCCATATTCTTTTTCCATTTTTTTTGACATTTCCCACATTCCGTCATAGTTGTGGTTCAGGTCAACACCACGGGCATTCGCCTGCCATCTGCCAAAATCCTTTGAGCCATTAAACTTTATCAGCTGATTTTTGAGTTCCGGGCTTAAGTCCTCAGGAATACCTGATGCGGCAAGTTCCACTCCGTCAGGGTTCACCATTGGCACTATATAAAGTGACGTTTTTTTCGACAGTGCTCTTGGTAAAAATCCACCCAGTCCCACATTTTTCCTTTCAGCCTCAAGAAAATCTGCAGCAAATTTTACCAAAAGCTGTGCGGTTATCCATTCCATTCCATGATGCGCACCGTTAAAGGAAATCTTATTTTCGCCCCTGCCAAGTCTTATGTAAAAAAGTTCTTTCCCCCAGACAGACTTTCCTATGCTTCCCCCCTCAAACTCCGGAAAACTTCTCGCCAGACGGCTCATATCCTTTTTTAACTGCTCATGTTTGTAGGCTATATTTTTTTTCATAAAATCAACTCCCTAAGTATTCGAAAATCATCATTTAAAATATATGAAAAAAGAAGAAAAGTATGCCCTCTCATTTTATTCTTTACCAAACAACTGCAAAACAAAAAGCCGCCACCTTTTCAGCTTTGGCTTTTTATAAACTATTCAAAAAATCCGCAATTTCTTCTGCTCCCAAAGTCGCTCCACGCACAGCTTCTTCCATTGTGTTTCCACTGCTTCCCACTTCAAGAATGAGACTCGCCTGAGTGAGATGTCCGTTAAACCTCTCATTCCTCAAATTTATTCCCCTCATAAGCGTGGGATATTTTTTGCTGATATGGTTTTGGAGTTTCACCGCAAACTTCATATTATTTTGCCAATCAGGATGGTCAAGTCCGCCGCCCGAAGTTCCCACCACAAACATCAGCTGAGCAGTTTCTTTGCCGTCAATTTTTGTGACGAATTTCGCCTTGCTTCCGTCATCATAAACAAACGCATCCCGATGTATATCAAGTACAATCTTTATTCCCTGATTCTTTGAGAGGTACTTTTCCACCGTCTTTCTGGAATTCTCATAAGAGCCGTTGAAGTTCGGATGGTCGTGGAGAGTTTTGTCGTGAATTACTTTAATGCCCTTTTTCTCCAGGATGTTCTTTACCGTTTCCCCCACCTTGATTACATTCTTCGTTTCATCAAGACTTCTATCGCTTTTATCGGTCTGATAGCTGGTAGCTCCTGCCTCTGCATAGCTTTCGGTTGCGTGGGTGTGAACAATCAGCACCTCAGGGGGTGAACCATTTATTCCAAAGTCAATCCCTGATGCCAGCATCTCATCAATATTTACCCCGAAATTCGTATCATTGCGGACAAGAATTTTTCCATGTTTCTCCCCAAGCGTTTTTGACTGGCTTGAATCCACCGCCTTTATGGGATACTCTTTCTGCTTCTCCTCCTCTTTAATCTTTCCTTTTTCGGAAAGCATTTCGTCTACCCGTTGGTTTGCCTGAGTCGCAAGATAACCTCCGCTGACCGTCCTCACGAGAGGCATCTGCCCAAAAATTACTGTGCGACTGTCCTTTGGGTCAAAGCCAAGGGTAAAGCTCATACCCTTTTGGCTCCATCTTTCAATAAAACCATCCTCATTCCCGCTGTTTTCTTCCCCCGCCCGTAAAACAGGAAGGCTTTCTCTCATGATTTGTTCACTGTTAAAAAGCTTTCCCGCAAAAAGCTTGCCCGCATCGGCAATCTCCAGATTTATAATTGCAAGACACGAAATCACTGTTATTATGGCAATTTCAAGCCCGCGTTTTACCACCTTTTTGGCGTCAATAACCACTGCTCTGTAATGCTTCATGGATACTTTCCTTTCTCTTTTGACAAATGCTCCATCTTCCATGGACATCCTATAAAACACTATATGAAAAAATCTTTTCATATATTCCGCCAAAAGAAAAAGGAGTGAAATTCCACTCCTTCAAAAAATTATTTATATTTTTTTACTGCATCATCAAGCTTCTTTATCGCCTCACCTGCCCGACGGTAATATTCCTGTGGTGAGAAACCATCATAATGTTTGCTTTCGCTCCTGAACACCTCAAGCATCAGCGTCCCGCCAAAATGATAATCTACCAAAGTCTTTGCCACATAATCAAAGTCGCATATTCCGTCATAAGGCAAAAGATGTTCATCCTCATCCTGAACGTGATGATTGTCATGGAGATGCACCGCACTGAGCCTTTCACCGAAAAGGGGCATATAATGTCTTCCCTTTGTAAAGCACCCCTCGTGCCCCACATCCCAGCAAAAACCCGCCTGAGTATGTTGCTCAAGAATTGATGCGAGATTTGCAACAAACCTTTGATTTTCAAAAGCAAGGGTTACATTCTTTTTCTCCGCATACTCCACAAGCTTTTTGTATCTATAGTTTCCTATATCCGAAATAACAGGTGCAGGTCTTCCCGATGAAAGATGCACCACCGCCACAGGTATATCATAGTCTCCGCAACGGCTCACTGTTTCAAAAAGTCTCTCCATCATCTTATCCCCGTCAGTGCCGTCTTTCCACATAGCGTTTATTCCGTCAAAAGGAGCATGAAGTGTGTCAAACACAATGCCGCATCTTTTCACCTTGTCAACAAGATTATCCGTCAAAAGAGGTGAGTCCCCCAAAAAGAACGTATGTCCAAAACCATTTTCTTTCATAAGTTCAATCTGTCCGTCTATGTCAAGCAGTTCTCCATTATCATAGCAAAACAAATTTATTCCTTTTTCCATCAAAAATCACCTCGTTTTTAATTCTCTCTCCCATTTTATCAATATGAAAATTCCGTTAATCAGATATACTATCCACATAACAAAAGTTGCAAAATTGTCCTGACCTGAGCTGAAATTCTGCCACCACATATAAATGCTGAAAAGGTTTACAAAAAGCCAAATCCACCATTGTTCGCTGTATCTTCTGACAGCTACAATCATTGCTACAACCGACGAAACCGTGGTAAAACTGTCAACATAGGGAAGTGCGTCCCCCATATTTTCAAGAACTTTCCCGAAAATCGCAGTTGCCAGAAGAATTAAAACTGCAAGAACAACCCTGCCATAAGCAGTCATACGCTGTTTTCTCACTTCGTTTGTTTCTTCATTCATATTCTTCTTCCAAAGAAAAAACCCCACAAACATCATAGGTATATAATAAAAAACGTTCAGCAGAGTTTCGCCAAAAAGCTGAGCCCTATATGAAATAACAGAATAAAGCACACAATTAACTATCCCAAAAATATATGCCATAAGCTTACCCTTGCCCGACAGGATAACATAAAGTACACCGCTGACAGCAGATATTATTCCCACGAAAGAATCCTCCATACAAATCGAAAGAACAGCAATCCCAAGGCACACAAAGGCGAGCCATACTACCTCTTTTTTCTTCCAGCCTGCTATCTCCGTTTTAAAAAACTCTCTCATCTTATATTTCTCCAAAACCTACTTGCACTTTGTTAGCAATGCTACCGTTTCCACGTGCGGCGTCCTCGGGAACATATCAACGGGCTGAACAATCTCGGTCCTATATCCCAAATTCTCAAGCATCCTCAAGTCCCTCGCGAGTGTTGAGGGTTTGCAGGACACATAAACTATCCGCTTAGTTTTGGTTCTTGACACAGTTTTAAGAAGACTCTCTTCGCATCCCTTTCGGGGCGGGTCAAGAATAACCACATCAGGCTTTTCTTTTTTGAGTCTTGGTGCCATTTCCTCCGCTGTGCCGCAATAATACTCTGCGTTTTTTATGCCGTTGAGTTTCATATTTTCCTCGGCGTTCTGAATAGCCTCTGGAACCACCTCAATGCCCACAACCTTTTTAGCACTGTGTGCAAGATACTGACCGATTGTTCCTGTTCCGCAATACAAATCCCAGACAGTCTCTTTCCCTGAAAGATTTGCAAACTCCTTCACCTTGTCATAAAGGACCTTTGTCTGTTTTTTGTTCACCTGATAAAAAGAATGGGGTGAAATTTTAAATTTAAGATCACCTATACTATCAATTATATAATCCTTGCCCCAAAGAGTAACAAAATTTTTCCCCAGAACAACATTGGTTTTTTTGTTGTTTATATTGAGCAATACCCCCGAAAGTTCGTCTACTTCGGCTTTCAGTATCTCTACCAATTTTTCTAAAAATGGTGTCTTCTCACTTGTGGCAACAATAGAAACCACGCATCCGCTGTCGCCATTTCGAGTATAGATGTGACGTATCAGCCCTTTGCCAGTTTCTTCATCATAGGGCAAAATACCGTATTCACTCATCCACCTTCGCACCGCCGCCAAAACTCTCGGGTTTTCATCACCTTGAATTATGCATCGATTCATGTCAATAACTCTGTGACTGTTCTGTGCGTAAATGCCGATTCCATCCTTTGACACGGGAAACTGTCCTTTGTTGCGATAACCCCGAATCTCACTGCAACCAATAACATTCTTGACCTCGGCAGAAATTTTACCAAGTCGCATCAAGCAATCTTTCACCTTTTGGGTCTTATATTCCATTTCTTTTTCATATTCAGTGTTCCAGAATCTGCATCCGCCGCATTTATAAAAATATTCGCACTCCGCTTTGATGCGATAAGGTGACGGCTCTATAACCTCCAGAAGTTTTCCAAAGGCATAGCTTTTCATAACCTTTACGATTATCGCGCGAACCCTCTCACCCAAAAGGGCATAAGGAACAAAGACCGCCATACCGTCCATTCTTCCTACGCCATCGCCGTCGTCGGTTGTTCCTGTAATTTCAATTTCAAAAATATCGTTTTTTTTCATAGTTCCACACGCCACAAAATAGCCTTTGCCAAAGTCATCTCATCAGCAAACTCAAGCTCACCGCCCACGGGCACTCCGTGAGCAATTCTGGTGACTTTGATGCCAAAAGGCTTTATAAGTTTTGAAATATACATAGCAGTTGTTTCGCCCTCAAGGTTTGGGTTTGTCGCCATAATAACCTCGCTAACGCTTCCCTCTGCAATCCTTGTCATAAGCTCTTTTATTCTTATATCCTCGGGACCTATATTGTCCATAGGCGAAATCGCACCATGAAGAACGTGATAAGTACCCTTAAACTCATTGGTCTTTTCCATTTGAATTACATCTCTGGGATTTTCAACAACACAAATAACGCCCTTGTCTCGAGCAGGATTTTTGCACACACTGCAAGTTTCCTTGTCGGAAAAATTCTGACAGATTTTGCAATAAGAAATCTTTTCCTTGGCATCAACAATAGCATTTGCAAACCTCTGTGCAGACTCTTTGGGAAGATTAAGCACGTGATACGCAAGCCTCTGTGCAGTTTTGCTCCCTATCCCAGGCAGTTTTTGAAATTCCTCTATTAGATTTTGAAGTGGCGAAACATAATAATCCATTTTCAAAAAATCCTTTCAACAGAAAAAATCTGCTTCCGAAATCGGTATAACTCTGGTGCTATAAGCACCAAAGCTCAGCAGATTTTATCCAAAGTACTGTTTTTATTTCACAAATTCAAGAGTGTTTGTTTCTGCATTGAATTTAGCATCAAAGCCAAAGTAGGCAGCCGCAACGCTTGCAGGCATATAGGTTCTTCCCTGTTCATTATTAAGAAAAACCGCCTTTTCCATCTGGACCTTGTTGCCATTTTCAATGAGGTTTGCAAAGAACAGATTGTTGTCCACCTGAAGAACAATCATAGCACCCTTTTCGTCAGCACCCATAACAAGACGTTCTGCATCTGTCCATCCTATCTGATATCCAAAATATTCAAAGATAAATCTGATAGGAATAAAAACCGTGTTTTCAACAGTTGTAACCTCACCAAAGCCCTCTGCAATTTCAATCTTTTTACCGTCAATCACAACCTCATTGGATGCAGCAAGAGCTGAAACCGAACTCAAAACTACGCACAAAAACAAAACAAGTGAAACAATTTTTTTCATAACAAAGTGACCTCCATTTAAAAACTTAAAGCTTTGCCATTTCCGAAAGCATCTGTGCTTTATCTGTTTTCTCCCAAGGAAGGTCCACGTCACATCTTCCAAAGTGACCATAGGCCGCGGTCTGTTTGTAAATAGGACGTCTGAGGTCAAGCATATTTATAATTCCGCTGGGAGTAAGGTCAAACACCTTTTCCACAATTTCAGAAATCTTTTCCTCACTGATTTTGCCAGTTCCGAAAGTATCGATTCTGAGAGATACAGGCTTTGCTACACCGATTGAATAGGCAAGCTGCACCTCACAGGATTTTGCAAGACCTGCTGCCACAAGGTTCTTTGCCACATATCTTGCGGCATATGCTGCACTGCGGTCAACTTTCGTGGGGTCTTTTCCTGAAAAAGCACCGCCGCCGTGGCGGGCATATCCGCCATAGGTGTCAACAATAATTTTTCTTCCGGTATGTCCTGAGTCACCCTGAGGCCCGCCGATAACAAATCTGCCGGTGGGGTTAATGAAAATCTTTGTGTCCTCATCCATCAGTTCTTCGGGGACAGTTGCGCGGATAACTTTTTCTTCAATATCACGTCTCAAGGTTTCCATTGGAACATTTTCATCGTGCTGGCTTGAAACAACCACCGCATCAATACGCTTAACAGTTCCGTCCTCATTATATTCTGCCGTAACTTGAGTCTTTCCGTCAGGCCTGAGGTATGGCAACGTTCCGTTCTTTCTGACTTCGGTGAGCTTTCTTGCCATTTTGTGAGCAAGGTCAATAGCAAGCGGCATAAAGCTCTCGGTTTCGTCGCAAGCAAAGCCAAACATCATTCCTTGGTCACCTGCACCAAGACCTTTTTCCGCATCACCTTCTTTTGACTCAAGGGCTTCGTCAACACCAAGAGCAATATCAGCTGACTGTTTGTCAAGGGCACAGATAACACCGCAGGTGTCACAGTCAAAACCGTATTTTGCACGGGTATAACCAACCTCACGCACAGCCTCTCTGACAATGTGCTGAATGTCAATGTTTGCAGTAGTGCTTATTTCACCCACCACAACCACAAGTCCTGTGGTAACTGTAACCTCACAAGCAACACGCGCGAGTGGGTCTTGTTCATAAATCGCATCAAGCACAGCATCCGAAATTATATCGGAAATTTTGTCAGGATGCCCTTCGGTAACAGATTCTGAAGTAAACAGCTTTTTGTATCCCATTTGTTTTTTCCTCCTGTATATTTATCGTCTTTAATTAAAGACAGTGCAAAGTCAATATTCCAAAATGCTTATACACATTCTTTCACTATGCATTATACCCTTTTTCTCTTTTCCTGTCAACCATAAAAACCCTATATTTCAACAGATTTCCCCCCAAATCCCTTGACAATGTTTTGCAAAAATTATAAAATATTACAAAGTACAATAATAATTTTCTCAGGAGATGTTTATTATGAAAAAAAGTTTTAACACAAAAGATATGGCTATCACTGCATTGCTTATTGCATTTGGTATTATAATTCCTACTATGTTCAGCGGTCTCAGAGTATATCTTCCACCGTTCTCTGCTACTTTGACTGCTCATGTTCCCGTTTTTGTGGCTATGTTCATTTCGCCTATGTCCGCGATTTTCACAAGTCTTGGGACAACAGTAGGCTTTATTTTTGCAGGTCTTGACCCGGCTGTTACCGCACGTGCTTTTTCACATATCATTTTTGCTTTTTTAGGCGCTCTTATGATTAAGAAAAACAACAGCATTATCTTAGTGGGTGCGGTTACTATGGCTCTTCACGCACTTTTTGAAGCTCTTGTTTCATTGCTTTTCTTAAGCACAGGCTGGTCAGCATCAAACGGAAATATGTTTTACATAGCTTTTTACGTGACCGGTATAGGAACTCTCGTTCATCATATAATAGATTATATAATTGCCATCATTTTGGTTACTGCGCTCTCGAGAACAAAGGCAATTAAAAAACTACCCCGTCTTTTCTAAATTCCAAAAGGAGTGATGTTATGGCAAGCATTGAAAACAGTGCCCTTTTCAAAATAAGCTATGGTCTTTTTGTGGTTACCTCAAATGACGGCACAAGGGACAACGGTCTCATTGTAAACACCGTTTCTCAAATCACCGACACGCCCCAAAGGGTTATTGTCGCTATCAACAAAAAGAATTATTCCCACGACACCATAAAGAAAACGGGAAAAATGAACGTTTGCTGTTTATCTGTGGATGCACCCTTTTCTGTGTTTGAAACCTTTGGTTTTAAAAGCGGACGTGATTCTTATAAATTTGAAGGCATAACCCCGCTTCGCTCGGAAAACAGCCTTGCAGTTCTGCCCGAATTTATCAACAGCTTTATCTCTCTCGAGGTTGAAAGTTATATAGATATGGGCTCTCACGGGATGTTTATCTGTACCATTTCTGAAGCAAAGACCATATCCGATAAAGAAAGTATGACCTACACATATTATCAGAAAAATGTAAAACCAAAGCCGGAGAAAGCAAAATCCAAAGGCTATGTCTGCAAGGTTTGCGGTTATGTCTATGAGGGTGACCCCCTCCCAGACGACTTTATTTGCCCTTGGTGCAAGCACGGTGCAAGTGACTTTGAAAAGTATAAATAAAAAACTCTGCCTATATAGGCAGAGTTTTTTATTTGGCGTCGTTAAGAGGATTCGAACCTCCGACCTACCGCTTAGGAGGCGGTCGCTCTATCCTGCTGAGCTATAACGACAAGTTTTCACAAAACTTATTCTATCACACCTTAAAGGGTTTATCAAGCTTTTTTACACAAAATCACTTAAAATTATATTGCTCACAAAAAAGCCCTCATTTGAAAATCGTATGCACCCATTCTCTCGTATCAGATGCTTGGTTTTTGTATATTTTTCAAGTGCCGTGCCAAAGACTTCATCAATATTTATTCCAAACCGTGACGAAAATTCCGCTTCCCTTATTCCATCTGTCATCCGAAGACCAAGAAAAACAAATTCACTCATCAAATCAAACTTGGACAAATCTTCACGCATAATCTCTGCGCTTTTGTCTTTTTCTATTTTCTCAATATATTCTGAAATACCAAGTGCGTTTGAAAACCGTTTTCTATTCATACACGAAAAAGCACCTGCCCCAAGACCAAGAAACTCATCACATCGCCAATATTTTTCGTTGTGCTTTGAGGTCTTATCTTCTTTTGCAAAATTTGAAATTTCATAACGCCTGTATCCTGCATTTGCCAACTTTTTAACCGCCAAATCGTACATATCAGCAACAAGGTCATCATCAGGAAGGCTCAAATCCATATCCCAAAAAGGCGTGCCCTCTTCAACTTTCAATGAATAGCAGGAAATATGTTCAGCCCCAAAACGCACCGCCTCATCAAGTGTATTCTCCCAATCCGAAATTGTCATCTCGGGAAGCCCATACATAAGGTCAAGGGATATGTTTTGAAATCCCGCTTCTCTCGCATTTTGGAAACAACTCTTAAAATCCTCAAAGGAATGTATTCTCCCAAGTTTCCTGAGAAAATTATCACAAGTAGACTGAAGACCAACACTGAGACGGTTTATGCCTGCATCTTTAAGTTTCACAAGTCCATCAAAACCGATTGTTTTGGGATTACACTCTATCGTAATCTCCGCATCGGGAGCTATTTCAAAGCACTCTTTCAGTCGCAAAAGGGTATCGCAGATATATTCTGGGTCAACAGCCGTTGGTGTTCCCCCGCCAAAGTAAACAGTGTCATACTTTTTGGGATAACGCCCCGACTGAATTTTTACTTCTTCAAAAAGGGCAGAAAAATAGGACTCTATAAAGCTTTCCGATTTTGCATAAGAATTGAAGTCGCAATAAAGACACTTGCTTTTGCAAAAAGGAATGTGAATATAAAGTCCTGCGTTTTTCATTATTTCTCCTATCGGCAGAAAATATGCCATCTTTAAATTTAATCCAGCTTGAGCACTGACATAAACGCCTCTTGCGGCACTTCCACCGAGCCCACCTGACGCATACGTTTTTTGCCCTCTTTTTGTTTTTCCAGGAGCTTATTCTTTCTGGTGATGTCACCGCCGTAGCATTTTGCAAGAACGTCCTTTCGCATAGCACGAACGGTTTCACGGGCAATAATCTTGCTGCCCACCGCCGCCTGAATAGGAATTTCAAACAGCTGACGGGGTATTGAATCTTTCAGCTTTTCAGCAATTCGTCTGCCACGGGCATAAGCCTTTTCCTTGTGAACGATGAACGAAAGTGCGTCCACCATATCACCATTAAGCAAAATATCAAGCTTCACAAGGTCAGACTTCTGATAATCTTTCATTTCATAATCAAAAGACGCATAACCGCGAGTCCTTGACTTGAGAGCGTCAAAGAAATCGTAAATAATTTCATTGAGAGGAAGCTCATACTTAAGGGTTACACGGTTTTCATCAAGATAAGTCATATCAATATAAGTTCCGCGTCTCTCCTGACAAAGTTCCATAATGCTTCCCACAAATTCCTTGGGGGTCATTATATTTGCCGCAACAATAGGTTCTTTCATATAGTCAATTTCCTGAGCCTCAGGAAGATTTGTAGGGTTTGAAATTGTCAGCATTGTACCATCGGTTTTGTATACTTGATATTCAACCGAGGGGGCTGTGGTAACCAAATCAAGATTATATTCACGCTCTAAGCGTTCCTGAATAATTTCCATATGCAAGAGTCCAAGAAAGCCGCATCTGAAACCAAATCCCAGAGCAACCGAGGTTTCAGCATCAAACTGAAGTGCCGCATCGTTGAGTTGAAGCTTTTCAAGGGCATCTCTCAAATCGTTGTATCTCGCGCCATCTGCGGGATAAACGCCCGAATAAACCATAGGCTTTACTTCCTTATATCCGGGAAGCGCTTCAATCGCACCGCCTTTCGAAAGCGTCACCGTGTCACCAACTCGAACATCACGGACATTTTTAATGCTGGCAGCGATATATCCAACCTCGCCCGCCTTGATTTCTTTGGAAGCAAGCACACCAAGGGGATTGAGATAACCCACCTCAACAACATCAAAGGTGCTTCCGCTTGACATCATCTTTATTGTGTCGCCGACTTTCAGCTTTCCGTCAACCACACGGACATAAGCAATAACACCCTTATAGCTGTCATAATATGAGTCAAAAATCAAGGCTTTAAATGGAGCACTCTCATCACCTGACGGTGGCGGAACGTCCTCTACTATCCTTTCAAGAACTGCCTCGATATTTATACCATTCTTTGCCGAAACCAAAGGCGCATTCTCGGCATCAATGCCAATAACGTCCTCGATTTCCTGCTTGACAACCTCGGGCTGCGCCGATGGCAAGTCTATTTTGTTTATTACAGGAACAAGCTCCAAATCGTGCTCCAGTGCAAGATATGTGTTAGCAAGAGTCTGTGCCTCAATTCCCTGAGCTGCATCCACAATCAAAATTGCACCCTCACAAGCAGCTAAGCTTCTGGACACTTCATAGTTAAAGTCCACGTGCCCTGGTGTATCTATAAGATTGAGAACATACTTTTCCCCATTCTTTGCCGAGTACAAGAGTCTTACCGCACGAGCCTTTATGGTTATTCCGCGTTCTTTTTCAAGGTCCATATTGTCAAGAATCTGGTCCTGCATTTCACGGTTAGTGAGGGAATCAGTCATCTCCAAAAGACGGTCAGCCAGTGTGGACTTTCCGTGGTCAATATGTGCAATAATCGAAAAATTTCGTATGTTCTTCTGGTATTCGTTCATCTTGTTTTTCCTTCCGAAAAAATTGTAAATTATCCTTTATATCCGTTGGGATTTTGCTGCTGCCATCTCCATCCGTCAGCACACATATCCTCCAGAGTTTTTTTCGCTTCGAAACCAATTTCTTCTTTTGCTTTCTTGGGGTCTGCAAAACAAGCATCAATATCCCCTGGTCTGCGAGCTTCAATCTGGTAGGGAAGTTCTCTTCCACAAGCTTTCGAAAAAGCTTTTATCATATCAAGCACGCTATAGCCTTGACCCGTACCAAGATTGTATGTAACAACCCCTGATTTCTTTGAAATTTTTTCAAGGGCACGAAGGTGGCCGTCAGCAAGGTCAATAACGTGAATATAGTCACGCACACCCGTGCCGTCAGGCGTGTCATAATCACCTCCGAAAACATGAACCATGTCACGCTTGCCCACCGCAACCTGAGCAATGTATGGCATAAGGTTGTTGGGTATACCCTGTGGGTCTTCGCCAATGAGCCCACTTTCGTGAGCGCCTACGGGATTGAAATATCTTAAGATTGCAATGTCCCAATCCGGGTCAGCAACAGCCAAATCCCGAAGAATTTCTTCAATCATAAGCTTTGTCCTGCCATAAGGATTTGTGCACGAAAGCGGAAAGTCCTCACAAATCGGGACGGTATGGGGTTTTCCATAAACCGTAGCTGATGAACTGAACACCAATCTTTTAACACCAAACTCACTCATAAGCTCACAAAGATTGACTGTGCTGAAAATGTTATTGTGATAATACCAAAGAGGCTTTGCAACCGACTCGCCAACAGCTTTAAGCCCAGCAAAATGAATAGCCGCATCAAACTTGTTTTCCTCAAAAACGCGTCTCAAAGCCTCCTTTTCTACCATATCTATTTCATAAAACTTTATAGCCTTTCCTGTAATCTTTTCAACTCTTTTAAGAGCTTCCTCTGAGCTATTTGAAAGGTTGTCAACCACTGTAACCTCGTATCCCGCCTCAAGAAGCTGAACACAAGTGTGACTGCCTATATAACCTGCACCGCCAGTAACCAAAATATGCATAATCCATACCTCCGCTTTATTTTTTCACAACATATTTATTTTGAAATTACATTTTAGCACACTTTCCCCAAAATTTCAAGTGTTTTAAGCGCCTTCCCCTATCCCGCAAAAAACTTTGGTGCCAAGCAGTACCATTTTTATACTTTCGTCTGATTATATGCTATGATTATAATGGGATGTGAAAGCATCCCACGGCTCATTGTCGCTACACAAACACACAAGGGAACGGAATTTCCGTTCCCTTGTGTGTTATATCATTATTCAAGATAATCCTTAAGCTTTTTGCTGCGGCTTGGGTGTCTGAGTTTTCTCAGTGCCTTTGCCTCAATCTGACGAATTCTTTCACGGGTAACGTTGAATTCCTTACCCACTTCTTCAAGAGTCCTTGCCCTGCCATTGTCAAGACCAAAACGGAGTCTCAAAACCTTTTCTTCACGGGGTGTAAGGGTACTCAAAACATCCATCATCTGTTCTTTGAGAAGCCTGAACGTAGCCGCATCCTGAGGTGCAGGAGTTTCGTTGTCCTGAATGAAATCCTGAAGCGAGCTGTCTTCCTCTTCACCTATAGGTGTTTCAAGGGACACAGGTTCCTGCGCAATTTTCATAATTTCGCCTATTTTATCGATTGGCATATTGAGTTCCTTTGCAACTTCTTCAGGGAGTGGGTCACGTCCAAGCTCCTGAACAAGCTGTCTTGTAACTCTTATAAACTTGTTAATTGTTTCAACCATATGAACGGGAATTCTTATGGTTCTTGCCTGGTCGGCAATAGCACGGGTAATCGCCTGTCTTATCCACCAGGTAGCATAAGTACTGAATTTGTAGCCTTTTGTATAGTCAAACTTTTCAACAGCTTTTATAAGACCAAGATTTCCCTCTTGAATAAGGTCCAAAAACAACATTCCGCGACCAACATAGCGTTTAGCGATGCTTACAACAAGTCTGAGGTTTGCTTCGGCCAGGCGGTGCTTTGCATCAGCATCACCGTCAACCATTTTCTGTGCAAGCTCAGCTTCTTCCGCTCCTGAAAGAAGCGGCACCTTTCCGATTTCCTTTAGGTACATACGAACAGGGTCGTCAATGCTTACGCTGTCAGGCACAGACAAATCAGCAAGCTCATCCTCGGTAATTTCAAAATCGTCATCTTCTTCAAGCTCAGGAATCTCATCACCGAAATTTCCAACAATCTCAATTCCCTGCTTTTCAATGAAATCATAAATTCTCTCAATCTGTACAGGGTCCATTTCAACAGCTTCAAGTTTTGCGGAAATATCACTATATGAAAGCTCGCCGTTTTTCTTGCCCAGCTCAACCAATTCCTGAACCGCTTGTTTTTGCATATCCTTGGTTGTAGGGGTCTTTTTTGTTTCCTCTGCTGCCTTTGCAGCGTTTTCCTTTTTAGCCATAAATCTTCGCCTTTCTATTTTTTATCCTTTTTAAGTCGTTCCATTATTTCCTGAAGCTTTTCTGCGTCCCCGTCTTTTGCAAGAATTTCATTGTTCTTTTTTTCACTATAATCAAGAACTGTCTTAAGGGGCATCTTCACCGCTTCAAGCTTGTTATCCACATTTTTATCGTCCGAAAGAATTTCCGAAACTGCACCAACTTCTGACTCATCAAACTGTGCAAGCACTGCCGCAGGGCTGAGTCTTGCGCCTTTTGACATCACCTCAAAAACAATTTCTGCAAGCTTTCTGTGAATTCCATCTTCAAAGCTTTGGGGCGAGAGCTTGTCCTTCACCTCTTTGAAAACTTCCTTTTCACAAATCAGGTTGAGGAGAAGCTTTTCTGCATTATAAACCCTCATCTTTTCAAGGTCATGCCTTCCGCCGGTTCGTTCCTCAAACTGTTTTTTCTCCTGCCGCTGAAACCGTGCCTTTTCATTCCGCTGATTTTTTTGCATTCGTTCTTTGATGCGCACGTTTATGCTGTCAGGTGAAACATCGGTTTTTCGTGCAATTTTTTTTATATAAACTTCTCTTTCGACGTCATTTTTTATATTGGCAAAGATTTTTGCAATTTGCTCAACAAACTCAATTTTTTCAACAGTGTCATCAAGGTTATATTGTTTCTCAATCTTGCCTATCTTATACTCCACAAAGCTTTCAGCATTGTCAATTAAAAGTTGAAACATCTCCGGTCCTTTTGTTTTTATATAATCATCCGGGTCCTTGCCGTCGGTAATTGTTAAAACTTTCACTTTGACGTCGGCTTCTCTCAAAATTTCGCCAGCCCTGTCGGTTGCCTTTTGACCCGCCTCGTCAGCGTCATAACAAAGAATAGCCTTGTCAGCATACCTCTTCATCACCTCAGCCTGTTGCGGCGTAAATGCTGTGCCAAGTGACGCCACCGCATTGTCAAAGCCACCCTGATGAAGAGATATGACATCCATATACCCTTCCATAATCATAAACTGACCCTTCTTGGTGTTTTTTGCAATATTCATTGCATAAAGGTTGTCCTTCTTTTTATAAATAAGGGTCTCAGGCGAATTCAGATATTTGGGTGCATTGTCCTTATCGGTAAGGATTCTTCCGCCGAAAGCTATTACATTTCCCCGAAGGTCAATTATAGGGAACATAACTCGGTCACGGAACTTATCAAAATAAGTGCCGTTGTCTCGCTTCACCGCAAGTCCCACCTCGCATAGCTCCTCCTCGCTATAGCCCTTTTCTTTCATATAATCAATGAGCATATTCCACGTATCAGGCGCATATCCAAGCCCAAAGCTTTTGATGGTGGCATTTGACAACTTTCTTGCCCTTAAATAATCAAGCGCTTTGGCATTTTTCTTATCAATAAGGTTGTTGAAGAAGAACCTCGCCGCCTCGGCATTCATCTCGTACATCCGTTTTTTCTTGTCATGGATCTCAGCCGCACGATTTCTTTCTGCCGCACTGCGATAATCAGGAATGGGCACTCCTGCTCTTTCCGCCAGAAGTTTCACCGCCTCCATAAAATCAAGGTTTTCCTTTGCCATAATGAAATTTATAGCTGTCCCCCCTGCACCGCAACCAAAGCAATGGAACAGCTGCTTGTCAGGTGACACCGAAAATGACGGCGTCTTTTTGTCGTTGTGAAGAGGGCAAAGTGCCTGAAAGCGATTCCCCACTCTTTTCAAAGTTACATAACGGGAAATGAGGTCCACTATGTCATTTTTCTCTATGACTTCATCAATAAAATCCTGAAAATCAACCGATTGTCTCAAAAATCAGGCAGCCCCTTTCCCAAAAATTTTCTTACTTTATAATTCGACAAAATTTCATTCTTTCCTTTAACAAATTACACAAATTTATCCCCGCCATATTTTGGGAACAAAAAACTTGTCATAAAGGCTCAGGGCATATCTGTCCGTCATACCTGCCACATAGTCCCTCACTGCTATGATATTGTCGGGAACCGTCCCGCTTTCAAATTCTCCCCCCGGTATAAGCTCCGGTTTTTCAAGGAACAATTCAAAAAGCGACTTTATCACATTGAACGACTTTTTTTCTTCGTTTTTTGCATAATCATTCAGGTATACATTTTCAAACATAAACTTTCGAAGGCCCATCATCGCTTCAAAAACTTCCTCTCCCATCAAAATATCACACTTTTGATAGCTCTCATTTATTATGCTTTTTATCATCGAGTCAATTCTTTCAGAGTGTGAATTTCCCAAAACCTTTGAATATTCTTTGGGTATATCATCACCCTTTATCACACCGCCGCGGATGGCATCATCTATATCGTGATTTATGTAAGCAATTTTGTCGGCGAGTCTTATGATTTTCCCTTCCAGTGTCTGAGGCATTTTGTCACCGGTATGGCAAAGAATTCCATCCCTGACCTCTGCCGTAAGATTAAGTCCCCCACGCCTTTCAAGAACATTTACAACACGAAGACTTTGCTCATTGTGGCGAAACCCCTCAGGACAAAGATGGTCAATGGTCCTCTCACCCCCGTGTCCAAAAGGAGTGTGTCCCAAATCGTGCCCAAGGGCTATTGCCTCTGTCAAGTCCTCATTGAGTCCAAGAGCTCGGGCAACGGTCCTTGCTATCTGCGCAACCTCAAGTGTGTGTGTAAGACGTGTCCTATAATGGTCACCCTCTGGGGATAAAAACACTTGTGTCTTGTGTTTCAGCCGCCTGAATGCTTTTGAATGTATAATTCTGTCACGGTCACGCTGAAAGTCCGTACGAAGTTCACATTTTTCTTCAAAGGCAGCCCTGCCCAAAGTATTACAGCTGAGAGCCGCATAAGGACTGAGTGTCTTTTTTTCGATTTCTTCAATTTTTTCGCGTATGGTCATTTTATTCACCTGCATTTTACAGAAACTTCCTATATATCTTAAATTTTCTTCATTTCTCCCAAAAATCCTTTTTTTAATTGACAAAACCTGCCTTTTACCTATATAATTTATTTAAATCAACAAATTTACAATGTGGAGAACATTTTATGCATACAGATTTTTCATCACAAATTCCAAATCTTGCGCCACGCCTTGAAAAAATTGCATCCCTGGTGCCCCCCAATCGCTGCACAGCAGATATTGGTACCGACCACGCCTACATCCCTATTTATCTGGTAAAAAAAGGCATAACAGAGCAGGCAATCGCATCCGACATAAAACGTGGTCCTCTTCTTCGGGCAAAGGAAAACACTGAAAAGTATAATCTTTCCAGGCAAATCGACCTGCGCCTTGGTGGCGGGCTCTCAACTCTTTCGCCACATGACGCTGAAATTATAATCATTGCAGGCATGGGCGGAATATTGATTGCTGACATACTGGAAGAAAACCGTGACGTGACGGACAGTTCCAAACTTCTTATACTCCAGCCAATGACAGCAATTCTTGAGCTTCGGGAGTATCTTTCATCCCACAATTTTTCCATAGAGGCTGAATATCTGGAATCCGAGGACGAAAAGCTTTATAATATCATCGTGGCAAAGCCAAACGGGGAGTGTCATTATACAAAAAAAGAGCTATACTTAGGAAAAGCTTTAAACGAAACATCACCACAGCTCTTCCCCCGATATAAAGCCGAGATAATCAAAAAACTGTCCAGACGTGCAGATGGGCTGAAAAATTCCCAAAGCACTGAAAACAAACGAATTCTTGCTGAAACAGAAAGCATATTAAATCTTCTCAAGGAGGAATAATTATGAACAGACTGTCTGAAATAATTGAAGTCCTGAATGCAAGTGCCCCTCAGGAAACCAAGGAACCTTGGGACAACGTGGGACTTATGGTTGGAGACCGCGGTCAAAAAATCCAAAGGGTTTATGTCTGCCTTGATTTGACAACAGAAAATGTCCGCGAGGCAATAGCCCTTGGTGCAGACCTCATTGTTTCCCATCACCCTCTTATTTTTAAGCCTCTATATTCGGTAACCGAGGACGACCCCATAAGCTGTATGGTGCGTGCTGCCGTTAAAAATGATATTTCGATTTTCAGTATGCACACAAACTTTGACAAAGTAAAGGGCGGCACAAACGACCTGCTGGCTGGGAAGCTTGGTCTTGAACATATTCGTGAATACACAGAAGCCGAATGTGTTGACGCAAACGGCACACCCTTTTCTCCCATAGGCAGAGTAGGGTTTTTGCCCACTCCTTTGACTATGGAAGATTTTCTTATCAAAATTAAATCCGCCCTTGGTTCAACGGCACTCAAATATACCGGTGACCTGTCTGACGAGGTGAGATGCGTAGCGCTCTGCAGCGGCAGTGGTGGAAAAGAGGGGATTTACTCCGCTTTCCATTCGGGTGCAGATGTTTATGTCACAGCAGACCTTGGACACGAGCACGCACGATCTGCCTTCGAACTTGGTCTCAATATTATTGACGCCGGACACTTTGAAACCGAAAACACCATCTGTGAATTTTTGAAGGTCTTCTTTGCAACAAATTTTCCGGACCTCGAGGTTTTCGTTTCATCAGCAAAACCATTTTATTCAAACTTTTGACCATTAAAATACAAACTCCGCTGCTTGGCATAAACCAAGTAGCGGTTTTTTCATATCATTTTCCCACCCCGCATATACGTATACAAAAAGGAGAGTGATATGATGCTGAACTTTATCTGGGGAGGGATGGTGGTCATCTCCTTTATTGTGGCAATTTTCACTGGAAAAATAAGCGACCTTACAGCATCAGCTCTGGCAGGTGCCGCCTCTGGCATAGAAACCTGCATCGGTCTCCTCGGCACAATGTGTCTTTGGACGGGACTTGCAAAAATTGCTGAAAACTCAGGACTGAATCAAATCTTTGCAAAAATCCTCCGACCTTTTACAAAACTCCTTTTTCCAAAACTAAAAAAAGACTCCGCCGCCCTCAAGGCAATAGTTCTTAATATGGTGGCAAACCTTTTGGGAATGGGCAACGCTGCAACGCCACTAGGTCTTTGTGCCATGCGGGAACTGGATAAGGAAAATAAACATAAGGCGTCAGCCAGCAACGAAATGTGCACCTTCGCAGTTCTCAACACGGCATCCATACAGCTTATTCCCTCCACCGTAATTTCCCTGCGTCAAATGTATGGGTCGCTCAACCCATCAGAAATCGTTTTCCCTGTGTGGATATGTAGTGCAGCTTCCGTAATAGTCGGCATAACCGCTGCCAAGCTTTTTGAAAAATATGGGAGGAACCGCCTTTGATAAACACCATATCTCTTCTTTCTGTACCGATTATGATAGTATCAATCGTCTCCTTTGGTCTATTTAAACGAGACAACGTATATGACAGCTTTGTGCAGGGCGCAAAGCTCGGCCTTGAAAGCACTGTCCAAATTTCTGCACCCCTTGTAGGACTTATGGTGGCAATTTCAATGTTCCGCGCTTCCGGCGCTCTCGAAATTCTCTCAAAACTGCTTTCACCTCTTACCTCTTTTCTTGAAATGCCCTCCGAGGTTTTGCCACTGGCACTCCTCCGCCCTGTTTCAGGCAGTGGCTCTATTGCAATAGTCAATGATATTTTCAAAAACTACGGGCCCGATTCAATCCCCGGAAAAATCGCATCTGTTATGATGGGGTCTACCGAAACCACCTTTTATACCATTGCTGTATATTTTGGGGCAGTGGGAATAAAAAAGGTTCGTCACACCCTGAAAGCCGCCTTGCTTGCGGATTTTACTGGAATGGTTTTTGCTGTTTTAATGGCAAATATGCTTCTTGGTCCTCAATAAACTGTTGCACACAAAACTTTTTTATGCTAAAATACTTTTGAAAAGAAAACTGAGAAAGGCAGTCCCCCCGATGAAAGAAAGCTACAAAACCGTCACAAAGACGACAAATTGTGAAATAATTGAAAAGCGTTCAAGGTTTATTGCCCACGTTATGCCAGTCAGCACCGAGGAAGAGGCTCTGGCTTTTTTGGACACTCTCAAAAAAAAGTTTTGGGATGCAACCCACAATGTCTATGCTTATGTCCTCGAGGAAAACAACGTTCAGCGTTACAGTGACGACGGCGAGCCATCAGGCACAGCAGGACTTCCTGTTCTTGATATGATAAAAAAAGAAGGGCTTTCAAACCTTATCGTGGTGGTAACAAGATATTTCGGCGGCATTCTTTTGGGAACAGGCGGTCTTGTCCACGCATATTCAAAAGCGGCAAAGCTGGGAATTGAAAGTGCCTTGCCAATAGAGAAAAACCTCTGCTGTGAGGTGACTATTGAATGTGACTATTCCCTCCTTGGCAAAATTCAAAGTGAGGCACTGTCCTTAGGCTTTGCCCTGGGCGAAATCATTTATGAAGACTCCGTTAAAATCCCCGCTTTTGTTCCTGTTTCATCCGTCTCAGCCTTTGAAGCCAAAATTATTGACAAAACCAACGGAAAAGCACGTATTATTCAGGGCGAAACTGGATACTATTAAAATATAGTTCCTTTTTGAAATCCTTTATCTTGTATATTTTGGAAAATAAATTCACAAAATGTGCTGTAAGGGATTGATTTTTTTCATTTCTTGTGATAAAATACCTGTGGATACTTATGACTTTTGACATAATTTTGCGGGAGACCCTTGTCACTCGCAGTTTCTTGTATACATGCTTTTTTAACAAAAGAAATTTTTAGGTGGGTGGACCATGGAAAAATATGTTGTTCTGGGCGGCGCCAAGCTTGAGGGCGAAGTCGAAATCAGCGGAGCAAAAAACTCCGCAGTTGCACTTATAGTAGCAGCCTTGATGGTTAACGGAACCTGTATAATTGAAAATGTGCCCCCTGTGAGTGACACCTATGTTCTTATCGATATAATCAACCAGCTGGGCGGCAATGCCGAATTTATTGACAAAGGCGTTTTGAAAATCGACAGCACAGGGGTCGATCGTTTTGAGGCCCCATATGAAATGGTAAGCAAAATCCGTGCATCCTCTTATCTTATGGGTGCGCTACTTGGAAGATTCAAAAAAGCCCGTGTAGCTATGCCTGGTGGCTGTGATTTTGGTGTAAGACCCATTGACTTCCACCTCAAAGGTTTTGAAGCCCTTGGCGCTTCATATTCCACCGAAAAAGGTGGCATCGTTGATATTAAAGCAGAAAGTCTCAGTGGTGCCAGCATATATATGGACCAAGTTTCAGTTGGCGCAACCATAAACATTATGCTTGCGGCGACACTTGCCGAAGGTCAGACAGTTATTGAAAATGCGGCAAAAGAGCCTCACATTGTTGATGTTGCAAACTTTTTAAACAGTATGGGTGCAAATATTAAGGGTGCAGGTACTGACGTTATTAAGATTAAAGGTGTTACCGCTCTTCACGGTGGCACATACACCGTCATTCCCGACCAAATAGAAGCAGGAACATTTATGATTGCCGCAGCGGCTACTGGTGGTGATGTTCTCATCAAAAACATCATTCCAAAGCATCTTGATTCAATATCAGCAAAGCTTCTTGAAATTGGTGTAACCATTGAAGAATACGATGACAGCCTCCGTGTTTTAGCAAACAAACCCCTGAAAAAAGCAAATGTAAAAACCATGCCGCACCCCGGCTTCCCCACAGATTTACAGCCCCAGATTCTTACACTGCTTACCGCAGCAGAGGGCACAAGCATTGTCACCGAAAACGTCTGGGACAACCGTTTCAAATATGTGGAAGAGCTTCGCCGAATGGGAGCAAGTGTTTCTGTTGACGGGCGCATAGCGGTGGTTGAGGGAGGAAATCGACTCATCGGCTCCCCTGTTTCATCCACAGACCTCCGTGCAGGAGCAGCCCTTGTAATTGCAGGGCTTATGGCGGACGGCGTCACCGAGGTTTACAACCTCAACTATATCGACCGTGGCTATGAAGATTTTGAGAAAAAGCTTCGCGGTCTGGGTGCTCAGATTACCCGTCGAACCGACGGCGAAAAAGTCAGAGCCACAACCATTGCATAAAAACTTCCGCATCAAAGGAAACCTTTGATGCGGTTTTTCATAAGATTGGAGTATTTTCGATGTCAAGACTTGATTTATATGTTTTAAGAAGCAGCAGCAAGGGAAACGCCTCTCTTATATCCACCCAAAACTCTAAAATTCTTTTGGACTGCGGCATAAGTGGCAAAGTTCTTGAAGAAAGCCTTGCTCTTTTTAATGTATCACCCGCTGATCTTGATGCCATTTTAATCACCCACGAACACACCGACCACACAAAAGGCGTAAATACTGTTTCAAAAAAATACAATCTTCCAATTTTTGCCACCTACGGAACATGGGGACACCTAAAACGCACGTGCCCAAGCGTTGCCCCTCAAAACATTCATACCATTGGCGAAAGCGAAACCTTTTGCCTCGGCAACATAAACATCACTCCTTTTCCCCTCTCCCACGATGCAGCACAGCCTGTGGGTTATACATTTGAAACAAGCAGCGACAAAATTTCAGTTGTCACCGATACTGGGGTGATAACCGACCATATTTTAAATACCGTCAAAGGCAGTCGCATGGTATTACTTGAATCAAACTATGACCTTTTTATGCTTGAAGCAGGCTCATACCCTTATGCCCTGAAGCGCCGGATAAAGAGCGAAATCGGGCATCTGTCAAACGATGATGCTGCCCTGACAGCATTATGTCTTGCAAAGCTTGGGACACGAGAAATCATCCTCGGTCACATAAGCCCCGAAAACAACTACCCCGACCTGGCTCTTAAAAACGCAGCCCTTTGCCTTGAGGGACACGGTTTTTCGGTAGGAAAAGATATATTTTTGCACACAGCAAACAAAGACAGCATAACGATTCTTCATTCCCTTACATAAAAACATTTATCAAAGATAAAAGTTAAATCCTCCCAGAGATATCCCTGGGAGGATTTCTTTATTTAAAAATATAAATTCTGTTTCCCTCAACCATGCATTCTTTTTCACTACCATTGACTGCAACAATTTTTTCAGGCGTGGTGCGGTATCTTTTAGCAACATCCCAAAGGCTGTCGCCTCTCTTTACAAAATACACAATCATTGCGGCACGCTTTGGCACTTCCTTTTCGTTATCATATTCCATTTCCGAGACAATTTCACAGCTGTTGGGATTAACAGCCTTAAGACCTATGTTGAGAGTGGGACGAAGCTCGATTTCTCTGTTTCCTGATATAATATATCCAAGATGTTCCACTTCAACCTTTGCATCACACACTGAATTTTCACAAATTCCATCAACTCTCACACTGTGCGAAAATGGCAAAACGTGACTGAATCCCGAAACCGGCACCTCTTCACTTTGAGACATATACAATACATTGGTTGTTATGTATCCTGTCACAATAACAATTTCTCCCTCAATCGAAACCCGTTCGATTTCGCTTGATGCTGTACAGTCACAGACCTGATATACCTCAGGGAGATAGTCGGGAACCTTGGCAAGCTCTTTAAGACTTATTTGCTCCGCAGCTATATCCACGAGCTGTTCAACGTCACAGCAGTCCTTTTTCATTTTTACCTCACGGCTCAGACTGTAGGCATCGCACATGGTTTCGCACTCTGTGATGCCGGTGGTTTTTATTTCAATGCAAATAGCTGTTTCAAAGCTTAAAAGTCGTTTATCGCCGTCATTATCCCGACAAATTTCATAATAGATATCCTTCACCGAGAAAACCGCTTCGCCGTTCAAGCTTTCATCAACGCCGTCTATTTCAAGAACTTCACTGAAAGGAACGATGTGCTCCATACATTCGATAATATCATCTTCACCCTTTCCGGAGTACAGGGTGCAAATCTTAAGATTTCCTTTAACAACCGCTTTGCCCGTAAGGAGCCTGAGTTCTTCAAGCTCGGGTCTTATTGAAAATCTTAAGATTTCTTTAAGGTCAGGCTTTCCCTGGGGCACCTCTATCTTATCCTTAATGAGAACATCCCGTTCTGTGCACTGGCAGGAGTTGTGGAATTTAAGGCATCTCGCTTTTGCTTGAATGTCCTCCCCATCCTCAACTCCAGCAGCAATCTCAAGCTCTTTGTTTTCCGTCACCTTTATATTGATACAAAGGGTACTGCGTATTCCTATTTTTCTGCTGTTAATGAGGTTGTATTCCGGACACACAGAAACAACTGCAGCTTCAACATTCATACCATTCTTTGCACCGTTTGCCGCAATCATATGATTGAAACTTTGGTCTACCGATATGGATTTCACCCGTCCGCAGCTTCTGTCCTCAGGAACATACAGTATGTCCAGACGAATTATTCCCTCCACATAAACCTTGTCACTTTGAACACTTTTCTGAGTTATTACCGCCTCCGCGCAAACCTTCAGGATTTTAACCGCATCCGGCTTAATGTCCGGGACAATAACATCGCTTTCCACCGTGGTTTTTGTGTTTCTGGCACAAATAACCTGAGAAAGCTTTATATGCTCTTTTCGCAGCTTAACCGACATATCTTTATCTACCTCTCTTTTAAAATAGTCTTCTTTTTTATATTCTTATGAGAAAGATAGACAGTATATTCCACAAGTTCTGCTATATGAGAAAATCGCCAAAATCAAAATAATCCCCCAGCAACACATACAAAAGAGCCAGCGCCATCAAGGGATTGCCTTCTTCATCTGAATCCAAAAAAATAAAAATAAGGGCAACCAACAGCAAATCTTCAGCTGTAAAAAAGCCCATAACTTTTTTTGTTTTAGGGTCATAAATTCCTTTTGGAAGTATATTCTCAAAAAAATTCATACCCTTGCCGTTCTTTTTTCTGCTCCCTGAATTGCAGTGCCTGTTTTCCTCTTTTTTCTGCTGGCTATGGTTGTGATTTTTTTGCTCATTAAAGTTTTTCGCGGGAGGCAGCATCTTTATGTTATTTGGGTGCGCGGACCTCCCCTGTTCCCGTTGGGGGTTTCCCTGCATAACCATTCTGCCGGCATTTCCGTTTTGACTATGCTCTGCGTTGCCACGCCTCTGTCCTCCTGTGTTTTGATGATTATGCCCACCATTTGCCATTTCCGATTTGTTTCCGTTTTGATTTGGGGTATAGCGTTGATATATTTCAAACACCTCCCTGACTATTTTCCTTAAACGCCTTGAAAACCGCCGTCATCTTCATAATCTGCGCTGCCTGGTCAAGTTTTTTTCTGCGGCTTTGTTTCAGGAACGGCTTTAGTGCATTCAAAAAATCAGTATGGGAATTTTGTTTTGCTCCGTTTATGGCACTCATTATTCCGCCCATTTGCATTATGGATGAAAGGTCCATGCCTCCGTCACCAAAAAGTCCCGACGTCTGCTTCACGGAGTCTTCCTCACGGCTTTCTGTGTTTTCCCCGTTTCCCGAAGCAAACAAGCCCAAAAGATTTTGAATTTGTGACTGACCGTCTTCACTTCCAAGCATTTCCTGAAGCTTTTCAACAGCCATTGAGAAATCAGGGGTTTCTTCCATTTCAAAAGCCTCCTAAACCTTTTATTTTTTCTTCACAATTTCAGCAAGTGCCGAAAGCAACTGAGGATTCTGAGCAAGCTGCTTAGCAAGTTCAGGATTTTTTGTGAGAGTATCCTGCAGCCCCTTTGCATCAAGTCCTGAAATTTCCTTGCTCAAGTCACTCCGACTCATCATTTTTATTGTTTCTTCTGCCTTTTTCAGCTGCTCCGGACTCATTCCTCCGCTTAACTGTTTCAGCCCCTGTGCAAGCATCTCAGGTGACATTTTTGAAATCATATCCTGAATATTCAATGAAAACACTCCTTTCATCTGTTATAATTATTATATGTTTTCAAAATAAAATAGTGACAATTTGTTTTGTTTATGCTAAAATAATACCAGTTCGTTGAAAGGATTTTTTCTTATGAAAGCAATAATATTCAGTGATTCCCACGGAAACTTCAATGCCATGGCAAAAGCTATTGAGCAAGAAAAAAATATAGATATGATTATCCACGCAGGTGACATAAATCGTGATATCGCAGACCTCCAGATTGCATATCCGTATCTTGTGGTGGCAGGAGTACGTGGGAATAATGACTTTTGGGATGCCACCTACCCCGATGAACGGACTTTCACCTTTGACAATGTGAAAATTTTTCTCACTCACGGGCACCTCTATGGAGTAAAATATTCATTGTCAAAGCTAAGCGCCAAAGGCCGCGAGGTTGGAGCCGACATTTGCATCTTTGGTCACACCCACTCTATGCTCAATGAATCGGACACCGGAATTAACCTTTTCAATCCGGGAAGTGTTTCAAGACATTATGGCGTGCTTGAAACAGACGGCAAGGATTTCTCACTTTTTGTCAAAGAAATATGATTCTTTACAATCTTTTTCAAATTTTAAAAATATTTTCAAAAAAGTGTTGACAAGCCCACAGAATTGTGGTATCATAATATTCGCTGGTTGTGAAAACGACCTCAAAACACAAGGTAAGCTGGTGTAGCTCAATTGGCAGAGCAGCTGATTTGTAATCAGCAGGTTGCGGGTTCGAGTCCCATCACCAGCTCCACTTTTACGGAGGGGTTCCCGAGTGGCCAAAGGGGGCAGACTGTAAATCTGTTGCGTCTCGCTTCGATGGTTCGAATCCATCTCCCTCCACCAAAAAAGAAACGGCAGCTTTCGCACACCGAAGGCTGTCGTTTTTTGTGTTTTTGTTTACACATATTTTTCAATTATCTTTTTCATTTCGTCAAACTTGCTTTCAATGTCTTTAACAAGCTTAAACTGAGTTCTTGCTCTGTCAAGATTATGGTTTTCTCTGTGGACTTTGAAGTAAGTGTCACCATTTAAATGGTCTGCCAAAAATCTTATGCCGCACTCATATGTCATAATAAGAGCAGAAGCAGGCAAAAGCTCAATTTCCTTCTTGGTAAGACAATCCTTTACCTCACCCAAAAACCCTTTTGCAAACTGTTCAAACTTTTCGAGGTCAAACCAGATTTTATCCAAATCCTGTTCATCCTCCGCCCCGCTTGATGCACCAAATCTGAGGGCATCGCCGAAGTCATAAAGAATCGAACCCGGCATAACAGTATCAAGGTCAATTACACAAATGCCTTCACCTGTTTTTGCGTCAAACAACACATTATTAAGCTTTGTGTCATTGTGGGTAACTCTGAGAGGAACAGTTCCCTTTTCCATTTCATCGGTTATCAGACTTTTATATTTTGCATAATCTAACGCAAACTCAACCTCGTCATGAACCTCAACAAGTCTGCCTGCCAAATCGTTGGAAATCGCTTTTTTCAGCTGATTTACACGTTCTGGCGTATTATGGAAATCAACAATCGTTTCATAAAGACTGCCAGCCGGATAATCATTCAGCATATTCTGGAACCGTCCAAACGCTGTTCCCGCGTGGAAAAGCTGTACAGGGTCGTGAGCAACGTCATAGCTCACACTGTCCGTCACAAAAAGATACATTCTGAAAAAGTTTTCCTCGTCCAGCTGAAAATAATTCTTTCCATCCTTGGTTTTGATAACATTCAGCGTCTCACGATCGGGATTTCCTCCGCGCTCAACAATCTTCTTTTTGAGGTGTTCCGTAACATTATATATATTCTCCATAACTTCATGGGGACTGTGAAAAACATTTTTATTTATCCTTTGCAGAATAATCTGGGGTTTTGCATCCGCCATGTATGTATCATTTATATGTCCGTTTCCGTATGATTCGATGTCTGTCTTAATAATAAACTGCTCACAAACTTCTTTAAGATTAAATCCCATTATAAAAGCCTTCCTTTACCAATCTTTTCATGGCAGAAACAACGGTGTCTTTATCTTCTTTATAGGTAACGCCATACCATTTTTCATTTGTCTCCAAAACTCTGACCTTTTCATTTTTTGTCTTTATCATGTTGTCAACCACAAAAGGAATGTAAAACTCATCCTTAAGAGGATTTTTGATATTTTCCAAAAATTCCACAAAATCCTTTTCCACATCTCGAAAAACAGAGGGCAAAAGTCCCCACATATTCATGGAAACTACGGTATCAAGAGGAATGTCACTGTTTTTGTCAAGACCGGTATGCTCAACAACGCTTCTGAGAAATCCATTTTCAACACTGCACACTCCACGGGCGACCGTTCCGTTTTCGGTTATGGTATTTCCAAGGCTGAAACCCACCATACAATTTTCATCATTCTCCACCAGATTTTTATGGAGAATTTCAAAGGACTTCTGTCCGTAATAATCATCTGCATTTATGAGCGCAAAAGGTGTATCCACAGTATCTTTGGTGCAAAAAACTGCGTGACCTGTTCCCCAGGGTTTTTCCCTTCCCAAAGGCACAGAAAAACCTTTTGGAAGATTGTCCATGTCCTGAAAAACATAAGAAACATCTGTCATTTTTTCAATCCGTTTTTTGGTAATTTCACGGAAATCTTTTTCAATATCACGTCTGATGATAAAAACCGTCTTGTCAAATCCGGCTCTAACCGCATCATAAATTGAAAAATCCAAAATTATTTCGCCGTTTGGTCCAACCGGTGCAATCTGCTTTAGCCCGCCAAATCGGCTTCCCATCCCTGCAGCCATAACTACCAAAGTCGTTTTCTCGCTCATAAATTCATCTCCCATCAAGTTTTTATTCGTTATATCCACAACATATATCATACAATCTACTTTGTTGTTTGTATTTATCCAAAAATAACTCTATCTTATAAAAAAATCACACTTTTTATTGACTCCAGCCCACTTTTTTGATATTTTATATATAAGGAGGTTGGTATTATGGATTATCGGGGAGCAGCCCTTGACTTCTCATTTTACATTGAAAAACTATATTCAGTACATTATTTTGAATATCCGAAGGACTTTTCTTTTCACGGTGAAAGCCACGATTTTTGGGAATTTGTGTATGTGGACAAAGGCGAGGTCTTTGCCTCCGCTGACAATAAGGAAATTCTTCTTTCCCAAGGAAATATAATTTTTCACAAGCCCAACGAATGGCACAACATAAGAAGTAACGGCAAAATTGCTCCAAATGTAGCTATTGTAAGTTTTTCCTGCCACTCTGAAGCTATGAATTTTTTTAAAGACCGGGTCCTTACAGTTGATAACGAACAAAAGACTCTAATTGCAAAAATAATTTCAGAATACACAAATGCATTTTCTTCGCCCCTCAATGATCTTTTCTCAAAGCAACTTGACTCAAAAGAAAATCCCCTTGTGGGCTCCAAACAACTTATAAGCCAATATATATGCCAGCTTCTTATAACATTTTTGAGGTCGGGAAACACTCAAAAAACGCAGGCTCACACATTTATGCAAAATCACTCAAATGCCAGTCTCAACATCATTTTAAACTATATGTCAGACCATATAAGCGAAAATGTAACCATAGAAGACCTTGTTATGTACAGCGGGCTTAATCGTATGGGCATCAACCGTCTTTTCAACTCCAATTTTTCCACCAGTCCCATACAGTATTTTATTAAAATGAAAATTGAACTGGCAAAAAAACTTATCAGAGAGGACAGTCACAACATCTCTCAGATTGCTGAGCTTCTTGGGTATTCAAGTATACATTATTTCTCCCTGCAGTTCAAAAAAATCACAGGAATGACGCCCAGTCAATATTCTTCATCAATAAAGGCTATGTCTCCACTCGGAAACACCGCTGATGTCTTTTCCCCCATATTGCCGAACAACGAATGACTTGTTTCAAAACAAAATCCCGCATGCTCACCCGGAATTTGCGGGTTTTGTTTTATTGATGATAAAGTCTTTCGTTTTCGTATCTTGGCTCAAAGCTCACATTTATTCCCAGTCGTCTTAGGATTTTTTCGTCTTCTTCACTCAAAATAACGGTAAAATGAGCATCTCCGCCGTGGAGTTTTTCAAGCTGTTCCTTTGCAAGCTTTGCAACATCACTGGAAAGTGCCGAAATTGTGAGGGCAAGAAGAACCTCATCGGTATGGAGTCTCGGATTTTTGTGTTTTAGATATTTTGTTTTAAGCTCACAAATAGGTTCAAGGACCGATGCCTCAATCAAATCAATTTCAGGATCAATTTCACCAAGAGCTTTAAGGGCGTTGAGCAAAAGTGCCGCTGCTGCTCCGAGAGTGGTTGATGTTTTTCCCGTCACAATTCTGCCATCAGGAAGCACCATGGCACCTGCAGGCGCCTGTGTGCGTTTTTCCTTTTCCAAAGCCTTTGGAACCGCCGGGCAATACTCAGGCGTAACCCCCGCCTGATTCATCAAAAGCTCAAGTTTTTTCACCTGAGTGGTGTCATCGCCAAGTGTTCGTACAATATTTGCACTTACAGAGAAATATCTTCTGATGATTTCCATCTTTGATGCTTCGCAGCAAACCCCATCATCAACAATGCAATATCCCGCCATATTTACACCCATATCAGTAGGTGATTTGTATGGGGATTTTCCCTGGATACGTTCAAACATAGTGTTGAGCACGGGGAAAATTTCAACATCACGGTTATAGTTCACCGCTGTCTTTCCATACGCTTCCAAATGGAATGGGTCAATCATATTCACATCATTGAGGTCAGCCGTTGCCGCCTCATAAGCAAGGTTCACCGGATGTTTAAGTGGCAGATTCCACACCGGAAATGTCTCAAACTTCGCATAACCCGCAGCAATCCCACGTTTATGTTCATGATAAAGCTGGCTGAGACAGGTTGCCATTTTGCCGCTTCCCGGACCTGGCGCAGTAATAACCACCAAAGACCGCTGGGTCTCGATGAAATCGTTCTTTCCAAGTCCCTCATCACTTACTATATGCGGAATGTCCGAAGGATACCCTGCTATTGTATAATGCTTATAGCATTTTATTCCCAAATTTTCAAGCTGTTTAAAAAATGTTTTTGCAGATGGCTGATTATTATAACGGGTAAGAACAACGCTTCCCACATACAAATCCATCTCACGGAATGTATCAATAAGGCGGAGCACGTCATTATCATAGGTAATACCCAAATCGCCACGCATTTTGTTGGACTCAATATCCTCAGAATTGATGGCAATAACAATCTCAACATCGTCCTTTAGCTGTTGAAGCATACGGATTTTGCTGTCGGGAGCAAAACCGGGAAGAACCCTTGCCGCATGATAATCGTCAAACAGCTTTCCGCCAAATTCAAGGTATAGCTTTCCCCCAAATTCTGCAATGCGTTTTCTTATCTGTTGTGATTGCTCCAAAAGATATTTTTGATTGTCAAATCCGATTTTGCGCATACCGCATCCTCCCTTTTATCATTCCACGTAATAGTATATCACACTTTTTCAAAATAGGAAAGCCTATTTTGAATTTTTTCTTGAAATATATCAAACTTTTAACAAAAAAGGCAGCCAACATAAGTTGATTGCCTATATTTTCATCTAAAACATTTATTTTTTATCTCATCAATTATTTGCAACGGATGAGAAATGATAATATCCGCGCCCGCATTCCTCAGTTCTGTGCCATCCCTGAATCCCCACAAAACACCCACAGAAGAGATTCCTGCATTCTTCGCTGTTTCAATATCTGTTGCAGTGTCCCCGATATAAAGGCATTCACTTCTGGAGACTCCAAGCTCCTCCACTATTTCAAACACTGATTCGGGGTCAGGCTTTAAGGGTTTTCCTTTTCTCGCCCCCAAGCAAATATCAATAAGCCCGTCGTCAATCATAACCTCTGCAACCTTCTTTGTTGTGCTATCATCCTTGTTTGAAAGGATTGCTGTCTTAATTCCCATCTCCTTAAGGGCTTCAAGCATAGGAATAACCCCATCATACACAGCGGTAAGATACAAAAAATCATTGTCATATTTTTCTTCGTACCACTGGTGTATTTCAGCACTCTTTTCCAATCCCACGCCCCTGAATTCAAGCATTCTCTCAATTAGAACCCTTGAACCATTTCCCACCAATGTTTTATATTCCTCTGTGGGTATAATTTCAATACCAAAATTTTTGAGAGCTTCATTTCCAAAATACGCAATGGTATCAAGAGTATTAAGGAGCGTGCCGTCCAAATCAAAAATACAAGCTTTTATCATTTCAAAAATTCCTCCGTGCAGAAAATACCTGCATATCTCGCCAAAAAAACAGCGGCTCTCAAAAAGAGCCGCTATAATTTTAATTTAATTATACAAGTTCCAAAACTGAAACTTCAGCAGCGTCGCCACGTCTGGGACCAACTTTGATAATTCTTGTATAACCACCGTTACGCTCAGCGTACTTGGGAGCAATTTCACTGAACAACTTTGTAACAACGTCTTCTTTTGTGATAAACGCAAGAGCCTGACGTCTTGTGTGAAGTGTGTCCTTCTTGCCAAGTGTAATCATTTTCTCAGCCAACTTCTGAACTTCCTTAGCACGAGTGGTAGTTGTTTCGATTTTACCTGCTTCGAGGAAAGAAGTTGTGAGATTTCTAAGCATTGCTATTCTCTGGTCTGTGGGTCTTCCCAACTTTCTCTGGTGTGCCATACTATCACCTCTTTCAATAAATCTTCACCGAAATTTTACTTTCGGGGGAATTAGTCTTCGTTTGTTGCAAGAGCAAGGTCCATACTTTCAAGCTTTGCAATAACCTCTTCAAGCGACTTGCGACCAAGGTTTCTTACCTTCATCATGTCGTTTTCGCTGCGGTTTGTCAAATCCTGAACAGTGTTGATACCAGCTCTCTTCAAACAGTTGTAAGAACGCACTGAAAGGTCAAGCTCTTCGATTGTTGTCTCTAAAACTTTTTCTTTCTTGCTTTCTTCTTTCTCAATCATGATTTCTGCGTTTTTCGCACTTTCAGACAAATCGATGAAGAGATTTAAATGTTCATTGAGTATCTTCGCGCCCAAGCTGACTGCATCAGGAGGATTGATTGTTCCATCAGTCCAAACCTCAAGCGTAAGCTTGTCATAGTCTGTTATCTGACCTACTCTGGTGTTTTCAACTGTATAGTTAACCTTCATAACAGGTGTATAAATTGAATCCACCGGAATAACGCCGATTACCGGCTGAAGAAGCTGCTTGTTTCTGTCAGCAGAAACATAGCCGCGTCCCTTGTCAATAACGATTTCCATAAAGAGTTTTGCATCTTCATTGAGCTTTGCAATGTGCAAATCACCGTTGATGATTTCAACATCTGAATCACACTTAATATCGCGGGCACAAATTTCGCCTGCACCCTCATGGTTGATGTAAATTGTTTTGGGACCGTCTGAATGAAGTTTAATCGCCAGCTTCTTTATGTTGAGAATAATTTCTGTAACATCTTCCGCAACACCGGGGATAGTGGAAAATTCGTGCAAAATACCGTCAATTTTAACGGAATTTACAGCCACACCGGGAAGGGATGAGAGAAGAATTCTTCTGAGCGAGTTACCCAAAGTTGTGCCGTATCCTCTTTCGAGGGGCTCTACGACAAATTTGCCGTAGCTTTCGTCTTCTGATACGTGGACACATTCAACTCTTGGCTTTTCTATTTCTATCATATTTAGCCCTCCTACTCAATTTCTTTAACACAATGCCGCAAGAGCACGCGTCTTTGCAAAAGCATTGTGGTTCCGCCACAAAGAGTGGCAGAAAACCGGATACAGTCTATTATTTGCTGTAATACTCAACAATCAAGTGTTCTTCGATTGGAAGATCGATATCTTCTCTTTCAGCAAAAGCAACAACTCTGCCTTCAAGAGTATCCTTGTTCATATCAAGCCACTTGGGAACTATTCTTGATTCTGTTGAAGCGAGAACAGCGTCAAATTTTGAGCTCTGACGGCTTGTTTCGCAAAGAGTAATTACATCTCCAACTTTAACAAGGTAAGAAGGAATGTTAACCTTCTTTCCGTTTACCAAAAAGTGTGCGTGTGAAACGAGCTGTCTTGCCTCAGGTCTTGAAACTGCAAAACCAAGTCTGTAAACAACATTGTCAAGACGTCTTTCAACTAATGAAAGAAGGTTTTCACCTGTAACACCTGCCATTTTGTTAGCCATTTCGAAATAATGAGCGAACTGACCTTCGAGTATGCCATAAGCGCGTCTAACTTTCTGTTTTTCTCTGAGCTGAGTTCCGTACTCAGAAAGCTTACGTCTGCCCTGACCGTGCTGACCGGGAGCATAAGCGCGTCTTGTAATAGCACATTTATCTGTATAACATCTGTCGCCCTTTAAGAACAACTTCTGTCCTTCACGTCTGCATATTCTGCAAACTGATTCTGTATATCTAGCCATGGTATAATTTCACCTCCTAAAATTTCCTAACCGAACTATACACGTCTTCTCTTGGGGGGTCTGCAACCGTTGTGAGGAATCGGTGTAACGTCCTTAATCATATTAACCTCAAGACCTGCAACCTGAAGAGCACGAATTGCTGCTTCACGACCGCTACCAGGTCCTTTTACGTATACTTCAACATATTTGAGACCGTGTTCCATAGCAGCTTTTGCAGCTGTTTCTGCTGCCATCTGTGCTGCGAATGGAGTGCTCTTTTTTGAACCTCTGAATCCCAAACCACCAGCTGATGCCCATGAAATAGCGTTTCCTGCAACATCGGTGATTGTAACGATTGTATTGTTAAAGGTTGACTTGATATGAGCCGCACCACGTTCAATATTTTTCTTTTCTCTACGACGTCTGGTTTTCTTGACTGCCTTTGCCATAGTAAATTTCACCTCCTGATTTTAACGGAGTCTTACGAGAATCCGTAAAGACACAGTTTCAATTCAAATCTTATTTCTTTTTGTTGGCCATAGTCTTTCTTGGGCCTTTTCTGGTTCTTGCATTTGTCTTTGAACGCTGTCCTCTTACAGGAAGATTTTTCCTGTGACGAAGACCTCTGTAACAGTTGATTTCAATGAGACGCTTGATATCGAGTGCAATATCACGACGAAGGTCACCTTCAACGTTGTATTTGTCGATCTCAGCTCTAAGGGTTGAAACCTCGTCCTCAGTCAAATCGCGAACTCTTGTGTCAGGATTGATGCCTGTAGCAGCAAGAATCTTCTTTGATGTGGAAAGGCCTATTCCGAAGATATAGGTAAGTCCAATCTCAACTCTCTTCTCATTTGGTAAGTCAACACCTGCAATACGTGCCATACTTTCATTCACCTCCGAATAATTTTTCTTTTTGAAAAGTGTAATGCGGAGCAGAATTTCACTTACAGCGAAAATTTCGCCTTCATCAGCTTAAACAAATTGGCGTATAAGCCTGACTCTGCTCACACAAAGCTAATAATTTTTCGCAATTTATCCCTGTTTCTGTTTGTGACGGGGGTTTTCGCAAATAACCATAACCTTGCCTTTTCTCTTGATCACTTTGCACTTTTCACAAATAGGTTTAACTGAAGGTTGTACTTTCATTGCTCCTTCACCTCCTAAAAAAGTTACGATAGCTTGTACCGAAGCCTGAAGCTAACCGATTTATTATATCATCAATTTTCTCATGTGTCAATACCCAATTTAATCTGTTACAGTGAATTATTTCCATAATTTTGAGGTGTTAAACCCCAAAAAAATTATGAATTTGTTCCAAATCATCGGTTTTTACACAAACTTCCTCTCCGATATAAAATCGCTTATACTTAGACATCTGTACCCACATCGTCTTATTATTTTGCTCTCCAGGTAATTCTTCCCTTTGTCAAATCGTACGGAGAAATTTCAACCGTAACCTTGTCACCGGGCAAAATTCGGATATAGTGCATTCTGAGTTTTCCTGAAATGTGTGCCAAGATTTTGTGACCGTTTTCAAGTTCTACCTGAAACATCGCATTTGGAAGAGCCTCAAGCACTGTTCCTTCTATTTCCAAAACATCTTCCTTTGCCATTTATCTTCACCTCCTTTAAAATATAAATCTATAAGCTTTAGGCAAAAAACCTCAAGCATTTATTTCTTCTTCAATTTCAGCAAGCGCTCTGCGAAGCTCGGTGTTCGTAACCTTTCCCTCTTCAGAAAGCTTTGCAATTATATAGTCGCTTCTTTTCCCAACAGCCTTTATGTGCTTATTCTTTTTCTTTTTTGGCTTATCTGATCTGTGCAAATCACCATCACAGATATAAGCAAAATTTTCCTCTGCATATACCACAATATAATGTCTTCCGCTGTCCCTTCCCATTTTCGAGAAGACCACATCACCAATACTGAATTTTTCGTCCATTATACTTTACACCTCATAGTAATTTTGATTATTCACATAAAGTCAAAATGTATGGTTCCCCATTTGTAACAAGAACTGTGTTTTCATAGTGCGCCGAAAGCTTTCCGTCAGCAGTATAAACAGTCCAGTCATCATCACCCACATAAATTTCGCGATTTCCTTGATTTACCATTGGCTCAATGGCAAGACACATTCCCGGGCGAAGTCTGACCCCGCGATGCCGTGGGTCAAAATAGTTTGGAATTTCAGGGTCTTCATGAAGCTGATGACCGATTCCGTGACCGCAATATTCCCTGAGCACACTGAATCCGTTTTTCTCAGCCACCCGCTGAACCTCAGCAGAAATGTCAGAAACCCTATAACCCTCTTTTGCGAACTTTACGCCTTCAAAAAAGCTTTCCCTTGTAACATCAATAAGTTTTTGTGCCTCCTCGGAAATCTCACCGATGCCCACAGTTCTGGCCGCATCACCGTGATAACCCTTGAAGCAGGCACCCACATCGAAACTGACAATATCACCCTCTTTGAGAATTCTTTTTGACGGAATTCCGTGAATTACCTCGTCATTGATGCTTATGCAAACGCTGCCGGGAAATCCTCCATAACCCTTAAAGGACGGAACACATTCATTATCCCTGATATATTTTTCAGCGGCTCTGTCAAGCTCAAGTGTTGAAATCCCCGGTTTGACCAAAGCTTCAAGAAGTTTAAGTGTTTCACCGGTCACTCGGCCTGCAACTTTCATATATTCAATTTCGGTTTTGGATTTAATTGTTACCATTTTAAACTCTCCGATGTTTCAAACCTTATTGGAGTTTGATTTTCTCCAGCCTAACCTTCAAGTGCCTTAAGGACAGCCACGGTCGTGTCCGCAATGCCATCCTTTCCGATAGCGGTTTTAAGCATTCCGCGGTCAGCATAGAATTTTTTGAGAGGCTCGGTCTGCTTGTAATATGTGGCAAGACGGTCTTTTATAATTTCTGGCTTATCGTCCTCACGAGTGGTAAGAACGCCGCCACACTTGTCACAAATGCCTGGTGTTTGAGGCTTCTTGTGTTCCTTATGATAGGAACTTCCGCATTTTTTACATTCAAGTCTGCCTGAAAGTCTTTCAATAATTTTTTCGTCTTCAACCTCAATGGTCAAAACTTTGTCTATCTCGATGCCCGCCTTGTCAAGAGCTTCTGCCTGGACAATATTTCTTGGAAATCCGTCAAGGATAAAGCCCTCTTTGCAGTCATCTTCGTTCAGTCGTTTTTTTACAATATCTATCATTAAATCATCCGGAACAAACTTTCCGTCATTGATGTAATTTTCAGCAATTTTTCCAAGTTCTGTACTATCCGCAATATTTTTTCTTAAGATTGCACCTGTTGAAATTGTGGGAATATTAAAATGCTTGCTCAAAACCTCAGCTTGAGTTCCTTTTCCCGCGCCGGGTGCTGCCAAAATAATAAGTTTCATTTTTATTTACCCCTTAATTTTGTCATTTCTTAAATCTTGCACTAAAAATTTTATGCCACTTGTGAGCTTTTAAACCACATAATCCTAAAAACTCCACAAGGGGCTACCCGGATGCTAATTCTGCACCCACGGGTATCCCCTGCAAAGCCACGGAGCAAACGCTCCAAAAAATTATTCCAAAAATCCTTTATAGTGTCTCATAAGCATCTGTGACTCAAGCTGATTTACTGTTTCAAGAGCAACACCAACCACGATGAGTAATGATGTTCCGCCTATTGAGAAATTGTTTATCTTCAGTCCGTAGTTCATAAAAATCGGAATGATAGCAATTATCGCAAGGAAAATAGCTCCTGCCAGTGTAATCTTTGAAAGAACACGGCTTATGAAATCTGATGTAGGACGGCCCGGACGGATACCGGGGATAAATCCTCCGTTCTTCTTCATATTATTAGCCATTTCAATAGGATTGAACTGAATAGCTGTATAGAAATATGTGAAGAAGATAATAAGGAAGAAATAAAGAACCGCATATGCCCAGTGATTTGGTGAGAACACCTTAAGGAATCCACCCCAGAAACCGCTGTCCCCTGCCTGAACACCAAAGAATGATGCTATTGTTGCAGGGAATGCCATGATTGACATAGCAAAGATAACTGGGATAACGCCTGCTGATGCAACCTTAATCGGAATATGAGTGCTCTGTCCGCCATACATTTTTCTGCCCACAACACGTTTTGCATACTGAACAGAAATTCTTCTTTCAGCACTGTTCATAGCAACAACAAAGCCTACTACAACAAGTGCCACAATTACCAAAAGGATTGCTCCAACAACGCCCATTGTACCGTTCATCATATACTGATAAAGTGATGTAACAGCTGTGGGACCGCTTGAAATGATACCCGCAAAGATTATAAGCGAGATACCATTACCAACGCCTTTTTCGGTAATCTGTTCACCAAGCCACATAAGGAATGCTGTACCTGCTGAAAGAGTAATAACGATTACAACAGCTGGCCAGAAGCCTGTCATTGTAACAGCGTTGTAGCTCTTGAGCAGGAAATAAAGTCCTGTAGCCTGGATAAGT
Organism: Clostridia bacterium; assembly: GCA_045580025.1. GTDB lineage: Bacteria > Bacillota > Clostridia > Monoglobales > Monoglobaceae > SIG440. Next base: position 99,021 of record JAZNNB010000030.1, read on the forward strand.
GCCAAAACAACAGTTGCCACTCTCTGAATCTCAGCAATTTTCTTTCTGCCTTCTTCGCCTTCCTTCTGAAGTCTCTCAAGTGCGGGAATAGCCACACAGAGAAGCTGCATAATAATGGAAGCGTTGATGTAAGGCGTAATACTCATTGCAAAGATGGTTGTATTCTGGAACGCACCACCTGATACCAAGTCAATGAAGCCAAATAATGAATTGTTTGTGCTTTCAAACATCATTTTGAGCTGTGACGGGTCAAGCAGCGGAACAGGAATAACAGAACCAAGTCTGAAAATGATAATCATGCCGAGGGTATAAAGGATTTTCTTTCTCAGGTCTGCAATTTTCCACGCATTCCTAATTGTTTCAAACATTTATACCACCTCAACCTTTCCACCGGCAGCAACAATCTTTTCTTCTGCTGTTTTGCTGAATCTTTTAGCCTTAACTGTGAAAGCTTTGTTAACTTCACCGCGACCAAGGAAAACAACTCCATCACAAACCTTTGAAATTATGCCGTTTTCTTTGAGCACTTCAGCAGTAACTTCGCTGCAGTCCAGCTTGTTAAGAACTTCTACGTTAACAGAAACGAATTCCTTTGCAAAAATATTTGTAAAGCCACGTTTTGGAAGTCTTCTGTAGATAGGCATCTGACCACCTTCAAAACCGGGACGAACACCGCCGCCGCTGCGGGCATTCTGACCTTTGTGGCCTCTGCCTGCTGTTTTGCCGTTACCGCTACCGTGACCTCTGCCTACTCTGAATCTATCTTTCTTTGAGCCTTCGCTCGGAGATAATTCATGAAGTTTCATTGAGTACACCTCCTCTTTAAATTATAAAATCAATACTTTGAGGCAAAGCTTATGCCTCTTCAACCGAAACCAGATGAGAAACTTTGAAAATCATACCTCTGATCTGAGGATTGTCAGGTTTCTCAACGCACTGATGAAGTTTCTTGAGTCCAAGAGCTTCAACTGTAGCAATCTGATCCTTTTTGCAACCAATTGTACTTTTTACAAGTGTTACTTTCAATGTGTTTGCCAAGGAAAAAACCTCCTATCTCTCTTGGTCGTAAACTACTTAACCCAAAATTTCTTCGGGCTTTTTGCCTCTGAGCTTTGCAACATCTTCAATGCTCTTAAGAGCAGCGAGTGCCTGAACGGTTGCAGATACAACGTTCTTGGGGTTGTTGCTTCTGAGACATTTTGTTCTGATATCACGGATGCCGGCAAGCTCCAAAACCGCACGTGCGGGACCACCGGCGATAACACCGGTACCTTCTGCAGCGGGTTTGAGAAGAACTCTTCCTGCGCCGTATTCACCGATGATTTCATGAGGAATAGTAGTTTTAACCATGGGAACAGTAATCATATTTTTCTTAGCTTCGTCGATAGCCTTGCGAATTGCATCCGGAACTTCGGCTGCCTTACCCATGCCATAACCAACATGACCGTTCTCGTCACCAACAACTACCAGGGCGCTGAATCTGCTTGTTCTACCACCCTTAACAGTCTTTGATACACGATTAAGAGAAACTACTTTTTCCTTTATGTCAAGCGTACTTGCATCAATACGCTCTTGCTTTTTTGTTATCTCTACTCTTTCTGCCATTGTGTGTTTTCACCTCTTTCAATTTAATTGACAATTTTGTCTTTGCAAAAGAAATTTTGCTTTCGCAATATTAGAATTCCAAACCGCCTTCACGAGCACCTGCAGCAAGTTCTGCAACTCTGCCGTGATAAACATATCCGCCTCTGTCGAAAACAACAGTCTTGATGTTTGCTTCCAATGCTTTCTTTGCAACAGACATTCCAACCGCTTTAGCAGCATCCTTGTTGCCACCGTAGTTTGCCTTGAGGTCAGCGTCAAGAGTTGATGCTGAAACCAAAGTCTTACCGGTTGTATCGTCAATAATCTGTGCGTATATATTTTTGAGACTTCTGTAAACGCAAAGTCTTGGCACCGCAGTTGTTCCTGAAACTTTTTTACGAACTCTTGCGTGTCTTGCGCGTCTAGCCTCTTCGCTACTTTTTCTTTTAATCATTTTAAATTGCACCTCCTTGCGGTTTAGTGTAAATATACCTCAAATAAGTTATTTCTTAAGATACAAGAGGAATGGGACTAAGTAAAAATATTTTATTTCTTCTTAGAACCTGTCTTACCTTCTTTTCTTCTAATAACTTCTTCAACGTACTTGATACCTTTACCCTTATAAGGTTCAGGCGGTCTCTTTTCTCTTACCTGTGCGGCAAACTGACCAACCTTCTGCTTGTCATAACCTGAAATGATAATCTGGTTAGGCTGAGGAACATCGATTTTTATGCCGTCGATTTCTTCCATTTCAACCTGATGTGAATAACCAAGGTTCATAACGAGCTTGTTGCCCTGTTTTGCTGCTCTGTAACCAACACCGTTGATTTCAAGCTGCTTCTGATAACCTTCAGAAACACCTGTAACCATGTTAGCGATAAGAGTTCTTGTAAGGCCGTGGAGAGCTCTGTGTTCTTTCTGTTCTGAAGGACGTTCAACAACGATAGTGTCGCCGTCTTTTTTGATTGTCATATCAGAAGACATTGTCTGAACCAAAGTTCCTTTTGCGCCTTTAACTGTAATTTCATTATTTGCGCCTATTGTAACATCAACACCAGCAGGTATCAAAATAGGCTGCTTTCCTATACGAGACATAGTTTATTCCTCCTTCCTTACCAAATAAATGCGAGAACTTCGCCGCCTACGTTCTGTTTGCGAGCTTCTTTGTCTGTCATTATACCCTTTGATGTAGAGATAATGGCAATACCAAGTCCCTTAAGAACCTGAGGAAGTTCTTCCTTTGATGCGTATATTCTGAGACCGGGCTTTGAAACTCTCTTAAGTCCTGTAAGAACCTTCTGCTTGTTCTCAGCGTATTTGAGAGTAACGCGAATTACGCCCTGCGTGCTATCATCAATATACTCAACATTCTTTACATATCCTTCATCAAGCAAAATTTTTGCAATAGCTTTTTTCATGTTTGATGCAGGAATATCAACTGTCGCGTGTCTCTGGTTGTTAGCATTTCTTATTCTTGTAAGCATATCTGCTATTGGATCTGTGATGTGCATATTTATCCTCCTTTTTATCGGATTTTGTGAGTCAGTTTGGCTATCCGTATCCAAGCAATTAGCCACTTGACTCTCCTTTAAATTAAATTTTTACTTTTCAGACAAAACGTCTGTATTTACCCTTTACCAGGATGCTTTCTTCACTCCGGGAATCTGACCTTTGTAAGCAAGTTCTCTGAAGCAGATTCTGCAGATGCCAAACTTACGAAGATAAGCGTGGGGTCTTCCGCAGATTTTGCATCTGTTGTATTCACGGGTAGAATACTTCTGTTCTTTCTGCTGTTTTAAAACCATAGCCTTTTTTGCCATAAGCTTTAATCTCCTCCATTTCTGATTTTTCAATGGACAATTTTGTTTAAGCAAATGCTTCTTTACTATCTTGTAAAGGGAGCACCCATCAGTGTGAGAAGCTCACGAGCTTCTTCGTCGGTCTTTGCTGTTGTAACAAAAATGATATCCATACCACGGATTTTATCAATCTTATCATAGTCTATTTCCGGGAAAATAAGCTGTTCCTTAATACCCAGTGAATAGTTTCCTCTGCCATCGAAGGAATTGGGGTTGATACCTCTGAAGTCACGAACACGTGGGAGTGCTGCGTTGAACAGTCTGTCAACGAACTCATACATCTTCGCACCACGGAGAGTAACCTTACAACCAATGTTCATACCTTCTCTGACTTTAAATGAAGCCACAGACTTCTTTGCTTTTGTGATAACAGGCTGCTGACCGGTAATCAAAGCAAGGTCGTTCATAGCATAATCAATAGCCTTTGAATTTTCTTTTGCTTCACCAACGCCGACATTGATAACAACTTTGTCAAGCTTTGGAATCTGCATAACACTCTTGTATTCGAATTTCTTCATAAGAGCGTCTTTGATTTCTTTTGTATAACGTTCTTCAAGTCTCATTATCGCTTACCTCCTTTCATGAATTAAAAATTATTCACCAAATGTTTCTCCGCATTTCTTGCAGTAACGAACGTGCTTGCCGTCCTCCAGAACCTTTCTGCCAACTCTTGTAGGAGCACCACATTTGCCGCAGATGTTCATAACCTTGCTTGCATATATGGGAGTTTCCTGGCTGATAATTCCGCCAGCTTCGCCCATACGACGAGGTTTCTTGTGCTTTGATGCAATAGAAACACCTTCAACGATAACTGTACGTTTAACAGGGTTTACTGAAAGAACCTTGCCTTTCTTGCCCTTATCTTTACCGGAAAGAACAATAACATTGTCACCGGTCTTAACGTGCATTTTCAACATGATTTTTCCTCCTTTCGCTTTTACTCAGGAATTACTAATTTAAAATCATCCGATGTTTTTCCGCCCTATCGGGTGTTTCGCCAAAAGAACGAAAAAACGTTTCAGGTTTTAAAATCTTACAGAACCTCCGGAGCAAGAGACAAAATCTTCATATACTCTTTTTCACGAAGTTCTCTGGCGATTGGGCCAAAGATACGAGTTCCTCTGGGAGTTTTGTCGTCCTTGATGATAACTGCTGCGTTTTCATCAAATCTGATTTTTGAGCCGTCAGCTCTCTTTACGCCCTGAACACTGCGTACGATAACCGCTTTTACAACATCGCCCTTTTTAACAGCACCGCCAGGAGCTGCTTTCTTAACTGAAGCAACGATAACATCGCCGATGTTGCCGTAACGTCTGTATGAGCCGCCGAGAACACGGATGCACATAAGTTCTTTAGCACCGCTGTTGTCAGCAACTTTAAGCAAAGTCTGCTGTTGTACCATAATGGATTTCCTCCTATCCTTAAGATATCAATTCTAAGATGCACACTGCATCTTGTCTTAAAGCCAATTTATTTAGCTTTTTCAACGATTTCAACCAATCTCCATCTCTTGTCTTTAGAAAGAGGTCTGGTCTCCATAACCTTTACTTTGTCACCTACGCGGCACTCGTTGTTTTCATCGTGAGCCTTGAGCTTATAGGTGTTCTTCATAACCTTCTTGTAAACCGGGTGCTTAACGCTGTCTTTAATAGCAACAACGATAGTTTTGTCCATCTTGTCACTTACAACCTCGCCTACACGGGTTTTACGATAGTTGCGTTTTTCTTCCATTAGACCCTACACCTCCTATTTGTTTATGTTGGCATTAAGGCCAAGCTCTTGTTCTTTCAAAACCGTCTTAAGCTTTGCGATATCCTTCTTCACTGCAACGATTCTCATGGGATTATCCAGCTGATTCATTGCATTCTGAAAGCGAAGATTGAAAAGCTCTTCTTTGAGGTCCTGAATTTTATCAACAATTTCCTGTGATGAAAGGTCTCTAATCTCATTTATTTTCATTACATTTCACCTTCCATTTCCTGATCGGCTTTTCTCACAAACTTACACTTGAGAGGAAGCTTGTGCATAGCAAGACGCATAGCTTCTCTTGCTACTTCTTCACTAACGCCGCCGATTTCAAATAATATTCTGCCGGGCTTAACAACTGCTACCCAATATTCAGGTGAACCTTTACCGCTACCCATACGAGTTTCAGCAGGTTTCTCTGTTACAGGCTTGTCAGGGAATATCTTAATCCAAACCTGACCGCCTCTCTTTGTATAACGAGTCATTGCGATACGGGCTGCTTCAATCTGATTGCTTGTAATCCAAGCAGGTGACTGAGCCTGAAGACCAAATTCGCCGTAAACAACCTTGTTACCGCGAGAAGCCTTGCCCTTCATTCTGCCACGCATAACACGTCTGAACTTAACTCTTTTTGGTGATAACATTATTTGTTTCCTCCTTCCCTTTTCTTGGCAGGAGCCTTAACTTCCTTTACTTTTTTACCTTCGGCAAGAACTTCGCCTTTGTAAATCCAAACTTTTACGCCGAGCTTACCGTAAGTTGTATCTGCTTCAGCAAAGCCATAATCAATGTCAGCTCTGAGTGTCTGAAGCGGAATTGTACCCTCTTGATATTGTTCTGTGCGAGCGATTTCTGCGCCGCCTACACGACCAGAAACAGCTGTCTTGATACCTTTTGCACCAAGTTTCATTGTTCTTGTCATACACTGCTTCATAGCTTTTCTGAAAGAAATACGTCTTTCGAGCTGTGATGCAATGTTTTCAGCAACGAGCTGTGCACACAAATCAGGTGTTTTTACCTCGATTACATTGAGGATAACTGATTTTCCTGTAAGTGTTTCAACGTCTTTCTTGAGCTTGTCGATTTCACTGCCGCCTTTACCGATAACGATACCGGGCTTTGCAGCGTGGATAGAAAGACGAATTTTGTTTGCAAATTTTTCAATTTCAATTTTGTCAACTCCGGCAAGGAAAAGCTTTTTCTTAAGAAAAGCTCTGAGCTTGTAGTCTTCTACAAGATTGTCGCCGTAGCTCTTTTTGTCAGCGTACCAACGTGAATCCCAGTCTTTGATAATACCAACTCGGATACCGTGGGGATTAACCTTCTGACCCATGCTAAATTACCTCCTTTTTGAAAGATTATTCCTTTTCCTTAAGTTTCAAAGTAATGTGACTTGTCTTTTTGTTGATTCTGAATGCACGGCCCTGAGCTCTAGCCTGAACTCGTTTGAGTGTGGGACCCTGATCCGCAAATACTTCTGAAACATAAAGATTTTCAACGTTCATATTGTAGTTGTTCTCAGCGTTTGCCATAGCAGACTTGAGAAGTTTTTCAACTACAGGACTTGCAGCCTTTGGTGTGTTCTTGAGGATACCAAGCGCAACGCCAACGGGCTTGTTTCTGATTAAATCTATAACTATACGCACCTTTCTGGGAGCGATGCGTACATGAGTTACTTTTGCAACTGCTTCCATTGTATAAAGCTCCTTTCTTATTGATATCACAAAGATTTATTTGTGATTATAAAATCCAAAAGATTACTTGGAAGTTTTAGCACCTGCATGACCTTTATAAGTTCTGGTTGGAGCAAATTCTCCAAGCTTATGACCAACCATATCCTCGGTTACATAAACCGGAACATGCTTTCTGCCGTCATAAACCGCAATAGTGTGTCCAACCATTTCAGGAAATATAGTAGATGCTCTTGACCATGTTTTAATAACGACTTTTTCGTTTTTCTCGTTCATTGCTACAATCTTAGCCATGAGCTTCGCATCAACGAAAGGTCCTTTTTTAATACTACGACCCATGAAATGACCTCCTTAAATTTATTTAGCGTTACGACGCTTAACGATGAACTTGTCAGTCTTGTTCTTCTTGTCTCTTGTCTTAAAGCCAAGAGCTGGTTTACCCCAAGGAGTAACAGGTGAGGGTCTACCGATAGGTGACTTACCTTCACCACCACCGTGAGGATGGTCGTTGGGGTTCATAACAACACCACGAACTGTGGGTCTGAAGCCCATATGACGTTTTCTGCCGGCTTTACCGATGTTGATGTTTTCAAAATCTGTGTTACCAACCTGACCGATGGTTGCACGACAATCAAGTCTTACAAGCCTAACTTCACCGGAAGGAAGTCTTACCTGTGCATAGCCGTTTTCTTTAGCCATAAGCTGTGCGAATGTGCCTGCACTGCGAACCAACTGTCCGCCCTTGCCGGGATAAAGCTCAATGTTGTAAACAAGTGTACCAACAGGGATATCTGAAATGAGCAATGTGTTTCCGGGTTTGATATCTGCACCCTTACCTGAAACAACTACGTCACCTTTCTTAAGTGAGAGAGGAGCGATGATGTATGTCTTAACTCCGTCTTCATACTGAAGAAGTGCGATGTTTGCGCTTCTGTTGGGATCGTATTCGATTGAGAGAACTGTTGCGGGCATATTGTCCTTATTTCTCTTGAAATCGATTACTCTGTATTTTCTTTTTGTACCGCCGCCACGGTGTCTAACTGTTATTCTGCCGTAAGAGTTACGACCAGCTTTCTTAGGAAGAGGACGAAGGAGTGATCTCTCGGGAGCCACTTTATCGATTTCTTCAAATGTAGAAACAGTCATCTGACGCAGCGAAGGTGTTGTAGGATTATATTTTCTAATTCCCATTTTTACATCTCCTTAATCTACGATTTTTCGTGTCGATTAGTTCTCGAACAACTCGATTGTCTTGCTGTCAGCGGTAAGTTTTACAACGGCCTTCTTCCAATCAGCTCTTTTGCCGATGTGAACGCCCATGCGCTTAACTTTTCCGTCATAGTTGATGGTTGTTACTTTCTGAACTTTTACCTTGAAGATTTCTTCAACAGCTTTCTTAATCTGGATCTTGTTAGCAGATTTTGCTACTTCAAAAGTGTACTTCTTTTCTGCAACGCCTTCCATACTCTGTTCTGTGATGATAGGTCTTTTGATAATATCATGAGATGTCATATTCATTATGCGTACACCTCCTCAAGTTTTAAAGCTGCATCCTTTGTGATGATGCACTTTGTGTGTCCAAGCACCTCGTATGTGTTGATTGCGCCAACAAATGTTGTATCAACGCCTTCGATGTTTCTTGCTGAAAGAACAACGTTTTTGTCGTTGTCAGCGAGAACAATAAGTGCCTTTTCTGTTACGTTGAGATTTTTGAGAATCTCTGCCATGCGGCTTGTCTTGATTTCATCAAGTGAAAGGCTGTCAAGAACGATAATTTCGCTCTCTGCAACCTTTGAAGAAAGTGCTGAGCAAAGAGCAAGTCTTCTAACTTTCTTATTAACTGAGTATCTGTAGTCTCTGGGCTTGGGACCGAGCGCTACGCCACCGCCAACCCACTGTGGAGCACGGATACTACCCTGTCTTGCACGGCCTGTGCCTTTTTGTCTCCAGGGCTTGATCCCGCCGCCGCTGACTTCTGTACGAGTCTTTGTGCTCTGTGTGCCCTGTCTCTGGTTTGCGAGGTAGTTAACAACTACTTCGTGCATAATGTCAGCTCTGACTTCTGCGCCAAACACTTTTTCGTTTAATTCTATATCACCGACAACCTTGCCGTCTGTGTTATATAATGCTACTTTTGGCATATCTTATATCCTCCTCTCCGCGATTAGGCGTTAGCCTTAACTGCGTTTTTAACCACCAGCAATCCGCCCTTAGGTCCGGGAACACTGCCCTTAACCAAAAGAAGGTTGCGTTCTGTATCAATCTTCACAAGACTGAGGTTCTGGATTGTAACCTTGTCAACACCATAGTGTCCGGGGAGCTTTTTGCCCTTGAACACACGTGAGGGTGATGAACAAGCACCCAATGAACCAGGTCCTCTGTGATAGTGGCTACCGTGAGTCATAGGACCTCTGTGTGTGCCCCATCTCTTGATTGTGCCAGCGTATCCGTGACCTTTGCTTGTGCCTGTAACGTCAAGAATTTCGCCTGCTTCGAAAATGTCAACTTTGATTTCGTCGCCAACGTTCATATCTGCTGCACCCTCAAGCTTGAACTCTCTGAGGTATCTCTTGGGAGCAACGCCTGCTTTAGCAAAGTGACCTTTCATAGGCTTGTTTACGTTTTTCTCTTTTTTGTCTTCGAAACCAACCTGAACAGCAACGTAACCGTCAACTTCGGTTGTTTTCTTCTGAACTACACTGCAAGGACCTGCCTCAATAACTGTAACAGGAATGAGTGTACCGTCTTCTGCAAAAATCTGAGTCATACCAAGCTTTTTGCCTAAGATTGCTTTTTTCATAATTTTTTCCTCCTATTCACACGCATCGGTTTGAAATCAAACATACATGCGGGTTATTGGTTGACAAATTGTTTGCCAACATGACCAAAATTTTTTTGCCGAAAGACTCAAACTATATCTTGAGTTCGATGTCAACACCTGCCGGCAAGTCAAGGTGCTTAAGTGCGTCAATAGTCTTGGCGTTGGGAGCCAAAACGTCGATCAATCTCTTGTGAGTTCTAAGTTCGAACTGCTCACGGCTGTCCTTGTACTTGTGAACTGCTCTGAGGATTGTAACGACTTCTTTCTTAGTAGGAAGCGGGATAGGTCCTGAGACTTTCGCTCCTGTTCTCTTGGCTGTTTCAACAATCTTTTCAGCGCTCTGGTCGATGAGATTGTGGTCATAAGCCTTAAGTCTGATTCTGATCTTCTCTGCTGCCATGATGTACCCTCCTTCAAAATTTACTTTTGATTTTTCCGCTGTGCCGGGCGTTTCGCACAGCTAAATAATAAAACCCGAACCATATTCTGCTTTTACAAAGCTGCGGTTTCGGGGCGCAAACACAACACAACCCGAGCTCACCAGCATACTGAGCCCGAAAATTTTGCTGTATCCAATATGAAAGTGTGACCTTCCGCCCTGTTTTGAAAACCGGACAATCTCCTCCGAAATTTCCAAATCCCCAGATAAATCAAGGGTTTGCTACCTCCGGAATCATCGTATGTCTTTGTCACGCCTTAGTATTATACTATAATGGTAATAAATTGTCAACCTTTTTTTGAAAATTTTTTATATGATGTTGTGTTTAACATTCGTGATAAAGATAAAGAACAGTATCAATATTTAATAGAATTTAGAGAATTAAAAAAGAAGACGACTCCAGCAAGCCATACAGACAAGGATGCCCTCCGACCAACCGCTGAGTTGTCTTCTAATGAAAGAATATCACAAAAAAGTGATTCTGTCAATACTCCGTCTATGCAGAAAGTGGAATATAGAAATCGGTATTCCCCTTGGGTTTTAAAGGCCAACAGAGCTGGTCCCCCAAAACTGCTTTTGAAAAGTCGAGTCGCAGATGTTTGTGAAGATTTTTTTGTTTTGGTGAAAAACGGCAGACATCAGTTCCCTTTTTCGTCTGCCGTTTTTAGTGAGTGCGTTCAATATATATTGAACTTCCGAACGTCAGCAAAACGAAAAAAAGATGAACAGTTACATCTGTCGAGACTTTGATAGCAGGTAAGGGGTCCAAGGGGAATATTTCCCCTTGAGAAAACCTTACAGATGTCCGATGCGAAAACGCGGCTTAGGGGGTCTAAGGGGGCAATGTCCCTTTGAAAAATCAAGATGCTGAATACAATAACCTCTCAAAGGAATTGTCAAGGGGATTATCCCCCTTGACTTTTTTTCTTCCTATATATATAATATAAATACTGAAATTAACACTTTGAAAGGTGATGACAAAATATGAAATACATAGTTATTCTCTGTGACGGTGCAGCGGACACTCCCGTTCCCGAACTTGGTAACAAAACACCCCTTGAGGTCGCAAAAAAACCAAACATAGATAAGCTTGCCACTTTAGGCGAAATGGGTATGGTGACCACCGTTCCGGAAAACCTGCCTCCCGGCAGCGATGTAGCAAACCTTGCTGTATTTGGCTATGACCCTCAAAAATATTATACGGGCCGTTCACCCCTTGAAGCTCTTTCAATGGGAGTACACCTTGAGCTCACCGACACCACCTTCCGTACAAACCTTGTGACGCTGTCAGCGGATGAGCCATACGAAGAAAAAACTATGGTGGACTACAGCTCTGACGAAATCACTACCGAAGAATCAACGCAGCTCATTAAAGCGGTAAATGACGCCCTCAAAACAGATGAATATGAATTTTTCAGCGGTATTAGCTACCGTCATCTTTTGGTGTGGCACAATAAAGAAAACAAATTTTCTCTCACACCGCCCCATGACATTTCCGACCGAAAAGTTACGGAATATCTTCCAAAAGACGAAACTCTCCTTGCTCTTATGAAAAAGAGCTATGACATTTTGAAAGACCACCCCGTAAACCTTGCCAGAAAGGAACGTGGACTTCGTCCTGCAAACTCCATCTGGATTTGGGGTAACGGAACAAAACCAAATCTTACAACCTATGCTGACCTTTATGGTATAAAAGGCACGGTGGTTTCAGCTGTTGACCTTATCAAAGGAATTGGCACAGGTGCAGGTCTTGAAATCGTTGATGTTATAGGAGCAACAGGAAATGTGCATACTAACTTTGACGGCAAAGCAGAAGCGGCAATAAAGGCGCTTCGATCAGGCTCAGACTTTTTGTATGTGCATCTTGAGGCTCCTGACGAAGCAGGTCACAGACGGGAAATCGAAAACAAGGTGAAAGCTATTGAACTCATTGACCAAAAAATTGTAGCGCCTATTCTTGATGCATTGCGCCAGGACGATAAGGAATTTTCTATGCTGATTATGCCCGATCATCCCACCCCGCTGGCAATCAAAACGCATACTTCTGACCCCGTGCCGTATATAATATATAAAAGCGGCACAGACTCCCAAGGAAGCCCCACCTCTTACACCGAGGCAAACGCAAAGAAAACAGGCATAACCGTAGAGCACGGCTATACCCTTATGGAAAAACTCCTTGGAAGATAACGTTTTGCCGCAAAAGGAGAACCTGCGGTGAAAACAGAAAAAGTTATAAAATATACATTAACACTTGCAGGAATAGCCCTTGGGCTGTTCCTGTTTCCTTTTCTGCTAAAAATTTTTGCGCCCTTTGTTGTGGCGTTTATTGTGGCAACCCCTTGCCAGAAAATTGTTAAAAAGCTTGAGAAAAAATTTCATGTCAGCCGCAGTATAAGTTCCGCAATTATATCGGCACTGATTGTGGCACTGGGCACGGGAGCCGTTCTCTTTTTATCCTTTCAGCTTTTTTCTCAGGCAAAAAATCTGATAGCCACCCTGCCCGCAGCACTCCGTTCTTTTCAGGACCAGCTTTCACTTTTAACAGAAAAATATAACGGCTTCCGCCTCAGTCTTTCCCCTGATGTAACGACCTTTCTCGACAAAATCTCAGGGAATTTTGAGGCTTATTCAAAAGAGCTTTCTATGCGAGTAACCTCTGCCGCACTGGATGCCGCCAAAAGCTTTGCGGGCGCACTTCCAAACATGGCACTTTTCATTGTAATGTTTATCTTAGGAACATTTTTCTTCACAAAAGACTATAACCTTATAACGAACTTTCTTCACGAGTTGTTTCCAAAGAAGGCAATAAAAATTCTGACAAAGACCAAAAGCTTTCTCACCCACGCTTTTTCTTCCTATTTAAAAGCACAACTGATTCTGATGTCATTAACCGCTGTTTTGGTTTCTGTTTGTCTTTGGATTGTAGGAAAGGATTATGCTCTTTTGTGGGGACTTGTCTGTGGTTTGGTTGACGCTCTCCCATTTTTCGGCACGGGCATAATTCTTATTCCCTGGTCTCTTGCCTCCCTTGCATATGGAGATATATATTCCTTTGTGGCACTTCTAATTATTCAAGTTCTGGTATTTGTCGTACGTCAACTGGCAGAGCCAAAAATCGTCAGCCAACAAATCGGCATACACCCTATCCTCACCCTAATAAGCGTTTATGTGGGTCTTCGGTTTTTTGGTGTGGCAGGGATGATACTTGCCCCTGTTATAACCTTGCTGCTCGTAAACTTTTATGTATCTTACAAGGAACACTCATTTGATAAATAATAATCCATCTCAAAAAAATTTTATTTTTCTCTTGACAACCATTAAGTTTTGTGGTAACATAGAAAGGTCCCAAGTGCGGACAAGCATATGGCGGTATAGCTCAGTTGGCTAGAGCATACGGTTCATACCCGTAGTGTCACTAGTTCGAATCTAGTTA
>JAZNNB010000031.1:0-16381 GCA_045580025.1 Clostridia bacterium
CACGCAAGCGAAAACAATATGCTCTCAAATCTGGATTTGGAACGGCTTTTGGCGGCAAATGATATGCGTGAGGCCCTAGCAATCCTTTCTGAAAAAGGTTATGATACAGTGAATTTTGAAAATACCGATGCGGTGCTTGAACATGAACGCAAAAAGCTTTGGAAACTCATTGGCGAGCTTGTTGACGATATATCGGTGTTCGATATTTTTCTTTATGAAAATGATTTTCATAACCTGAAAGCAGCTGTAAAATCGGTGATTACAAAGGATGATTGCGGAAATATTTTTGTGCCCTATGGCACAGTTCATGCTGAAACTATTGTGAAAGCGGTTGAAAACCGTGAGTTTGGGGAACTTCCTGATTTTTTGAGGGGTGTTGCTGAAAAAGCCCTTAAGGCTTTGCTTGAAACAGGTGATGGTGGACTTTGTGATATTATTATTGACAAGGCTTACCTTGAAATGCTTCTTGGGTGCGGCGAAAAATCGGATATTAGTCTTATTAAAGATTATGCAGAAACAACGGTTGCTCTTTCTGATATAAAGATTGCTGCTCGTGGCTCTATCTTAGGCAAGAATGCGGAGTTTTTCAGACGAAGTCTTGCTGTATGTAAAACTCTTGATGTTGAAGAAATTGCAAGCTTTGCATCAAAAGGTTTTGAGGATTTTATGGAATATCTTAAAGGCACTGATTACAAAGAGGCGGCAGATGTTTTGACAAAATCTTACACCGCATTTGAAAAGTGGTGTGACGACCGCATTATGCGGGAGGCAAAAAAAGAAAAAAATAATCAGTTTACCCTTGCACCTATTTTTGCTCATATTATTGCGAAAGAAAGCGAGTTTAAAATGGTGGGGCTTATTCTTACTGCGAAACAGAACGAGCTAAACGGGGATGTTATAAGAGAAAGGTTGAGGGAGCTTTATGTATAAAGGTATTGCGGTTATTGGCGACCGTGACAGCATATACGGTTTTGCCTCAATCGGGTTTAATATATTTCCGGTAAGTAATGTGGAAGACGGTATAAAAACCTTTAAAAATCTTTGTAAGGGTGAGTATGCTGTTATCTATGTTACTGAAGCTTTTGCTGCGGAAATAGAAGAAGAAATAGAAAAAGTTTCTGAAAATTTATATCCGGCGATAATTCTAATCCCAGGTGTTCATGGCAATACGGGAAAAGGCGTGCTGTCTGTGCGCAAATCGGTTGAAAAAGCTGTTGGCTCGGATATACTTTTCAGTGGTGGAACACAGGACTAATACAAAGCGTGATGCTTTGTGCATTTCAGCTTAAAAAAGAAAGTGGTGTGTATATGAGTATCGGAAAAATCAAAAAGGTCGCAGGACCTCTTGTAATAGCCGAAAATATGCGTGATGCCAATATGTTTGACGTGGTTCGTGTTAGCAACCAGCGTCTTATTGGTGAAATTATTGAAATTCATGGTGACCTTGCATCAGTTCAGGTTTATGAAGAAACCTCGGGACTTGGTCCGGGTGAGCCTGTGGAATCAACGGGAAGTCCGTTGAGTGTTGAACTGGGTCCCGGTCTTATTGGGGGTATTTTTGACGGAATTCAAAGACCTCTTGAAACAATTATGGAGATATCGGGCAACAATCTTCAGCGTGGTGTTGAGGTTGCATCCCTTGACCGTGAAAAGAAATGGAGCTTCGTCCCTGTTAAAGCTGTCGGTGACAGCGTTATGGGTGGCGACATTATTGGAACAGTTCAGGAAACGGATGTTGTTACTCAAAAGATTATGGTGCCCAATGGCACTCAAGGAAAAATTGTCAGCATAACCGAGGGAAGCTTTACCGTTACAGAAACAGTAGCAGAAATCGAAAAGGCTGATGGTACAAGAGAAAACATTTCCCTTATGCAAAAATGGCCCGTAAGAAAAGAAAGACCATATAAGAAAAAGCTCCCACCCGAAATGCCTCTTGTTACCGGTCAGAGAGTTATTGATACACTTTTTCCCATAGCAAAGGGTGGTGTTGCATCTGTCCCCGGTCCTTTCGGTAGCGGAAAGACGGTTGTTCAGCACCAACTGGCAAAGTGGGCAGAGGCTGATATTGTGGTTTATATCGGTTGTGGCGAACGTGGAAACGAAATGACAGACGTTTTAAATGAGTTCCCTGAACTTATTGACCCCAAAACTGGCAAGTCTTTGATGGAAAGAACCGTCCTTATTGCAAACACGTCTGATATGCCTGTTGCGGCTCGTGAAGCATCAATTTATACAGGTATCACTATTGCGGAATATTTCAGGGATATGGGATATTCGGTTGCACTTATGGCCGACTCTACATCACGTTGGGCAGAGGCTCTTCGTGAAATGTCAGGACGTCTTGAAGAAATGCCCGGTGAAGAAGGTTATCCTGCATATCTTGGCAGCCGTCTTGCTCAGTTCTATGAACGTGCAGGCAGAATTATTGCAAC
The DNA here is from genome assembly GCA_045580025.1 of Clostridia bacterium. Classification (GTDB taxonomy): domain Bacteria; phylum Bacillota; class Clostridia; order Monoglobales; family Monoglobaceae; genus SIG440. The sequence continues at coordinate 2,433 of JAZNNB010000031.1, forward strand.
AGGCAGCGAAGACCGTGAAGGCTCACTTTCTGTTATCGGTGCGGTTTCGCCCCCTGGCGGTGATATTTCAGAGCCGGTTGCTCAGGCGACTCTTCGAATTGTAAAGGTGTTCTGGGGACTTGATTCATCTCTTGCGTATAAGCGTCACTTCCCTGCAATCAACTGGCTCACCAGTTATTCACTTTATGTTGATACTATGGCGAAATGGTTCAACGATGCATCAGGCGGTGACTGGACAGAACTTCGTACAAGAATTATGAAAATTCTTCAAAACGAGGCAGAACTTGAAGAAATTGTAAAGCTGGTTGGTATGGATGCGCTTTCTGCTCCTGACCGTCTTGTTCTTGAAACAGCACGTTCTGTTCGTGAAGACTATCTTCATCAGGATGCTTTCCATGAGGTTGACACTTATACATCCATTGAAAAGCAGTACCTTATGATGAAGCTTATCCTTAAATATTATGATCAATCAGCAGAGGCACTTTCAAAGGGTGCGGACATTGAAAGCCTTGTAAATATGGAAGTAAGAGAAAGAATAGGCAGATACAAATATACACCGGTTGATAAAATAAATGATGAATATAACAATATCTCAGCAGAACTTAAAAACGAGATAAATAAAGTTATGGCAGGGAGGGAAAGCTGATGCCAAAGGAATACAGAACTATTGAAGAAGTTGCAGGACCTTTGATGCTGGTTCGTGATGTTACTGATGTAAATTACAACGAGCTTGGTGAAATCGAGCTTGCAAATGGCGAGAAACGTCGCTGCAAGGTGCTTGAAATCGATGGCGGAAATGCTTTGGTGCAGCTTTTTGAATCCTCAACTGGTATAAACCTTTCAAACAGCAAGGTTAGATTTCTTGGTCGTTCTATGGAACTTGGTGTTTCAGAGGATATGCTGAGCCGTGTATTTGATGGTCTTGGACGTCCCATTGACGACGGTCCTGAAATTCTTCCTGAAAAAAGACTGGATATAAATGGCCTGCCGATGAACCCTGCAGCAAGAAACTATCCTCAAGAGTTTATCCAGACAGGTGTTTCGGCTATTGATGGACTTAATACTTTGGTAAGAGGTCAGAAACTTCCGATATTTTCAGCCAGCGGTCTTCCTCATGCAAATCTTGCGGCACAGATTGCAAGGCAGGCTCAGGTGAGAGGAACAACCGATCCTTTTGTTGTTGTTTTTGCGGCTATTGGTATAACCTTTGAAGAGTCTGAATTCTTCATCAACAGCTTCAAGGAAACTGGTGCAATCGACAGAACAGTTATGTTTGTAAACCTTGCAAATGACCCGGCTGTTGAACGTATTGCAACACCTCGTATGGCGCTCACCGCTGCTGAATATCTGGCATTTGAAAAGGGTATGCACGTCCTTGTTATTCTTACCGACATTACTAACTATGCGGATGCTCTTCGTGAGGTTTCGGCTGCACGAAAAGAGGTTCCAGGACGTCGTGGTTATCCCGGATATATGTATACTGACCTTGCGACACTTTATGAAAGAGCAGGCAGACAAAAGGGCAAGAACGGAAGTATCACAATGATACCTATTCTCACTATGCCTGAAGATGACAAAACACATCCAATCCCTGACCTTACAGGATACATCACAGAGGGACAGATAATCCTCAGCCGTGATTTGTACCGTAAAAATGTTATGCCGCCTATTGATGTCTTGCCGTCACTTTCACGTCTTAAGGATAAGGGTATTGGTGAGGGCAAAACCCGTGCTGACCACGCAAACACAATGAATCAGCTGTTTGCGGCTTATGCCAGAGGCAAGGATGCACGTGAACTTATGATAATCCTTGGTGAAGCGGCACTTACTGATATGGATAAGATTTATGCGAAGTTTGCCGACAGGTTTGAAGAAGAATATGTTTCTCAGGGTTACGACAAAAACAGAAGCATTGAAGAAACTCTTGAGCTTGGTTGGAAATTGCTCTCGATTCTTCCGAAGAGCGAACTTAAGCGTATCAAGGACGAATTTATTGAAAAATATTATGTTGAATAAAGGGGGTGCAAGGCTTGGCATCCACACATGTTAATCCAACCCGAATGGAGCTTACCAGACTTAAAAAAAAGCTGGTAACTGCAAAACGTGGTCATAAGCTACTGAAAGACAAACGTGATGAGCTTATGCGAAGGTTTCTGGAACTTGTAAAAGAAAATATGGAGCTCCGCAAGACTGTGGAAAAGGGGCTGGAGGAGGCAAATGAAAATTTTGTTCTCGCAAAGGCTATAATGCGCGAAGAAACGCTTAACACAGCGCTTCTTGCACCCCTTCAGTCTATTTCGGTTGATGTAAAAACAAACAACGTTATGAGTGTTGAAATCCCGTCCTTTGATTACAAAACAAGAACACCGGATGAAAATGGTATGTACTCATACGGATTTGCCTTTACTTCGAGTGACCTTGATTATGCAGTAAAATCACTGTCGGATATTTTTCCTCAAATGCTAAAACTCGCAGAGGTTGAGAAATCTTGTCAGCTTATGGCGGCGGAAATCGAAAAAACCAGACGCCGCGTTAATGCTCTTGAACACGTTATGATTCCTGAAACGGAAGAAAGCATCAAATATATAACAATGAAACTTGACGAAAACGAAAGAAGCACTCAGGTGCGTCTTATGAAAGTCAAGGATATGATGATAAAGGAAGCTATTGAAGCAAAACGTAGTGTATCTCAATGACGTTTGTGGTAGATATTAAATTATATGTGGCAGTTGATGGCGGTTGGTTGTTTGTAACTGACCGCCAAAAAACTTTTTGAAAAAATATTAAAAAAAGTATTGACAAACCAAGGAAAAAAGTATATACTATTAAACGTTGTGAGAAACAATATGCACCTTTAGCTCAGTTGGTAGAGCACCTGACTCTTAATCAGGGTGTCCACGGTTCGAGCCCGTGAAGGTGTACCAAAACGACTTGCAAAAGCAAGTCGTATTTTGTTTTATGAAAATTAAAAATAAAAAAGGGCGCTATCTCGATTTGCGAAAATACGCTTAAAGAGATATGCCCTGATTTATTTAATTGCAGTTAAATCTGCAAGCGATAAGGCAGGTTGCACTTGTTATCAAAAGAGAAAAGAAGAACAAGAGTGCTCCTGTTATTATTGTTCCCAAGATACTTGTTGCAGCAAAGGTTATACCGAGAAGAATAACGGATGTCAGTATTGTACCAAGAATTCCTGCAAAAAACGCCTTCAGGTTTTTGCAACAGCAAGATGCTTCACGAGACTCAGAAACGGGAGTCACGAGAGTTAGACCAAGAAAACCTACTGCAATACCAAACAATACCCACAAAAATGCGGGTGTGAGTGTTATAATTCCAGTAAAGCTTAAAATTGCTGCGATTACACCGATAATAATACTTGCGATAACAGATTTGCCTATGCAGTTAAACTCACAGTTGCAAGTTATAATCATATATTTCACCTCCACTTTATAATATGCGTCTTTGGCTTTTGAAGTGATTATAAAGCGAAAAAATGTTGAAAAATGAAAAAATGATATTATATTGACAAGGAAAGTTGTTTCTGTATTGATTTAATGATATAATTGTGATATACTTACATTGTTATTAAAGATAATGTTTTTTGCTGTGAGGAGTGATTTGTTTTATGTTATATGAAAAAGTTTATTTTGATGAAAAAGATCCAGATGCATTTCTTGAAGTCTTTGTTTCAGAATTGCCAAAGGATTTCGTGAGAAAAGCGATGCTGATTATTCCGGGCGGTGCTTATATGGGTACTTGTGGTGACCGTGAGGGTGAGCCTATTGCACTTGCTTTTCTTCCAAAAGGTTACAATGCTTTTGTACTTAATTATTCTACTGGAGAAGGCATTTCCTTTCCCAAACATCTCATTCAGGCATCAAAGGCGGTTAAATACATACGAGACAATGCGAAACGTTTAAATGTTGACCCTGAGAAAGTGATTGTTTCAGGTTTTTCGGCAGGAGGTCATCTTGCAGCGTGTCTTGGAACTATGTGGGATAAAAAAGAAATTTATGATGAAATTGATATGCCGTTTGGCTACAACAAGCCTGATGGAATGATGCTTATATATCCTGTTATTTCAGCGAAACATCACGTTCTTTCGTTCAAATGGTTGTTTGGTGGACAGGTGCCTGATGAAGATATGAAATATCAGGGAAGTCCAGAAAATTTCATCAGTGAAAATTCGAGCCCTGCTTATATTATGCATACCTCAAATGACCAGATTGTAGATGTCAAGAATTCTCTTGCTCTGGCGGACGCTTTGGCAACAAAAGGAATAGAGTTTGAAATGCATATTTTTCCTGATGGACCCCACGGTGTGGCACTTGGAAATGAAATTACCAAATGCGGAAACGAAAAGTGGTGTAACAGTGCTATTGCAACATGGGTTGACAGTGCTGCGGTTTGGGCAGAAAATCTTTTTGTAGAATAGGGGAGACTGAGTATGAAAAAAATTACTTTGCTCGGTGATTCAATACGCATGGGATACGGCAAACGGGTTGAAGAACTTTTGCAAGATGAATTTGAGATTTATCAGCCTGAGGACAACTGTCGTTTTTCAAAATATACCCTGCGCGGCGTTCTTTATGAATGGTCGAAGCAAATTGAGGGCAGTGACATTATTCACTGGAACAACGGGCTTTGGGATATGTGTGACTTCGGAGAGGGCGTTTTCACCTCTAAAGAGGAATATGCCGAGAACATGACTCGTATCGCAAAGCTTCTTAAAGAAAAGGGGAAAACAGTTATTTTTGCAACAACCACCCCTGTTCGTGAGGGAAATCCTTATGATGATAATGAAAGAATTGTTGATTATAACAATTTCATTGTGCCAATTCTCTCGGAAATGGGAGTTATAATAAATGACCTTCACAGCGTGGTTTTACCTGACATCAACAAATACATACGCGAGGATGACAAAATACACCTTACTGACGAAGGTGTTGAGATTTGCGCAAAAAAAGTTATTGAGACTATAAAAAGTGCTTTGTAATGCCGGAAAATATTTTCTTAGTTTGTGGACGGAGGAGAATGAAAATGAATAAACAGGAATTGATGAAACGCATTGGCTCGGTTGAACAGATTGGCGGTGTAAGGAATTTTACTTTCAATGACGGTCGTGCAAAAGGCGTCCAGGCTATTGAAGTTAATACTGGAAAAATCCGTTTTGTCATTCTGCCTGACAGGGCTATGGATATTGCTCAGGCGTATTATAAAGAAAATGCAGTAAGCTGGCTGTCAAAGACGGGCATTACCGCACCTGCTTTTTATGAAAAGGATGACCTGAACTGGCTTAGAGGTTTTTATGGTGGCTTGATTACTACCTGCGGCCTTAAAAACATTGGTGGACCAGTTGGCAAATACGGTCTTCACGGAAGAATTGCAAATACACCTGCAGAGAATGTTTCTATATTTTCTGATTGGGTTGGCGATGAGTATGTTATGAAAGTAACCGGTGAAATGCGTGAAAGTATGGTTTTTGGTGAAAATCTTTTGCTTAGAAGAACCATTACTGCAAAGCTTTTTGCCGAAGAATTTACAGTTGAGGATACCATCATAAATCAGGGCTTTAATGATGAAAATATTGCACTTTGTTATCATTGCAACTTTGGATATCCCCTTGTAAGAGAAGGGGCAAAGATGATAAATGTTCCTGCTGATATTGCTGATATTTTGGCGCCCATTCATGGGTTTGAGGAACAGTGCATTGATGTTAAGCATACTGGCGATGTTGCGACAGCAGGTATTGAAAACGGAGAAATCGGAGCGTATATAACATACGAAAGAAACACACTTCCTGATTTTCTTGTATGGAAAATGATGGGCGAAAGCGAATATGTTGTTGGACTTGAGCCGAGAACAACATCACTTGGCGGTCAGGCTATTGTCGACAACAATAAGTTTGTCTCTATAAAGCCCTTTGAAGAATATAAAACAAATCTCAAATTCAGTTTCAAAGAACTGAAATAGTCGGGAAAACAAGCTTTTGTAGAAAAGAGAAGGGTTTTTTGTATGTCAAAAAAGAACGAGAAAAATACTAAAGGCAAAATTATCAATGCTGCATGGGATTTGTTTTATGAGCAAGGCTATGAAGACACAACGGTGGAAGAGATAATTGAAAAGTCAAAAACTTCAAAAGGCTCGTTTTATCATTACTTTGAGGGGAAGGATGCTCTTTTGGGTTCTCTTTCGTACATATTCGATGAAGAATATGAAAGGCTTCAGAGCTCTTTACCACCTGATATGTCGAGTCTTGAAAAGTTGCTGTATCTCAATAGCGAGCTTTTTGCTGTGATTGAAGACCGAATTGATATTGACCTGCTAACCAGACTTTATTCTACTCAGCTTGTTACGAGAGGCGAAAAGCATTTACTTGACAGCAAGCGTCTTTATTACAAACTGCTTAAGAAAATTGTTTCTGATGGGCAAAAGAATGGAGAATTCACAGGCGAAATGACTGTGAATGAAATTGTGAAAATATATGCTATGTGCGAACGTGCACTTATTTATGACTGGTGCTTGTGCAATGGCGAATATTCACTTTTCTCCTATGCCAAAAAGACAATGCCTATGTTTTTGTCAAAAATTTGTATCTAAAATGGTTTAGCTCGAAATTCTTGAATTAAAATGAAAACTTACACAGATAGAGAATTAAGTATAGAATACGGTCTATACTTAGTTCTCTATTGATTTTTGTTTTAATATGTGGTAAAATGGAGGACAAATATTAAAATATGACAAAAGAGGGGATTTTTTATGGACATTTTCGCATTTGTATTGTATTTTATAGCAATGATTGCTATCGGAATTTACTTTTTCTTTAAATCAAAAGAAGTCACTGAAAAAGATTATTTCCTTGGTGGCCGTGCTATGGGACCATGGGTTACTGCTATGAGCGCTCAGGCATCTGATATGAGTGCATGGCTTCTTATGGGGCTTCCCGGAAGCATTTTGGCTTTTGGTTTTGGTCAGGCTTGGATTGGTATCGGTCTTGCTGTTGGTACTGCTGCCAACTGGATTCTTGTTGCAAAAAGATTACGCAAATTTTCAAGAGCTGCAGGGGATTCAATTACACTTCCACAGTATCTTTCAAACCGTTTTCTTACAAAGAGCCACGCTGTGAGCATTATCTGTGCGGTGGTTTTCCTTGTTTGCTTCACTATTTATGTTGCTTCTGCTTTTGTGGCAGGTGCTGATGTGTTTACAACCCTTGTTCCGCAGCTTTCAAGAAGCAGTGCAATGCTGATTTTTGCGGCTATTGTTGTTGTTTATACTTTCCTTGGCGGTTTCAATGCGGTTTGCTGGACAGACTTTTTACAGGGACTCTTGATGATTGCTGCACTTCTTATAGTTCCCATTGTGGTAGGTTTCGCAAGAACTCTTGAACCTGCGGCCTTGACAACAGTATATAAGGGGCCAAACGGCGAACAGTTTGAGTTTGTTGCAAACTTCTTCAATGCCAACTGGAAGGATATAATTTCAGGACTTGGCTGGGGGCTTGGATATTTTGGTATGCCACATATTATTGTAAGGTTTATGGCTATTGAGAAACCATCAATGGTGAAAAAGTCCGCAACAGTTGCTATTATCTGGGTGGTTCTTTCGCTTGCAGCGGCGGTTATGATTGCTTATCTTGGTAGAATGTTTGTATATTCAAATGGAACAGATCTCTCAGAGGTGCTTTTGGCAGAAGGCAAGCAGTCATTGATTTTTGTAGAGCTTGCACGTGATGTGTTCCCAGCATTCATTGCTGGTCTTTTGCTTGCAGCGATTATTGCAGCATCAATGTCAACAGCTGATTCACAGCTTCTTGTGGCAGCGTCATCTTTTGCAAGTGACCTCTATAAGCCTATCGTTAGAAAAAATGCATCGAATAAAGAAATGCTCTGGGTGAGCCGCATAATAGTTATGGTTATTGCTGTAATTGCATACTTTATTGCAAGCAGCAAGGGCAAAGCAGCGCAAGCAATTATGGACCTTGTTTCAAATGCGTGGGGTATATTTGGCGCAGCATTCGGCCCTGCAGTGCTTTTCTCACTCTTCTGGAAGAGATTTACATACAAAGGTGCAGTTGCAGGAATTGTGTGCGGTGCTTTGGTTGATATGCTGTGGCTGTGGCTTCCTGTTTCAGGCGGACTTGCTCTTACAGCAATCACTGGTATTTATGAAATTATTCCAGGATTTATCGTGGGTGCTATTGCGGCCTTTGTTGTTACACTTATTGACAAAGCTCCGTCTCAGGAAGTTGTTGCAATATTTGAAAAGGCAACTGATAATAGTATTGACGACTAATTTTCGCAAAATAAGGCTGCCTGATTTTTTAGACAGCCTTATATTTTTAATATGAAGGAGAAATTATATGAGAAAAAAACTACAGGACAAAATGTTTGAAACAACATATTTGTTTGAGCTTTTTATTTCGGTGATTGTTGGTATTGCCCTTTTGATTTTTGGGGTGCGGCTGGCAATAGAAACGTTGATGGTTGGAATTTCTTCTGACGGAATTGATGCTCTGGTTCAGGTTTTGGACAATGCAATTATTCTTGCGATAGGTGCAGAGCTTATAAAGATGCTTTGCAAGCATACCCCTGAAACTGTTATTGAGGTACTTGCTTTTGCTCTTGCGAGACAGCTTATTATAGGCCATGCTAAGCCTTGGGAAAATCTTATTACCGTGGTGGCTATCGCAATTCTATTTGGAATAAGAAGATTTTTGCTAAAACGTCATGATATGGTTGAAACCCCTGATGGATTGGTTGAAATTGAAGACACTAAAATCTAAAAAAGCATAAGAAAAAGCTCTCTGACTGAAGTCGGAGAGCTTTTTTGATTTTATTTATGTTATTTTGTGCCGAAAATTCTGTCTCCTGCATCGCCGAGTCCCGGAACAATGTAACATCTCTCGTTGAGACATTCGTCCACGTTTGCACAGAAAATTTCGATGTCAGGATGTGCGTTTGATAAAGCTTCAATGCCCTCAGGCGCTGCAATAAGACAAAGGAACTTGATGTTTGTGCCGCCGTATGATTTTATCTGGCTTATGGCATCAATAGCTGAACCGCCTGTTGCAAGCATAGGGTCAACCACAACAATCAAACGTTTGTCAATGTCTGTCGGAAGCTTGCAGTAATATTCGTGGGGTTGCATGGTTTCTTCGTCACGGTACATACCTATATGACCAACTTTTGCATTTGGTACAAGGTTCAAAAGTCCGTTTACCATTCCAAGGCCAGCACGAAGGATGGGAACAACCGCAATGTCTTTGCCCTTCAGCATTTTTTGTGTAGTTTTTGTGATAGGTGTTTCAATTTCAACATCCTCAAGAGGCAAATCGCGAAGTGATTCATAACACATAAGCATTGTGATTTCTTCCACCAGTTCGCGAAACTCCTTATTGGTAGTAGTTGTCTGACGCAAAATTGTGGTTTTGTGTTGAATTAACGGATGGTCAAAAATTTTAACGTTACTCATAGCAGTCTCCTTGATTATTCCTGTTCGTTAGATTTTGATACGATGATATTTGTTATTATACCCAAGATAAGTGCACAAGCGATGGAAGTAATAGTAATTTTTCCAAAGCTGAGTGTAAGACCACCGATACCTGCAATAAGGATAACAGAAACAACGAAAAGGTTCTTGTTGAGGTTGAGGTTTACTGTCTGTACCATTTTGAGACCTGATACTGCTATAAAACCATAAAGAGCCATACAAACGCCACCCATTACGCAAGAGGGGATAGAATTTACAAAAGCAATAAACGGAGAAATGAAGGAAATAACAATAGCAAGTATTGCAGCTGCCATTATGGTAACAACAGATGCATTTCTTGTGATAGCAACACAACCAACTGACTCGCCATATGTTGTGTTTGGACAACCACCAAAAATAGCACCGACTATTGAACCAACGCCATCGCCAAGGAGTGTTCTGTGAAGACCGGGTTCTTCGAGAAGGTCTTTTTCAATGATTGAGGAGATATTTTTGTGGTCGGCAATATGCTCAGCAAAAACAACAAATGCAACAGGGATATAAGCAACAGCAATGGTGCTGATATATGCAGCGTTCAATTCGCCAAACCCTTTGATAGCTGTAAGGAAAGTAAAGTCAGGAACCGAAACAAAAGTATTGATAGTAATGCCATTTTCAACAAGAGCAAGGAATGGTGCAACGTTCAGAATTTTGAGCGCATCAATATTTGCGGAATAACCGATTGCAGTGAAGATAGCAGCAGCTGCGTAACCACCAAGAATACCGATTATGAAAGGAATAAGACGAAGTGTCTTTTTGCCATATGTTGAACAAATGATAGTAATAAACAGAGTGATAAGTCCGCAAAGAACAGTGATAAGAGGTGATGTAGCAACTCCTTCAATGCTACCCTTTGTCATATCACCGATTGCATTTCCTGCAAGACTAAGACCGATTATTGCAACCGTTGGACCGATAACAACAGCGGGCATAAGCTTGTTAATCCAATTTACGCCAGCAAACTTAACGATTATAGCAATAACTACATAAACGATACCTGCGAAAATTGTGCCGATAATAAGACCTAAAAAGCCCAGTGACATAGAAACGCCACCTGCAAATGCTGCCATCATTGAGCCTATAAAAGCAAAAGATGAACCAAGAAAAACAGGTGACTTCTTTTGAGTGAAAGCAATGTAAACAAGGGTGCCTATACCAGCACCGAAAAGTGCTGCTGCACTGCTCATTGTAGTTTGACAAGCGCCGTTTATGATAACTGGAACAACAAGTGTAGCTGTCATAATAGCAAGTAATTGTTGAATAGCATAAACGATAAGTGCGCCAAATTTTGGCTTGTCTTTCACTCCGTAAATTAGTTTCATTTTTAAAATCCTCCATTTCTTTGAAATTGTCACAAAATTTGATAAAAAGTGACAATTATTCTATATAAAATGATACAGCAAATTATGAAATTTGTCAATAAATTCTTATTTATTTTAGATAAGTATTTTTGAAAATTTTCTTGTAAGGAATAAAAAAATATAGTATAATTGTAAAAAAAATTTGAAATGCAACTTTTTGGCAATTTGAAAAGTATTTATATAAAAAAGGAAAGGATGGGTTTTAATGAAAAGAGGCTTATGTTTTTTAATTATTCTGGCAATGCTGGTGCCAAGCATTTTGGTATCTGCTGATAATGCAGCATCAAAGCAGGTGGAGGATGTACTTGTTCTGGTGAAGGAAAAAATTCAGATTCCAAAAGAGTTGACGGAATTTTCCTCTTACACATCATCAAGGAATGAAAAGGAGACCTTTACTTTTTTGTGGCAGGACAAAGATGGAAATGCACACATGGAAATCACTGCAGATAACAAGGGGAGAATTACTGATTATTATGCCTTTGACAGTACACTTAAAACCGACAAGAAGATTACTGTGCTATCAAAAAAAGATATTATTGATTTTGCCGATAATTTTATAAGGAAAACCGTTCCCGAGGCTTTTTGTGATACAAATGACTGTCTCACGTTTGATGAAGATTCGTGGAATGTATCAAATTCGAATTACAATCTCACATACAAGCGAATGAAAAATGGCACCAGAGTAAAGGACAACCATCTTAACATAAGGATTGCGGTTTATGATGATGTGGCATATGTCAGAAATATGAGCCAAAGTATTAAATTTGATGCGGAATTTGAGGATAACTTTGATGAAAAACTTGATTACATAGAAAAATATAAGGAAAGTTTTCCGATTGAACTCATTTACAAGGCAGATTATAGGGCAGTGAAAGGCGAAGAAGAGGATAAGGCGGGTTTAATTTACAGATATAAAAATGATGAAGCAGGATACATACTGGCATCTAATGGTGAAGTGGCAAACGAAGATACCTTTGATGAGATTTTTGCAAGCGGTGGGAACGCTTTGAATATGGGAGTCACAGAGGATGCTACGCTGAGAAAAGAGATGTTTACCGAGGCTGAGATGAATGAGCTTTCGAAGCTTGAAGACCTTATATCTAAAGAAGAAGCAGATAAGATACTTAAAAAGTTACCTTATGTAGGACTTGATAATTCGTTAAAGCAAACGTCATTTGATATAAGAAAAAATAATGGCAGATATGAATTGTATCTGGCCTATGAGAATGAAAAACAAGATGAGTTTTTAAGAGCCACAATTGACGGAAAAACAAAAGAAATTCTAAATCTTTATCAGAGGTTGCCTGTTGACGGTGAAAAGAATACAGAGCTTAGTGAAACGCAGAAAGGTCGGGCTAAAACCAAAATTGAAAGCTTTTTGAAATTGGTATCCTCAAAGAATAATGAATTCCGTGAGGAAAGCTTTGATACAGATGACAGTGCAGTGAATTACAGACTTGACAGATATGTAAATGGTATAAGATATATTGATAATTGGGTTTCTGTAAGATTTGATGCAAAAAAAGATAAAATTTTAAATTACAGTTTGAGCTACGATGAGGAGAAAAGCTTTCCAAAAACCGACGGAATTGTTGATGCAGAAGGTGCTCATAACAAACTACTCGAGCTTTCGGAACTTGACAAAATATATGTAAATACCAATGGGAAGTATAAATTATGCTTTGGTGTGAATAACAAGAGTACGGAGATAGACGCCTTTACTGGTGAAGAATATCGGCTATACAACGCACCAGAAAATTTTGAATATTCTGACATAAAAGGACACTGGGCAGAAGATGCAATAAACAAGCTTGCAGAGGTTCAAATCGGTTTTGAGGGTGAAAAGTTTGCGCCAGATGAGGTGATTAATCAATCGGATTTGCTGAAGCTCTTTGCTGCAGGAATAAGGCACAAAAATTATCTTGATTTTGACACAGAAGAGCTTTATAGAATACTTATTGATGAAGGAATACTTTCTGAAAGTGAAAAAGATAATGAAAGTCTGGTTAAACGTGAGGATGCATTTGTCTTTATGATAAGACTTGAGGGTCTTGAAAAGATAGCAAAGATTAGCGAGATATTTAAAGTTGAGTATGCGGATAAAAACCTTTTGGCGCGAGAAAAAACGGGGTATGCGGCAATACTTACTGGTATGAATATAATCTCTGGTAACGGTGGAAAGCTAAGGCCACAGGATAATATAACACGGGCAGAAGCCGCGGTGATGCTTTATAACTATATGACAAGATAACAAAAAAAACGGAGAGGAATTTTCCTCTCCGTTTTGCTTTTGAAAATTATTTATTTGCTTTTGCCTTAACAGCGGAATCTTTCCAAGTAGCCCATACATTACCCGCAATGCAGATTGATGAGTAAGTACCGATAACGATACCGATAATAATGGGAAGTGCAAATTCTTTGATTGATGTAACGCCAAGGATGTAAACCATACCGATTGTAAGAAGTGTGGTAATTGTTGTATTGATTGAACGGCTGAGTGTCTGGTTTATACCTGTGTTTGCAATTTCTGAATAGGTTTGCTTTTTAGCGTGACGTGTGTTTTCGCGAATTCTGTCAAAGATAACGATTGTAGCATTGATAGAATAACCAAGAACGGTAAGAATAGCTGCGATAAATGTTGTATCAATGGCAATTCTTGCGATTGAATAAATACCGCAAAGAATAAGAATATCGTGAACAAGAGCGATAACAGCACAAACACCTGAAACAAATTCAAATCTGAATGTGATGTAGATAAGAATTGCGAGAGCAGCAAAAATTGACATCCAGATTGCGCTTCTTGCAAGCTCTTTACCAGTTGAAGGCGAAACCACGTCTTTGTTCTTGATTTCAATTTCACCGTATTTTTCTGTGAGTGCAGTTTCGATTGCTGCAACTTTTTCTTCGCCAAAGGCAGCTCTTTCGTCGTCTGTCTTGAGAGCGTTGTCATAACCGAACTTTATGATAGCTTCGCTGTTTTCAGATTTTTGAACAGAAGATGCTTTCTGGTCTTTGCCAAGTGCATCAGAAACGATAGCTTCAACATCTTTAACTTCG
>JAZNNB010000032.1:0-14228 GCA_045580025.1 Clostridia bacterium
ACATTGTTCTGAGAGTTCGCTTCGAGCGGATTTACCTTGAACTGAACACCATACGCCTGAGCGTCGCCTATTGCAGCAGCAGTAGGAATTGTCAAGTAAGGAGCACCACCACCGTTTGCAGCAAGACCTCTGCCTGTACCGTCAGGAACAACAGAGTCAGTTCTGAATGTACCACTTGTTGTAATGCCTGCAGGATTTAAAAGTTTTACTGCATTATAGTAAAGAATATCTTCTTCAGCACAACCAGCAAGATATGCACTCAATTCGCCGGGGATTGTGCTCTTAACTTCTGCTACTGTGACATATTCTCTGCCAAGCAAGTATGTATAGAATGCATTGTCAGCGCCTGTCATATCAAGGCCGTCAACTGCTTCATAAGCAGCTTCCAAAGATGCTACATCTTCTGCAGCGTTGATTGCTTTTACGCCTTCTTCAATCTTCTGGAAAACATAGATTGATTCCAAGAGAACTTGCTGTCCGCCTGTTTTCATTTCAGTAGCAGCTGCTGATTCAGTTATAGCTGTTACCCATTCTGATGAAGTTTCAAGCTTTGTATACCCTGTAACGTTTGAGCCGTTTATTTCAACAACGCAATCATACCATTTATACAATTCAACCGTTCCCGCAGGGATCATATCACCAAGATCAACTTTTACAGACACGCCACCAGGTGCAGGAACATAGATATCGTTCTGTCCATCATATACATTGTCAACAATCATTGCCTTGAACTGAACGGTGTATGCTGTAGCGTCGCCTATTGCAGCAGAAACAGGAACTGTTATGTATACAGCTCCGCCGCCAGAGCCACCGATACCTCTGCCTGTACCGCCAGGAACAACAGAGTCATTTCTGGTATTGCCACTTGATGTAATGCCGTCTGGGTTTGCAGTAGTACCAGCATTGTAGTAAAGAAGATTGTCTCCTTCATCATATACCGCTGGTTCTGCAGCAGCAGCAAAGGAAACTGTTCCGAGCATTGCAACAGTCATAAGAACTGCAACAATTCTCATTGTTAGTTTTTTCATATAAATTCTCCTTTCAAAAGTTGTGAGCATATATGTGCTCACGTTTTGGTTTGTTGTTTTTAAGTCACGAACACCCTATCGACACTCCACAATCCCAAAGAAATGGCGATATGCATCCAGTTAACTATTAAACTCTTCTTAATTATACACCTTTAACGCACTTTTGTCAACACAAAATTTCCATTTTATCTCCATCCTTTATGCACAAAAAACCACCCCGAATTTTGTGCATTTGGTCATTTTTCACCGTTCTTTCAACCATAAATTTTTCAGCAATTTTTTATCTGTCATTTTCCCGTTTTGTCCAGCTTTTTTATGCCCAAATTGACACCATAAATCCCCCGCACATACAAGGGGATATAAACAAAAGCAGAGCTTTTCGCTCTGCTTTTCGTTTTTAAATTGATAAACCTATTTACCAGTTTTGTGACGCCTTAACATATGTGTCATATGCAGCATAGTCTTTATTTTCAAACTCATTTATCAAAGCATCAAGATTTGCATCAGAATCCAAGGTGTCAACATAATTTGCATATACAAAATAAGGAGTAGCAATTATTTCATCGCCAATCATTGTTTCGTAAGGTACGCTCACTACCAATGCTTCAAATGTAACTTTTCCTTTTATTGCCACAGGAACATCAAAAACTTTTTCAACATCAATAGGCTTTGCGCCAACTGCATTACTTACGAATCTGATACCGCATTTAGCAAGCCTGCCGTCTGTAGGCATTTCAAACTTCGCATAAGCAACGTTTGTATAAATTTTTCCATCTTCAGCTTTGTATTCATCCTCAACACTAACAGATGCGATTTCAATATTGCCGCTGAGAAAGACAGAAGAAATTTTAACAAGACCGTCCTTTCCGCCAAGAGCAATATTGATATAACTCTTGCCAGCAGCTTTTGCTTCAGCAACCTTGTTCTTATCCACTGCGATAGTTCCGGAAACATCTGCCCCCTGCTTAACAGCAACGATAACATCGCCACTGGCAAACGGAGTACCTGCAGTTGCAGCAGCATAAACCAATAAAGTTTCATTATTATCTGTTTGATCATCTGTGATATCGGAATTGATCTTGCCAGTGTCAGCATTATAACCAGCAGCAAAAGAAATCGTTCCGAGCATTGCAATAGCCATAACAACTGCTACAATGCGTGCCATAAGTTTATTCATGTTTTTGCTCCTTTCATCTGCATAATTGCATATGGCTTGTTGTTTTTAATTTCAAATACGACCATCAGCATTCACATAACAAATGCCGATATGTATCAAGTTATCATTTAAACTCCTTTATATTATATACTTTTAAAACACTTTTGTCAACACAAAAAATCCATTTTAATCCATCCTTTATGCACAAAAACCAGCTTATCTTTTGTGCATTTAGTCAATTTTCGCTATTTTGTCGTTCCCGAAATTTCGAGCTGAACCTTTGTCTGTGATTTTTTATTTCCAAACCGGCACAAAAAAAGAGCCGCTGCGCGCGGCTCTTTTTTTAAATTGCAGTTACAATTATTTGAGTTCAACAGTTGCGCCAACTTCTTCGAGCTGAGCCTTGAACTTTTCAGCGTCTTCCTTAGAAACAGCTTCTTTAAGTGTTGTGGGAGCACCATCAACAGCAGCTTTTGCTTCAGCAAGACCAAGACCTGTGATTTCACGAACAGCCTTGATAACCTTAATCTTTTCAGCACCAGCAGATGCAAGAACTACGTCAAATTCTGACTTCTCAGCGCCTGCAGCAGCACCGTCAGCAGCAGCACCGCCAGCAACCATAACAGGAGCAGCAGCGCTAACGCCAAACTCTTCTTCAAGAGCCTTTACCAAATCGTTAATTTCTACAAGTGTAAGTGTTTTGATATCTTCAATCATTTTTGCTATATCAGCCATTTTTTTATCCTCCATAAATTATATTTGGGAATTAACTTTCCCGATTTTAAATATTTCTAAAATAATTACTCTGCTGATTCCATCTGTTTTGCGATAGCATCCAGAGTTCTTACGAGGCTTCCGATAGGTGCCTGCAAGCTTCCCATCATCTTTGAAATGAGAACTTCCTTGCTTGGAATACTTGCATAAACCTTAACCTCATCTGCGTCGATAACCTTGCCGTCAACAAAACCCGCTTTGATTTCCAGCTGTTCGTTTGTCTTTGCAAACTCAACCAAAACCTTTGCAGGAGCAACAACATCAGTGCTGCTTGTAGCAAGAGCAGTAGGACCGTGAAGAACAGGGTCAAGCGCCTCAAGTCCAACTTCGTTTGCTGCAAAACGTGTAAGAGTGTTCTTTACGATTGTGTATTCAACACCTGCTTCTCTGAGTTTTGCACGAAGCTCTGTATCCTGAGCAACAGTGAGACCACGGTAGTCAGCGATAACACCTGCCTGAGCATCTTTCATTCTTTCAATCAATGCCGCAACAACGGCTTTTTTGCTCTCTAAAACTTTTTCACTTGGCATTTTGTTTCCTCCTTTCGAAATGTAACTGCTTAAAAGAAATACATCAGGTAACTCCCCAACACACTTCTTTAATTTTGAAACAAAACAAAAACCCTCACAGACAGTGAGGGTTATGCAAACAACAAACCAAAATTTGTAATTTGATAAAATCCTCGGCAGGACTTACGGCACGATGCCACCTGCTGTCTGCGGAATTCATTTCATTAACAAAGGTATTCTATCACAAAAAATGCCCTTTGTCAACAACTTTTTTAAAAATTAAGCATCAATTTTGCTGGAATTGATTTTGATACCAGGGCCCATTGTTGATGCAACGGTAACAGACTTAAGGTACTGACCTTTTGCTGCTGCCGGTTTAGCCTTAACGATAGCACCCATAAGAGCGTTGAAGTTTTCAGCGAGCTTATCTTTTCCAAAAGATGCTTTGCCCAAGGGGCAGTGAATGATGTTTGTTTTGTCAAGTCTGTATTCAATCTTACCTGTCTTGATGTCAGCAACAGCACGTGTTACATCAGGTGTAACTGTACCTGCTTTGGGGCTTGGCATAAGTCCCTTAGGACCAAGAACCTTACCGATTCTGCCGACAACACCCATCATATCAGGGGTTGCAACAACAACATCAAAATCGAACCAGTTTTCAGACTGGATTTTCTGAACAAGGTCCTCTGCACCAACAAAGTCTGCACCTGCAGCCTTTGCTTCATCAGCTTTGCCCTCACGAGCAAAAACAAGAACCTTAACGTCTTTACCTGTACCGTTGGGAAGAACAACCGCACCTCTAACCTGCTGGTCAGCGTGACGAGAGTCAACACCAAGTTTTACGTGTATCTCAACAGTTTCGTCAAACTTAGCTTTTGCTGTCTGGCAAACAAGTTCCAAAGCTTCAGCTGTGTCATAGAGCTTGCCTTTTTCAATAAGCTTAACGCTGTCTTGATATTTCTTACCTTTCTTCATTTTAAAATTTCCTCCTATTGTGGTTCCGCAGAATATGTTCTTGCATATTCCTCCCACGTGATTTCGATTGACTAATCCCGAAAACTAGTCTTCTACAGTAACACCCATAGAACGTGCTGTACCTGCAATCATTGACATAGCAGCTTCAACTGATGCTGCATTAAGGTCAGGCATTTTCTGCTCTGCGATAGCCTGAAGATCTGCCTTTGAAAGCTGAGCAACCTTTGTCTTGTTGGGCACACCGCTTCCGCTCTGAATTTTGCAAGCCTTTTTGATAAGAACTGCAGCAGGCGGAGTTTTGGTAATGAACGAGAATGATCTGTCCTGATAAACAGTGATAACAACAGGGATAACAAGACCTGCATCCTTAGCTGTTTTTTCGTTGAACTGTTTACAGAAGTCCATGATGTTCACACCGTGCTGACCAAGTGCGGGACCAACCGGAGGAGCCGGTGTAGCCTTTCCTGCCTCAATCTGTAATTTGATGTAACCTGTAATTTTTTGCGCCATTTCTATGACACCTCCCTTTCACAAACGTGGTAATATCGGGTGCGGAAACTTTTTTCCGTCCCTCCCACTATCCGAAGAACTTTCGGATATATAAATACGGCATAAGCCGTGTGGGTAACTAACTTAATGCTTCTACCTGATTGAACTCAAGCTCAACGTCGGTATCTCTGCCAAACATTGAAATTGTGGCTTTTATTTTCTGTTTGTCCATAACGATTGCGGTAATAACTCCAACAAAGCCTTCAAGGGGACCGTATTTAACACGGATATTGTCACCGACATTGAATCCGATATTGACAGTCTTCTTTTCAAGCCCGATGTTTGCAATTTCCTCATCGGTAAGGGGAACAGGTTTTGAGCCGGGGCCGACAAAGCCAGTAACACCGCGGCAGTTTCTGACAATATACCAGCTTTCGTCGGTCATAATCATTTTCACAATGACATAACCGGGGAAAATCTTGCGCATAACGGTTTTCTTTTTGTCGTCCTTGATTTCAACAACCTCTTCCATCGGAACGCAGACTTCTTGAATTATATCCTGCATATTTCGATTTTCGATGGTTTTTTCAATGTCAGCTTTTACCTTGTTTTCATAACCTGAGTAGGTGTGAGCAACATACCATTTTGCCTCATTAGACATAATCTGAGCGACGCTCCCTTCTCTTTGGTTATCTGTTGATTAACAAAGCCATTCCCAAGCCGAACAGCCAGTCCAAAAGCCAAATAACAATGCCGACAACCAAAACAAAAAGGATAACTGTCAGTGTGTTCTTCTTAACTTTTGAAAATGACGGCCATACAACTCTTTTGAATTCAGCCTTCATATCAATAAACCAATCTTTTATTCTTGCGAATAAATTAGGCTTTTTATCCATTTCAATTTACCTCTTACTTTCGAAAATTTACTTTGTTTCCTTATGAAGTGTGTGCTTCTTGCAGAATCTGCAGTACTTGTTCATTTCAAGTCTGTCAGGATCATTCTTCTTGTTCTTCATAGTGTCATAGTTTCTCTGTTTGCACTCTGTGCAAGCCAATGTGATTTTTACTCTCATTTTTTTCACCCTTTCCGTATTATACAAAACCTCGAAGCCAAAATCAGCTTTTCGAATTTAGAAATTAGTGCTGTTTTGACTTACGTTTTTTCACAACACAAATAAAGCCCCTTTTCAGAGGTAGAAATATAATACCACAAAAGCGCCACCTTGTCAATGATTTTTTTCACATTTTTTTCTTAAAGTAATTTTATGTCCTCATTCCCACTATATATAGTAGAAAAACATAATTTACCACCACAAACGGAGGCTTTATGAAAAAGATTTTTGCCATTTCATTTGTTTTTATCGGGCTGGTAATCGGTGCAGGCTTTGCCTCAGGAAGAGAAATTTTTGAATATTTCTGCATTCCCTCTCAGACTGATTATACGGGAATTGCCATCGCAACCATAAGCTTTGGCGCAGTAGCATATATGATTCTTGATTTTTCTGCCCAAAAATCCATTCCTGATTTCAAAGGGTTTGTTTCTTGCATTTCAGGACGCCTTTCTCCCCTCATAAACTTCTTTATGCTCGCCTTTATGTTTTGCGGTTTTTTTGTTATGATGTCCGCCTGCGGAGCATTGGCAAAGGAAACCCTCTCCCTGCCCCCTTTGTATGGATATTTCTTTCTTGCCCTTTGCTGTTTCACGGTTTTCTGCTTTGACATAAAAGGGCTGGTAGCTTTCAATTCGGTGCTTGTTCCAATTATGCTTGTTGGGATGCTCTATGTCGCGCTTTCATCGCTGCTTTTTGATGTGACCCCCACTTTTTCGGGATTTTCAAAACTATACCGAAACCCTCTTGTGTCAGCACTGTGTTATGTAAGCTACAACACCATCACTGCAGGGGCGGTGCTTGTCCCCCTTGCCCAAAACGCAAAGAAATCGCAGCTGAAATCTGCATCGGTTATAAGTGCCTCGGCTTTGGGGGCAGTGATATTCATCGCATGGCTCTCGATGAATTTTTTCTTTGACGAACTTCTTCTCTCCGAAATGCCCCTGCTTCACCTTGCCGAAAAAAACGGCGAAACTCTCAAGCTCCTTTATTCCATTGTTCTTCTTATGGCTCTTTGCACCACCGCTGTTTCCCACGGTTTTGGAGTTCTTTCAAGTTTCCATTTCAAAAAGCACTCACACCGCATAATTTTTGCCATGCTGTTGTGCCTTTCGGCCATCCCCTTCGCAACCCTTGGTTTTTCAACTCTTGTTGCAAATCTTTACAGCGCCTTTGGTTATCTCGGACTTATCTGGACGGCAATGTTAATTCTTTCCTATATAAAATATAGATAAAAGCGGTTAGGATTTTGACCGCTTTTAATAAGCCCTCAAAGACGGACCAAAAAAGCGCGCTTTAGACAAAGGTTTTTTGTGGAATGCTCGCCAAGGTCATCAAGCGAGGTGAAAAAGGGCGTGCAATCCATTTCCGCTGCGGGCACATTTATAGCGCTCCCACAAATCCATCGCTTTGTGGGAAGAGGAACAACTGTCCCGAAAGCAAAGCCTTGCAGAGAGCAAGGCGGATAAAGAGGATAGTTGTGACGAAGTGAGGCAAACAATAGGTTTGTTTTTCCGAACGACGCCGAACGAAGATGCCCTTGGCAGTTACTTTCCGCCAAAACCTGCAGGCGCGCAAAACCCCCCGTGGCGTGCCATGGGGGGGTGATTATTTATTCATTATAAAGGTCGGCGATGATTTCAACACATTTGGAGGTTCCCAGCTTTCCGCTGTTTAATGATATATCATAATGCTGAGCAACTCCCCATTCTGAATCGGTATAAAGCTGATAATACGCCTTTCTGCGTTTATCCTTGTCCCGAAGTCTCTTTTCGGGGGCGTCACTTCTCTCACCATAATGAGTGACAATTCTTTCAATTCGTTTTTCCATATCCGCATGGATAAAGACTTTAAGGCAGTCCGCCCTATCCTTCAATATGTAATCGGCACATCTTCCCACAAAAATGCAAGGTCCTTTTTCCGCAAGCTCCAAAATCAACTTTCGCTGCAGCAACCACAGCTTATCCTGAATTGACCCGCCATAGTTGTTGCTTGACAGAGCATTGGTAAACCAGTTTCCGCCGGTGGTATATTCGCCACGTTCTTTTATGAACTCTTTAGCAAGTCCGCTTTTTTCGGAAAGCTGTTCAATAATCTCCTGGTCATAGCAGGGTATCCCAAGCTTTTTTGAAAGCTCTTTTGCAACAGTTCTTCCTCCGCTTCCAAATTCACGGCTAATAGTAATTATCTTGTTTGACATATTGTGCCCCCCTTTTTGGAAAGTGTCAAAATCTTCTTCTATATTTTAACACAACCCCCGAAAAAAAACAAGAGGGAACCGTTTTTAAACTTGCATTGAATCAAATTCTAATTTAGATCTTGACAGACTGATCCAAATATGCTAACATAAACATAGCAAGAGACAACGGCTTTAGTTGTTTCTGCAAAAGTTTATAGCTTATTTTATCAAACCGTCACTTTGGCAGAAGTGGCGGTTACTTCTTTATGTAAAGGATAATTATCATCACCAATAAAGTAAAAGAAATTATTTCTCCCATGCAGGCACCCCCTTTTCACGAGGTGTCAGAAACAACCGCCGCCGTTTCTCTTGCTACGAGCCGTATTATACCATATTTTCAAAGCTTAGTCAAGCTGATATAATTTCTAAAAATCATGACATCCGCCCGTATCAATATTGTGGCGGATGAATAATGAAACAATCTCATCAACTATCAAAAAATCGTCTTCTTCCCCATTTTTCAATATTTCCTGTATCTCCCCAAGTATCTCCACCGCTTTTGTGTCCGCAATTTTGTTTTCATCAATTTCGAAATCCATAAGCTGACTACACACCACATCGGCAATATAACTTTTTATAAGTTCAGTTTTTATTGTCATATATATACTCCCTTTCATTTTTGTTAACACTATCATTATACACCAGATGTGGCATACAGTCAACACATCTTTTTAGGTGTATGATAAACTTTTTGTGGTGATAAAAATGAAATTATACTACGAAAGATTACGTGACCTTCGTGAAGATAGTGATCTTAAACAAAAGGATATTGCTGATATACTCAATACAACTCAGCAAGTTTACTCGCGTTATGAAAACGGATTGAATGAACTTCCCATTCATCATCTTGTTACCCTTGCAGATTTTTACAAGGTCAGTACCGATTATATTTTAGGGCGTACTGACAATCCAAAGAAACTTTAATTCTCAAGGGGAGTGCCCCTTGCACCCCCATTCCGCTGCGACTGGTCTCAGCGGTGTGTAATTGCTCGGCACGTCTTCAGGCTGTGCCGTTCGGAAGAACAAACTTATTGTTCGCGCTCACTAAAACGGCGTGCCCGCAGCGGAAATTGATTGCACGCCATTTTTCACTGCCCTCGATGAGCCTCGCAAACACTCCGCAATCATCCCTCGCTTAAAGCGGAATATAGACATTGGTATTCCTCGAGGGTCTTAAAACCCCACAGAGACCGACCCGAAGAAAAAAGCCGCTTTTAGTGAAGGTTGAGATGCAGATGTTTGTGAATATTTTTGAATGAAGTGAAAAACAGCAGACATCAGTTCCCTTTTTCGTCTGCTGTTTTTAGCGAGTGCGTTCAATATATATTGAACTTCCGAGCGTCAGCAAAACAAGAAAAGCTGAACAGTTACATCTGCCGAGACTTTGACAGCAGAAAAGGGGTTCAAGGGGAACATTTCCCCTTGAAGAACATACAGATGTCCGATACGAAAACGCGGCTTGCAGGGTTTGGGACAGCCAGTCCCAAAAAAATAAGCAATTTTATAACTAAAAAAACCGGTGGCATTTCGCCACCGGTTTTATTATAACCAAAACAATTATTTATTCATTGCTTCTTCAATAGCAACAGCCACAGCAACAGTCATACCAACCATGGGGTTGTTACCTGCGCCTAAAAGTCCCATCATCTCAACGTGAGCGGGAACTGAAGAAGAACCTGCAAACTGAGCATCACTGTGCATACGGCCCATTGTATCTGTCATACCGTATGAAGCAGGACCTGCCGCCATGTTATCAGGATGAAGAGTACGTCCTGTACCGCCGCCTGATGCAACAGAGAAATATTTCTTGCCCTGTTCGATACATTCTTTCTTGTATGTTCCTGCAACAGGATGCTGAAATCTTGTTGGGTTTGTGGAGTTTCCTGTAATAGAAACGTCAACGCCCTCAAGATGCATGATTGCAACGCCTTCACGAACATCGTCAGAGCCATAGCAACGCACCTTTGCTCTTTCGCCGTTTGAATATGCCTTTTCACGAACGATTTTTACTTCGCCTGTTGCATAATCAAATTCTGTCTGAACATATGTGAAGCCATTGATTCTTGAAATAATAAGCGCAGCGTCCTTTCCAAGACCATTAAGAATAACACGGAGGGGCTCTTTACGAACTTTGTTTGCACTGCGTGCGATACCAATAGCGCCCTCTGCTGCTGCGAAAGATTCGTGGCCTGCAAGGAAAGCAAAGCACTTTGTATCTTCGCTGAGTAGCATAGCGCCAAGATTTCCGTGACCAAGACCAACTTTTCTGTCGTCAGCAACGCTGCCTGGAATACAGAAAGCCTGAAGACCTTCGCCGATAACCTTTGCAGCTTCAGCAGCTGTCTTTACGCCTCTCTTGATAGCAAGAGCCGCACCAACAACATAAGCCCAACCTGCATTTTCAAAAGCAATCGGCTGAATTCCCTTAACGATTGCGTATGGGTCAATGCCCTTTTTATCACAGATAGCCTTTGCTTCATCAATAGATGCAATGCCGTTTGCGTTTAAAACTTTGTTTATTGTATCAATTCTTCTTTCATAACTTTCAAATAAAGCCATTTGTTAATACCTCCTTATTCGTGTCTGGGGTCAATCATCTTGACTGCATCCGAAACTCTTCCGTATGTGCCCATAGCCTTTTTCATAGCTTCGTTAGCATCCATACCGCCCTTTATCATATCCATCATCTTGCCCATGTGAACAAATTCATAACCGATGATTTCATCGTCCGCATCAAGAGCAATCTTTGTAACATAACCCTCTGCCATTTCAAGGTATCTTGAACCCTTCTCAAGTGTTCCGTACATAGTACCAACCTGGCTGCGAAGACCTTTACCAAGGTCCTCAAGACCTGCACCGATGGGAAGTCCGCCCTCTGAGAAAGCTGTCTGTGTTCTTCCGTAAACAATCTGGAGGAAGAGCTCGCGCATAGCTGTGTTGATAGCGTCACAAACAAGGTCTGTGTTGAGAGCTTCAAGTATTGTCGTCCGGGGAAGAATTTCTGATGCCATAGCAGCAGAATGTGTCATGCCGCTGCAGCCCAGAGTTTCAACAAGAGCCTCCTGAATGATACCGTCTTTTACGTTAAGTGTGAGCTTGCAAGCGCCCTGCTGAGGCGCACACCAGCCAACACCGTGTGTAAGACCTGAAATATCTTTAATTTCCTTTGATTTTACCCATTTGCCTTCTTCCGGGATGGGTGCCGGACCGTGATTTGCGCCTTTTTTAACAACGCACATTCTTTCTACTTCTGAAGAATAAATCATTTTTTACTCCTTTCCGCTGGGCCGTTAGCCCCTGTCTGTCAAGAATGAATTTTGTACAGACGACCTGAATTTGCTTTTTTCTTTTGAAAAATACATTTGATAACATTTTAACACAAATGGGCACCACTTTACAAGAGCGTTTTAAGATTTTTTTATTAAAATATAATATTTTTTGAAATATTGTTAAAAATATAGCAATTAAAGTTCTTTTCATTTCTCTTTTATGGTAATTTTTTCAGGGCAAAGCTTTTGTCGTTTTTTGATGTATCATCCCTTGGGGTTTTCTTTGGTTTTGTATTGACATTTTTCTTTAAATGGTATATTATATTAGATACTGACTTTAAGTTTATGCATCCGCGTGAATTTTCCCCTTGCGGATTTTGACCTATTTAACACAGATAAATTACAAGGTAAGGTGATTAAATTATGTTCGGACAGGATATAGGTATCGACCTGGGTACAGCATCAGTTTTGGTTTATATCAAAGGCAAGGGCATTGTTGCCAAGGAGCCGTCTGTTGTTGCTGTTGACAAAAATACAAACAAGCTTTATGCAGTGGGTGAAGAAGCTCAGAAAATGCTGGGCAGAACTCCCGGAAACATTGTGGCTATCCGTCCCCTTCGTGACGGTGTAATTTCGGATTACAACACTACCGAAAGAATGATTAAATACTTCTTGGGAAAGGTGACAAAACGCAGCATTTTCAAGCCCCGCGTTATTATTTGTGTGCCCAGCGGTGTTACTGAGGTTGAAGAACGCGCCGTTATTGACGCAGGAATTCAGGCAGGTGCAAGCAAGGTTCACCTCATCGAAGAGCCTCTTGCTGCTGCTATCGGTGTTGGCATTGACATTTCCCAGCCCTATGGCTCTATGATTGTTGATATGGGCGGCGGAACAAGCGACGTTGCTGTTATCTCTTTGGGCGGAATTGTTGCCAGCCAGTCAATCAAGGTTGCAGGCGACAAATTCAACGAAGCTATCGTAAGATATATCCGCAAGAAATACAATATTTTGATTGGTGAAAGAACAGCCGAAGAACTCAAAATAAAAATCGGCTGTGTTTATCGCCGTGAAGAAAATCTCACCATGGATGTTCGAGGCAGAAGTCTGGTTTCAGGTCTCCCCAAGACAGTTACCATTTCATCCCTTGAAATTCTTGATGCCCTTACTGAAACTTCAGCGACTATTGTTGAAGCAGTAAAGGCAGTTCTTGAAAAGACTCCGCCCGAACTTGTTGCCGACATCAGTATGCACGGCATCATCCTCACCGGCGGCGGCGCTTTGG
Source organism: Clostridia bacterium (assembly GCA_045580025.1). Classification (GTDB taxonomy): domain Bacteria; phylum Bacillota; class Clostridia; order Monoglobales; family Monoglobaceae; genus SIG440. Next base: position 12,831 of record JAZNNB010000032.1, read on the forward strand.
TTTATGGTATGGACAAGCTTATCGAGTCCGAGACGGGTATCCGCACCATTGTTGCAGACGATGCAGAATCTTGTGTAGCTCTTGGTACAGGCCGCGCTCTTGACAACATTTCAATTCTTCAAAGCTACAGCTCTACAAGAAAATTCACAGAATAAAAGTATGGGGGCTTCAGCCCCCATTATGCATAGTTTGTTTTGCCTTGATTTGCGTTTTTACATATTAAAACTTTTTGGGGCGCTGAGGCTAAGTGACTCGAAATCCATCAAATAATTTTGAATTTGTTGGAACGCAAATCTCCGCAAACGCCGTAACGGTGCGGTTTACAGCAATCGGTGCTGACAAAACAAAAAATCTTTTCTAATGAGATTTCTAATAAAACTTAATATTTGCTTTAAACTCAAAAATCGAGTTTAAATATACACGGAGCGGTATCGAAGTGGTCATAACGAGCGCGACTCGAAATCGTGTTGCCGTCAGGCACGTGGGTTCGAATCCCACCCGCTCCGCCACAGAGCACCTGATTATGGTGCTCTTTTTCTTTGCCAAAATCCCCTCAAAAAGCCGTTATTTTCGCGGAAACAATTTGCAGGTGGGTTAACTCCCCGCCTGCGTTTCTACTTTCGTTTTATGCGGTTAATATGTCCTATTCCATTGCGCCGACCATTTTATTTATGTTGCCGTCTGAGTCTACTATTATTGCTTTGGTTTTAGCAGGTGCAACATACCCAAATCCATCTATGTAGTTCTTATTTTTTTCTTCTATAATTTCATTTCGTGTTTTTGTTTCCTCGTCTGTGAGATAACAGGTATCCTTTGACATAATTTCATCTTTTGGATTTACAGGCTCCTGCGGGTTAGGTTCCCATTTCGCATATAGAACATCAGGCATTGCAAACCTGAATGTTGTTACCTGATTCTGCTTTGTTCTCGGATCGGTGAACCATCCGGCGAATGTGTAGCCATATTTTGTAGGGATGTAGCTTTCAAGGCTGATGCTCTCGCCATATCTTTTGGTTATTGGCCTAATAAAGCTACCGCCGTCCGATGCGAATTGCAAGGTTACATTTCCTATGAATCCAATTTCGCTATCGTATATTAGTTCATTCCGATGCCATTGCCAAGGTGCCGCCGATGCTGTTTGTGTTAGCAGTAAGCCTACTGCCATTGCCGTACATAATACTTTCTTCTTCATAAAATTCCATCTCCTAAATTTGTATTTACCTTTCGCCAACACAAACATACCACAGAAGATGGCGTAAGTCTACGAAGACTAACTATGAAATGTCAATATATTTTTAAAAATTTTTTAAATTCTTTTAGCAATGTAAAAATGGGTATAGCAAACAGACCTCCAAAAGAAGCCACTTGAAATTTAATAGATGGATTACGCTGCAGGAT
>JAZNNB010000033.1:0-27970 GCA_045580025.1 Clostridia bacterium
AAACTTCACAAGAATTTCTGCCCCATCTGGTGGTGCCATATGCGAAAGCCTTATAATAGGAGTATCCCCCATTGCTTCCAAAATATTATCAAAAATCATTATTATCTTCCTTTAAATTCCAGAAAACTAAATATAATAAAACATTATATACCCAATACCGCTTTGTTGTCAATAAAAACAATACTATTTCCCAAGGTTTTTTCATCTTTCAAAGCGAGGACAAACTTCATAAATACATTTTTTACAGTCACTATCATCGTGACTTTCTAAACAGCACATTAAATAATCACACTCATCACAACAACATTCAATAATATTTCCCTCTGTATCCATATGCTCTCCATTTCCAAGACAATCAATCCCACAATTTCCAGGTGTCAATTCAACGCCAGTTATATCTATGATCATTGCAACTATTTCCTTTCATAAAAACCTTTTATTATATAACATTTTAGAGTATATAGCTCTAAAAGTCAATAGTGGTATACACTCTATGTTATGATTTTAAAAAGAAAGGGGCGATCTTATGGATGTAGCTGAAAGAATACGTGAGCTGCGCGAGGACAACGACAAAAATCAATCGCAGATAGCTGCTCTTTTAAACGTAGGTCAAAAAACATATTCGGATTATGAAAATCGAAGAATAAGAATTCCTCTTGAAAGTGTTATAATCTTAGCAAAATATTACCATGTTGATATGAATTATATTTGCGGGGTAAGCAATCAAAAGCTTCCCTTTCCCCAAAAGTAACTATTAAAAAACCACTCATTCAAAGATGAGTGGTTTTTCTTTTAAATCATACCAAGAAGTTCTTCTTCTGTTATTATTTTAATCCCAAGGCTTTCGGCTTTTGTCAGTTTGCTTCCTGCTTCTTCCCCGGCAACAACAAAGTCCGTCTTTTTCGACACCGAGCCTGACACTTTTCCGCCGTTATCTTCAATGATTTTCTGTGCTTCGGGTCGTTTAAGGGTTGGAAGAGTACCCGTAAGAACAAAGGTTTTTCCCTCAAGGACACCTCCTGAAATTTTTTCCTCTGCCATCATATTTACTCCGGCGTTTTTCATCCTTTCGACAAGTTCCTTTGTCTCAGGTTCTGCAAAATAATGAACTAAGCTTTCTGCCATTTTTTCGCCAACATCATCAATCAGAAGCACCTCGTCTATCTTAGCATTCATAATGTTTTCGATACTTCCAAAGTGGGCAGCTACGGCTTTTGCACCCTTTGCCCCGATAAGACGTATTCCAAGCCCGCACAAAAGTTTATCAAGTGGATTCTCCTTTGCCTTTTCGATGGCATCAATCAAATTCTGTGCAGATTTTTCAGCAAAACGTTCAAGCTTTACAAGCTCATCTTTTTTGAGATAAAATAAATCTGCCGAGGTCTTTATAAGTCCTTCGTTTACCAGTTGTTCAACCACAGCATCACCAAGCCCCTCAATGTCCATAGCACCTCTTGACGCAAAATGTATTATACTGCGTATTCTTTGTGCAGGACAATTCGTGCTTGTGCACCTAAGCGCAGCTTCCCCCTCCTCGCGAAAAAGCTCTTCACCGCAAGCAGGGCAGTGTGTTGGCATTTTGAATTCTTTTTCGTCCCCTGTTCGTTTCTCTTTAAGCACAGACACGACCTCTGGAATAATGTCCCCAGCCTTTTGGACAAGTACACGGTCGCCAATTTTCAATCCCTTTGCTAAAATAAAATCTTCATTATGAAGTGTAGCACGGCTCACAGTGGACCCCGCAATCTTCACCGGAGTAAGAACAGCATTGGGTGTAATAACCCCTGTTCTGCCCACCTGAACAATTATATCCTCCACCGTGGTCTCCTGTTGCTCTGCAGGGAATTTGTACGCAATCGCCCATTTGGGCACCTTTGATGTAGAGCCAAGGATTTCACGCTGACTGAGGCTTTCCACCTTGACCACAGCCCCGTCAATATCAAAAGGCAAATCCTTTCGCCTTTCACCAATTTTTAGAATTTCAAGATATGCCTCGTCCATATTCTGGCAAACAGCCCTCACAGGGCTTGTTCGAAATCCCATTTCATCAAGCCAAGCAAGACCCTGGGTATGTGATGAAACTCTGTCATCTGAGTTCTCTTGTATGTTAAATATAAAAATATCAAGCTTTCGCTTTGCAGTGATTTTGCTGTCGAGCTGACGAAGTGACCCAGCTGCCGCATTTCTTGGATTTGCAAAAAGGGCTTCACCCAAAGAACGCTTTTCTGCATTTACCTCTTCAAAGGTCTTCCGTGACATATACACTTCACCCCTGACAACCAAACGCTTAGCATCGCAGTCAATTTTGAGTGGTATGGATTTCACCGTTTTTAAATTTTCTGTTATGTCCTCGCCAATACTGCCGTCACCGCGTGTTGCGCCCCGAACAAAACGGCCGTTTTCATACTCAAGGGAAACCGAAAGCCCGTCAATCTTCATTTCAACCACATACTGAGGTTTTTCGCCATCCAGCCCCTGAATAACCCTTTGGTCAAACTCCATAAGTTCATCATAGGAAAAAACATCACCAAGGCTCTGCATGAGGACATTGTGCAAAACCTCGCCAAATCCACTGAGCACAGCACCACCAACACGCTTGGTTGGGGAGTTTTCGTCCGCAAATTCAGGGTTTTCCTCTTCCAGTTTTATAAGTCTTTGCATCAGCGCATCATAATCAAAGTCTGAAATTGTGGGGTTGTCCATAACATAGTAGTTGTAGTTATGCTTTTCAATTATTTTTCTCAATTCAAAAATCTCTTGCTTTGCGTCCATCACTTTTCACCCTTTTGTTTCAGTTTGTGCTGCTTTCAGCTTTTCTATCACATATTCATAACCTTTTTCGCCATGAGGAACAAGACATCCACTGCAATCTTTTATTTTTTCACCGTTTTTCCCCATAATCACTTCAAAATTCCCTCCGCATTCAGTCTTGTAAAGAGGGCAAAAACAAAAGAGACAGTTTATTCTTTCTGATTTGTGACACGGATAAAACTCGCAAGTCCTGTTCTCAAAAAATTTATAGCTCACATCACACCAACTCTCTATTTCCAATATTTTAACATATTTGAAACTTAGTGTCAACAGCGCCTGAAAACGAAAACACATCACTTTTAATATCCAAAAATGATGTGTTTTCTGTTAATTGAAATCTATTGGAAGTTCAACACCTGTATTCATTTCTTTTTGAACCGGAACATCCTTATTTGTGCTCTCAACTGGTTTCTTTGTGGATGAAGATTGATCGTCAGGTGTATTGTTTGAGGGTTTTGATGACGGTGCAGGCTTATTTACCTGAGGACTTTTTTTCTCTAATCCTTTTTGTTCGCCTTTTTCCTCAACTTTTTCCTTTTCAGGTTCTTCTTGGGCAACCTTTGGGATCCACACCGGAGAATCAATCACTTCCCCAGCTGGCATATTTTCACTTACAAAAGTCTTTATACCGTTTATCATCGCACCTATATTATCAGCAACAAAAGTAAACGAGAGTGAAAAAAATACGCACGACGCAACGACCGCCAGCCATCTAACAAGTGAATAAGCATCATCACTGCCAACTGCAAGGCCCCTTTTTGTTTCTATGATCTCTGCTGTATAGTTTCCACTAGGCTCTTTTTGGGCGGCTAATTCTACTATCTTTCCAGCTTTGTCTCTGGTTTTTATTTTTTTATCTTTCAGCACGCCAATCATTTCATTCTCATCAAGAACATCCATAACCAGCTTACTGCACATAAGAAAAATCCCGTTACTCTTAAGCCTTATAGAATCAGATGTATATGGAACTGCTTCGCCTTCACCGCCAAATCCTATATACGGAATGGTTTCTTTTTTTTCGATAACAGCCTGCCACTCTCCCTCATCATCGCGAAAGATTTTCTCATCTTCAACAAACTTCGGTACTTCCCCAGAAAGTTTTTCAAGGGAGCCATCTTTAAAATAAAAGACAGGGACATCACCCATATTGTAGACCGTAGCCACATCATTTCCTATATAAATAATTGAAATATCAACTTCAAACTCATCCTGTTTTTTTTCAAAAATGAGGCTTTTAACCGCAGAATTGGCAAACCCAAAATAGGTCCGGCTTTCTTTTCTGAAATCCGCACCATAAAACCCTTTCAAGACATCAAGAGAAAGATATGCCGCTTCTTCTCCCTTCACAGCATTTTTTGTTCCGCTGGCAAGGGCATAAAGATTTCGGCTTCTGAAATTCTTATTTTCAGTAAAACAAGTCAGTTCTTGTATGCCTTCTCTACAAATGCCGTTCAAAAAATAGTTGTCTTTGTTCGCTTCCTGGGATTCACCCGCATAGGTAGCAACGTAAGCCTTATACCTCATACTGCACCTCATAATGTCATTAAACTTTCTAAAGTCATCAAAAGTTTCATATTATTCTAACATAATTTGAATGTCCCGTCAAGAGTATAGGCCTTTATTTGTTTGGAATTTTCATCCATCGCTCTTCACTTTTTCACGCATCAGGGAAAGCACTTTCTTTTCAATCCGCGAAACTTGAACCTGTGAAATTCCCAGCTGCGTTGCAATCTGCGCCTGAGTTTTCTGTTTGAAATATCTGTATATTATTATCTTTTTTTCCCTGTCATCAAAATCTGCCAGAAGCTCCCCGATGAGTATGCGGTCCACAATTTCTTTTTCACAATTTTTTGTGCTTTCAAGCCGTTCGATAAGTGCCTTGCCTTCTTTTCCCTCTTCCTTTGGCTCTACATAAATTGATTCAGGCCTAAGTCCTGCCTCGAGAGCTGCCGCAAGGTCTTCTGCACTGACCTCAAGTTTTTCTGCCAGTTCTTTCACCGTAGGCTCACGGTTTTCTTCACGTCTCATTATCTCCTGAACACTTATCGCCCGAAGCGCAAGTTCTTTGAGGCTGCGGCTTACCTTGATTATTCCATCATCCCTTATGAAGCGTTTTATCTCGCCTATTATCATAGGCACAGCATATGTCGAGAACTTAACTTCAAATCCTGGGTCAAATTTTTCAATCGCCTTTATCAGTCCAATACAGCCTATCTGAAAAAGGTCCTCCGTTTCGTGACCTCTCCCTGAAAACCTTTTAAGTACACTCCTCACAAGTCCTATGTTTTCTTCCACAATTATGTTCCGTGCAGCTAAATCACCATTTTTTGCTTTTTCAATCAGGCTATCAATATTTTCATTATATTTTTTTGTCTGCACCGCATTAACCTCTTATTTTCTTTTTCATTGTAACCACAGTACCTTCACCCACAGTAGACCTGACGCTTAGCTCATCCATAAAAGTTTCCATAACGGTAAACCCCATGCCGCTTCTCTCCGAGTCCGGCTGAGTGGTGAAAAGCGGCTGCATAGCTTGTCCTATGTCCTCTATTCCCTTTCCATAATCGGTTATTTCAATCTCCATCATATTTTCAATAACCCGACAAACTATTTTCACAATGCCCTTCATATTCTCATATCCATGGACAATGGAATTGGTAACTGCCTCTGATACAGCAGTTTTTATATCCGAAAGCTCCTCAATGCTTATATCAAGCTGAACCGAAAACGCTCCAACCGTAGCACGCACAAAGGATTCATTGCAGCTTTTTGCCGGAACCTCCAGCTTCATATAGTTTTCCATTTAGACATTACCCCCTCTTTGAAAAAGCACCAAAACAGTGCGGCTGATTTTTTCACTTCGCTTAAAAAGATTATTGCATTCGATATGTTCATTACATTTTCTCCTTGCCAAAATCCAGAATTTTTTTAAGTCCGGATATTTCAAATATTTTATCAAGCTGAGGGCTCACTCTTATGACCATTACTTTTCCGCCTAAAGCCGAAATCTGCTTGTATCTTCCCACCATCATACCAATACCTGAGCTGTCCATAAAAGTTACCCTGTCAAAGTCAAACACAAGATTTGTGACATTGCCCGAGCTTATTTCTCTATCCAGAATATCCCTTATATCCCCTGACGTGTGATGGTCTATCTCACCGGACATCTTTACAACCAAAGTCTGACCTATGCATTCAAGCTTTATATCCATATCAATACCTCCTTTTACAATTTCTTCCATTTTATATTTCGCACACAATATGCATATCTCCTTGGATTTTTTGGACTTTCGTATTCCAAAAAACGACAAAAAAATACAGCCGATTAAATCAATCGACTGTATTCGTCATTATTTGTTTTAAAACACCTTTTTATGCCATTTTTTGAAGGCTATCCATAACCTTTTCAAGCATAGCCTTGTATTTTTCGCATTTTTGACGTTCTTCCTCAACCACGTTTGCCGGAGCTTTGTCTGTGAAGCCTTTGTTTGAAAGCTTGCCCTCGGCACGTTTGATTTCACCCTCGAGTCTGGTCTTTTCTTTGGTAAGTCTTTCCATTTCTTTTTCCCGGTCAACAAGTTCGTCCATAGGAAGAAGAATTTCAGCTCTTGCTGTAACAACAGAAACTGCATTTTCAGGAACACCTGTTTTGTCTGCCTTGATTTCTGTTTCTGATGCACTTGCAAGCTTTTCAAAGAATACGCCTGCTTGAGAGAAAAGATCTTCGTCTTTTGTTACAACAAAAAGTTTAACTTTCTTTGACGGAGGAACATTCATCTCGTTTCTGACATTTCTTATTCCTTTGATTGCATCCATTATTCCAATCATTTCAGCCTCTGCTTTTGAGTCAGAAAGGTCAGCAGAAAACTTAGGCCAATCAGAAATCATAATGCTTTCACCATCGTGGGGAAGAGCCTGCCAGATTTCTTCAGTAATAAATGGCATAAACGGATGTAGAAGCTTGAGTGTGTTTGAAAGTACATATGCAAGCACCTGCTGTGCTACTATATTACTTTCTCCCTCTTCAAAGAATCTGGGTTTAACAAGCTCAATATACCAGTCACAGAATTCGTCCCAGATAAAGTCATAAAGCTTCTGAACGGCTATACCAAGTTCATATTTATCAAGATTTTCGGTGACCTCACGAACAAGCTCGTTGTATCTGTGAAGTATCCATTTGTCCTCGATGTGAAGCTTGTCCTTTGCAGGAAGCTCAGCCTTGTCGATTGAAAGATTCATCATAACAAAACGTGATGCATTCCAGATTTTGTTTGCAAAGTTTCTGCTTGCCTCAACTCTTTCGATATAGAATCTCATATCGTTGCCCGGTGAGTTTCCTGTCGCAAGAGTAAATCTCAGTGCATCTGCACCGTATTTATCAACGATTTCAAGCGGATCAATGCCGTTGCCCAGTGACTTTGACATCTTTCTGCCCTGACTGTCACGCACAAGTCCATGAATGTAAACGTGCTTGAATGGTTCCTTATTCATATGTTCAAGCCCTGAGAAAATCATTCTTGCGACCCAGAAGAAAATTATATCATAGCCGGTAACAAGCACAGATGTTGGATAGAAATAATCAAGGTCATCTGTCTTTTCGGGCCAGCCAAGAGTCGAGAACGGCCAGAGTGCAGATGAGAACCAAGTGTCAAGCACATCGTCTTCCTGTTTAACATTTCCTCCGCACTTGGGACAAGTGTCAATATCAGTTTTTGAAACTGTCATCTCACCGCACTTTTCACAGTAGAATGCGGGAATTCTGTGTCCCCACCAGAGCTGACGGGAAATACACCAGTCATGGACATTTTCCATCCAGTTCATATATGTTTTCGAGATACGGTCAGGGATGAATGCAACATCACCGTCTTTCACCACCTTGATAGCTCTTTCTGCAAGAGGTGGCATCTTCACAAACCACTGGTTTGATGTGATAGGTTCAACAGTTGTTCCGCAGCGATAACACTGACCAACATTGTGACTGTGTTCCTCGATTTTCACAAGAAGTCCCTGTTTTTCAAGGTCCTCAATCATAGCCTTGCGGGCTTCGTATCTGTCCATCCCCTCATACTTTCCGCCATATGAATTGATGGTTGCGTCATCGTTAAGCACTTTTATCTGCTCGAGGTTGTGACGAAGACCAACTTCAAAGTCGTTGGGGTCGTGTGCAGGTGTAATCTTTACACAACCAGTACCAAATTCTTTGTCAACATAGTCATCGGCAATAACCGGAATTTCCCTGCCAACAAGAGGAAGAATGAGGATTTTGCCAACCAAATCCTTATATCTTTCGTCTTCAGGATTTACCGCAACAGCAGTATCACCAAGAAGAGTTTCAGGACGTGTTGTGGCAATAATCACAAATTCGTCACTGTCTTTCACCATATACTTTATGTGCCAGAAGTTTCCTGCCTGTTCTGCATATTCAACCTCGGCATCAGAAAGTGCAGTAGTACAACAAGGGCACCAGTTGATTATGCGGTTGCCTCTGTAAATAAGGCCTTTATTATAAAGATTTACAAAAACCTCACGGACAGCCTTTGAACAACCCTCATCCATGGTAAATCTTTCTCTTTCCCAGTCGCAAGAGCAACCAAGCTTTTTAATCTGGTTTATAATGCGGTTTCCGTACTGTTCTTTCCAGTCCCATACAAGCTTCAAAAACTCATCACGCCCAAGGTCGTGTCGCGTGAGACCCTTTTCTTTTCTAAGGTTTTCTTCAACCTTTATCTGAGTCGCAATTCCTGCATGGTCCGTTCCCGGAACCCACAACGCAGCGTACCCTTGCATTCTTTTTGTTCTGATAAGTATATCCTGGAAAGTCTCGTCCAGTGCATGACCCATATGAAGCTGTCCGGTTACATTTGGAGGAGGAATAACAATAGTGAAAGGTTCTTTGTCCTTATCTATTTTAGTATGAAAATATCCCTTGCTAACCCAAGTAGAATATATCCGGTCTTCAACTGCTTTCGGGTCGTATGTTTTTGGTAATTCTCTGGCCACAAAATCTGCCCCTTTCGTAATCTATAATATGTTATGCAAGAACTATTTTGAGAAATACTTTCTTGCCTTTTTTAACAACAATTTTTCCGTCAGCAAAGATTGATTCATCAATCACATAAGAAATGTCATCGACCTTGTTTCCATCAATGCTTACGCCGCCCTGCTGAACAAGACGTCTGCCCTCGCCCTTTGACGGAGCAAGGTTTGACACTGCGAGCAAATCAACAATACTCAGTCCAAGCTGATCACGACTGAGCTCAAATGTCGGCATATTGGAGTCATCTGCACCTGCGCCGAATACCGCCTTTGCTGCTGCATTTGCTTTCTCGGCTTCTTCCTCACCGTGTACCATCTTTGTAACCTCAAAGGCAAGGCGTTCTTTCACACGGTTTAGCTCCTGTCCCTCAAGCTTTTCATACTCAGCAATTTCTGACATTGGAACAAACGTAACAAGTTTTAAAAGTCTTATTACATCCTTGTCATCAACGTTTCTCCAGTACTGATAGAACTCATAAGGAGTAACCTTTTCAGGATCAAGCCAAAGAGCGCCCTTTTCGGTCTTACCCATCTTCTTGCCCTCTGATGTTGTGAGCAAGGTAAACGTCATACCATAAGCCTCTTTTGACTCCTTGCGGCGGATAAGCTCGATGCCACCGATGATGTTTGACCACTGGTCATCACCGCCGAATTCCATAATACAGCCGTAATCGCGATTGAGCTTATAAAAGTCATAGCTCTGCATCAGCATATAGTTGAATTCGAGAAATGAAAGACCTCTTTCCATTCTGGTCTTGAAGCATTCAGCTGAAAGCATTCTGTTAACCGAGAAATGTACTCCAACCTCACGGAGAAAATCAACGTAGTTAAGGTCCAAAAGCCAGTCGGCATTGTTCACCATAATCGCCTTGCCGTCAGAAAAGTCAATAAATTTTGACATCTGTTCCTTGAATCTGTCAGCATTATGTTGAATAGTTTCCTTTGTTATCATAGGACGCATATCGGTCTTTCCTGTGGGGTCACCAACCATTGTAGTTCCGCCACCAAGCAAGATTATAGGTCTGTGTCCTGCATTCTGCATATGCCGCATAACCACAAGTTGCATAAAGTGTCCAATATGAAGGCTGTCTGCTGTGGGGTCAAAACCTATATAAAAGGTTATCTTTTCCTCCGAGAGAAGTTTCTTGATTTCTTCCTCGTGAGTCATCTGGGCAATAAGCCCACGCTCTTTCAGTTCGTCAAAAACGTTTTTCATTTGAATTTATCCTTTCTCATCCGTTTTTATCGGATTTTTACTTATTTTATCAAGTTCCAGAAGCAGTTCTTCAACCGACTTTTTATCTACCGCAAATTCTGCCTTTCCATCTGTGAACGCCGCATATTCCTTGTCATTCATAAAGCTGAGGCTGATTTTTTGACTACCTAAACCATTATCAAAATGAACTGTAATAACCACGTCACCGTTGTCTTTTACATTCTGAGAAGTCTCGCTGTTTATTTTTATTCCGCCAATAATTTCAGCAACTGCGTTGAACGCCGCTTCACTGGAAGTCTTTCCATTCACAAAGAACTCCTTGTTGTTTTCTTTTCTGTTTCGACTTTCGATTTTATATTCCTTATCCTTTGTTTTCACCGTAAGTCCAGAAATGTTTTCAAAGTCAGACCGAAGCACGCCCGACTCCAAGAGGTAAAACGGTTCGGTATAGAGAAACTCAATTTGCGAAGAATTTATCATAAAGATTCCGTCTTTGCCAAGTCTCTCAGCATAAACAAGTCCACCCTCTGTTTTTCCCAGATAGAGTGTCTCGTCAAACTCGCCCCACCTAAAATGAAGTGTTGCACGAGACTTTTCATCAAGACCATAAACCTCTTTGTCCTGAGGAGTTTCATCCTCATACTTTTCAGCGGCAAGTCGAGGGATTTTCACTAAGATAAGCTGTTCGAACGCTTCATCATCCACCTCTTTTCTGTATGGCTTTTCCATAATATATCGATTTTTTCTGCTGTTGGAGATTTCAGCCGAGGTTTTTGTTCTCACCACGGTTTCGGTCCGGTCAAAATCTTTGAAACTATAATATTCAAGAGGTGCGTCCTCCCCCATAAGCCCATCAAAAATCACTGATGCACGGAACTTTGAAAGCGGCGCTATGAGTATATCCCTAACCGATGTCCTTATAGCATATATCTCCTCACTGTCATTTACTTTAGCAGCACAGACCTCCGCCTTTTCACCCACAAATTTGATGTTGCAACTTGTTCCGTCACGAAGTGCCAGTGAAAGTTCTTTTACATCAGTGGCGCTGAACTCTTTCAGCTCTCTCTCCTTCAAAAGCCCCAACGTCATAATCATAGATGCACTATTCACCGTTTCCTGAACTTTTTCCGAATTAAGAACGGCAATATCATTATCTTTCACATACCATTCGGTATCCTCTTTTATGAGCAGATAATTTTCCTGTCCAGTCTTCACACCATACTCCACAATTTCCGAAGCCTTGCAACTGAATATGGGAGTATTTTTTATCTCTTCATTTTTCTGGTTTTGTATATAGCTGTAAATTCCAAAGCATCCTCCGGCAAGCAAGAGTGCCACAATCAATAGAATGGCAATCATTTGCTTTTTCATTGTATCGCCTCCTGACTTTCAAGCTAAAATTTATTCAAAGCCTTTTATTTTTCTTCCAAGTCAATCTTTATCGAAAGTTCTTTAAGCTGAACATCATCAACCTTGTCAGGTGAATTTGACATAAGCTCGGATGCATTTTGCACCTTAGGGAATGCAACAACATCACGAAGGCTGTCTGCCCCGCACATAATCATTGCAATTCGGTCAAGACCGATACCCATGCCGCCGTGAGGCGCTGCGCCATATTTGTATGCTTCAACCAGGAAACCAAATTTTGCAGCAATCTCTTCCTCAGAAAGCCCAAGTGCTCTGAACATCTTCTGCTGAAGCTCATAGTCATTTATACGAATCGAGCCGCTGGAAAGCTCTGTGCCGTTAAGCACCAAGTCATACGCCTTTGCCGTAACCTTTTCGGGTGCTGTTTCAAGATACTGAATACAGTCATCCTCAGGCATAGTGAATGGATGGTGCATAGCAACATAGGTCTTGCTTTCTTCGTCATATTCAAAGAACGGAAACTGTGTAACCCAAAGGAAATTGAAGCCGTCCTTAATTATATCAAGTTGTTTTGCAACTTTGAGACGAAGTGCACCAAGTGTCGAAAGCACTGTGCTTGTTTTATCTGCCACAATAAACACAACATCGCCCTTTTCTGCACCACACTTTTCTATTACCCGAGAAAGCTCTTCTTCTGTCATAAATTTTGCAAATGAACAGTTTGGAACATCTTCAACCCATCTGATATAAGCAAGACCTTTTGCTCCTATGCCTCGCACATATTCGGTGAGCTTGTCGATTTCTTTTCTCGTAAGGGTTTCCGCCGCATTCTTTGCACAGATTGCACGAACGCTGCCACCGTTTTCAATAGCTGATGTAAACACACCAAAGCCACAATCCTTTACTAAATCTGAAAGGTCCAAAATTTCCATTTCAAAACGAGTATCAGGCTTATCCGAGCCGTATCTTTCCATTGCTTCTTTGTATGACATTCTTGGAAGAGGCAACGGAATATCCATATCAAGTACATCCTTAAAGAGTCTCTTCATAAGACCCTCAATCATTTCAAGAACATCCTCAACATCAACAAATGACATTTCAAGATCAATCTGTGTAAATTCAGGCTGACGGTCAGCTCGAAGGTCTTCGTCACGGAAGCAACGTGCCAGCTGAATATATCTGTCAAAGCCCGAAATCATAAGAAGCTGCTTGTAAATCTGAGGTGACTGAGGAAGAGCATAGAATTTTCCACCGTGAATACGGGATGGGATTATATAGTCCCTTGCTCCCTCAGGTGTAGACTTTATCATCATTGGTGTTTCAATTTCAATAAAGCCGTTTTCTTCAAAATAGTCCCTTGCGCTCTTTGCAATTTTGCTTCTTTTGATTATATTTTCCTGAAGCGGTGCACGGCGCAAGTCAAGATAGCGGTATTTGAGACGAAGCTCTTCGTTCACATTTGTTTTGTCAGTGATTTCAAAAGGTGGTGTCTGTGCCTTTGCTAAGATCCTGAGGTCATCAACAAAAATCTCAATTCCACCTGTTTTTATGGCATCGTTTTTGCTTTCTCTTTCACGGACAACTCCCTTCGCCATAAGAACATATTCACTGTGGCAAGATGCCGCTTTCTCAAAAACCTCTTTGTCTGTTGTTTCGTCAAAAGCAAGCTGAACTATGCCTGTTCTGTCTCTTAAATCAATAAAAATCAAAGTTCCCATATCACGGATTTTCTGAACATATCCGCCCACCACAACAGTTTTGCCGATTCCTTCGGTTTCTCCGCAATAATTGGTTCTTTTAAGGCCTTTCATTGTATCCATTTATCTTACCTCCGCATCTAAAATCTCGCATATAGCGTCTGCTGTCAAAGAAACTTCTTTTACCTCGCCTGTTCCCATATTTTTGAGATTTCCTTTATTATTGGCAATTTCATCGTCGCCTATAACCACGCTGTATCTTGCCGCAAGCTTGTCAGCATATTTCATCTGTGCCTTAAGGCTTCTTCCGCACAAATCCTGCTGTGCATGAATTCCCTTTGTGCGAAGCTCGAAAATCAGTTTCTGTGCCGTCTTGTCAGCTGCATCCCCCATTGTTGCCACAAAAACGTCAGGACCGTCATCAAAGCTTACTTCCTCACCTTTCTGAGCTTTAAGCACCAGAATAAGTCTTTCAATGCCAGCCGCAAAACCTATGCCATCCGCAGGCTTTCCGCCAAGTTCTTCAACAAGACCGCTGTAACGACCGCCGCCACAAACTGTGGACTGTGCCCCAAGGCAATCCGACACAAATTCAAACACTGTCTTTGTGTAATAGTCAAGACCTCTGACTATATCGGGGTTCACATTGAAGTCAATACCCATCCCCGCAAGTCTTTCCTTTGTTTCTTCAAAATGCTCACTGCACTCTGTGCAAAGGTGGTCAACCATCTTTGGTGCATCCTTTGCAACGCGGCTGCAAATTTCTGACTTGCAATCGATAATTCTCATAGGATTTTTTTCAAGTCTTTCAAGGCAAGTAGGACAAAGCTCGCCCCTATATTCTTCAAAATATGCTCTAAGCTTTTGGTTATATTCCTTTTTGCACACAGGACAGCCAATGCTGTTGATATTAAGTGTTATTCCTGAAAGTCCAAGCTTTTTGAGGAACATCCAAGCAAGAGAAATAACCTCTGCATCGGTAGACGCACCACTTGCTCCAAAGCACTCAATTCCGAACTGATGGAATTCACGAAGTCTTCCTGACTGTGGCTTTTCATACCTGAAACAAGGAATGATATAGCTGAGTTTTGTGGGCTGAGGATTTGCATAAAGGGAATTTTCAATGTAGCTGCGCACCAAGGTCGCTGTTCCCTCCGGCTTTAATGTAATTGAACGGCCTCCCTTGTCCTCAAAGGTATACATCTCCTTTTGAACAACGTCCGTGGTATCACCCACGCCACGCTGAAAAAGCTCTGTATGTTCAAAAACAGGAGTTCTGATTTCTTTATATCCGTAAAGGTCACAAACCTCACGGGCAGTTTTTTCTATGTACTGCCACAGCTTGCTGTCCTTTGGCAATACGTCCTCGGTACCTCTTGGTTTTGTAATCATTTGTACCAAAATCCTTTCTTAAAAGACTATTTCTCTCTAATCATTTTTGTTGTCGGTGAGCACATATTCAATAAGCTCCACTACCTCGTCCCTGCCCTCGCGGGTTTCAGAAGAAAATGGTATAAGCACCGACTCTTCATTCAGCTTTAGCTCTTCATATATTGCGGTGAGGTTTGCCTCAACCTGAGATTTCTTGAGCTTGTCAAGCTTGGTTGCAACCACCAAAGGCTCAAAGTTATAGCTCTTTATCCAATCAAACATCATCTTGTCATCAGCAGTAGGTTTGTGCCTTGCATCGACGAGCTGAATAACCTGAACAAGATTTTTGCGGGCAGAAAGATAACCCTCTATCATCTCACCCCATTTTTCTTTTTCAACCTTTGAGACCTTTGCATAGCCATAGCCAGGCAAGTCAACAAGGCGAAAGCGCTTTCCTATTTCATAAAAGTTTATGGTAGCAGTCTTCCCCGGAGTGCTGCTTGTTCTTGCAAAGTTCTTGCGGTTTGAAATGCAGTTTACAAGGGACGACTTGCCTACGTTCGAACGTCCAACCAAAGCAATTTCAGGAAGTTCTTCATCGGGGTATTGCTCCGGTCTTACCGCTGTGGTTAAAAGTTTAACATCGACAAATTCCACTTTTTAGCACCCCCACAGAAAGCATTTTCAATGACATTTTTCATATCCTTAGCAAAAACAAACTCAATTTCGTTTTTTATTTTGTCAGGAAGTTCTTCAAAATCCTTTTTGTTATCAAAAGGAATAACAATTTTCTTTATCCCCATCCGATATGCAGCTAAGGACTTTTCACGAAGACCGCCTATGGGAAGAACCTTGCCCCGAAGAGTTATTTCCCCCGTCATAGCCACCTTTTTACTTACCCGCTCTCCAGTAAGAGCAGAAATAATTGCTGTCGCCATGGTTATGCCAGCTGATGGCCCGTCTTTTGGAATAGCCCCCTCGGGCACATGGATATGTATATCCTTTTCTTTATAGAAATCCGCATTTATTGAAAGAGCCTCGGCATTTGCACGAATGAAGCTCAGTGCTGCCATAGCGGATTCTTTCATCACATCTCCCAAATTCCCTGTGAGTTCAAGCTTACCGCTTCCCTTCATAGTATTAACCTCAATGCTAAGAGTATCGCCACCACTTTCGGTCCACGCAAGGCCCGTTGCAGCACCTATCAAATCTTCTTTTTCTATATGGTCATAAAGGAACACCCTGCTACCCAAGTATTTTTTAAGTACTGATTCATCAACCGTTATGCAATCTTTCTTTTCGTCAACAATTTCCTTGGCTGCCTTTCGGCAGATTGCGCCAAGCTTTCTTTCAAGAGTTCTGACACCTGATTCGCGGGTATAGCCTTCAATCAAAAGTTTCATCGTCTTGGCGGGAATTTTTATCATTTCTGGACTAAGTCCGTTTTCCTTTTGTTGTTTGGGGAAAAGATATTTCTTTGCAATTCCCATCTTCTCGTCATCGGTATAACCAGAAATTTCAATTATGTCCATTCTATCATAAAGGGGCATAGGAATATTTTCAACCGAGTTCGCTGTTGCCACAAAGAGTACCTTTGACAAATCAAACGGAAGCTCTAAGAAATGGTCACGGAATCCCTTGTTTTGCTCAGGGTCCAAAACCTCAAGCATCGCAGCTGTCGGGTCGCCACGGAAATCACTTGACATTTTGTCAATCTCATCAAGCAAAATAAGGGGGTTGTTGCTGCTTGCCGATTTAAGAGCCGCCACAATTCGTCCGGGCATTGCGCCAACATATGTCTTTCTATGTCCACGTATTTCAGCTTCGTTTTGGATCCCACCAAGGCTGACCCTCACATATTTTCTTCCGAGTGACTCCGCCAATGATTTTGCTATCGACGTCTTTCCCGTTCCGGGAGGTCCTGCAAGGCAGATTATTGAGCCTTTTGCCTCATTGGAAAGACTTTTAACTGCCAAATATTCAAGAATTCTTTCTTTCACTTTTTCAAGACCATAATGGTCACGCTCTAAAATTTTCTTTGCAAGCTTTATGTCCTTGTTTTCTTCTGTAGATATGTCCCATGGCATAGCAAGAACAGTTTCAACATAATTCTGTACCACACCATATTCCTGGGAGTGAATCGAAAGCCTTGAAAGTTTCGCAAGTTCTTCCTCAAGCTTTTCAAAAACCTCTTTAGGCAGTCTCCTCTGTTGCATCTTTCTGCGATAATCATCAGCCTCCGCCTGACCTGATTCAAAGTCACCCAATTCTTCCTGAATAACTTTCATCTGTTCACGCAAGATATAATCACGCTGATTTTTGTCAAGGCTTGATCTGAGCTTTGACATAACACCCTGCTCAACTTCCATAATGTTGTTCTCATTTTCCATAAGAGCAATGAGCTTTTCCATTCTTGTTCTAACATCAAGTTCTTCAAGAATTATCTGTTTTTCGTGAGGCTTAAGGGGAAAGTTCATAGCAGTAATATCCGCAAGCTCCCCTGCATCCTCAATTTCAAGCATGGATGCAGCAATCTCAGGATTCATTTTTTCATAAATGCTAAAATAATCCTCCAAAAGTCTTTGGATTTTTCGCATGAGGACCTGTTCTTCCACAAAATCCTTGCAGCGAATGTCTGATTTTTTTACAACACTCGCCTTCAAAAAGCTTTCTTCATCATAAAAGCCTGTCATACCTGCTCTGTAAAGTCCTTCAACCAAGACTCTGATATTTCCGTCAGGAAGTCTCAGTATTTGCTTCACTTCGGCAACAACGCCAATTTTTGAAACATCGCTCTTGGTAGGGTTTTCAGTCATAATGTCCTTTTGATAGCTTAAGAAAACCATCTGGTCAGAGGACATCGCATATTCAACAGCCGCTATTGATTTTTTTCTGCCCACATCAAAATGGAGGACCATCCCAGGAAAAAGGGTAAGTCCCCGAAGGGGTATAAGCGGCAGTATATTTTTTCTGTTTGCCATCTGTCTGTTTTCATCCTCTCACGGGCAAATATCATACTTTGCCCATTATCCAATCTATTATACTATTTTTGTTTGAAAATTTCAACCCCTTCGGCACTAATAATTCCAATATTCTGGGAAATTTTTTCATTATTTCTGGCTTTTTCGCTGTCATCCATTCCAACAGCAGCATCTATAAGCTCAAAAACATTTGAAACGGGTATGATTTCACACTCAAATTTTTCATATTCCTCCTGCCAGTTTGCAGACGGAATTATTATTTTCTTTGCCCCTGCATCCATCCCTGCACGTATCTTGAGAGGTACTTCACCCACACCCCACACATCTCCCATAATAGAAATTTCGCCCGTAAATACGACAACCCCTGATATTTTTAGTCCTTTGAGTGCCGAATATACAGCACAAAAAATTGCTGTTCCGGCAGATGGTCCGTCAACTGGCATACAATTTGGGAAATTTATGTGGACATCAAAATCCTCTGTCCTTATTCCAAAAATCTTTTTGAGAACCGTCATAGTGTTTTCTACCGACGCAAGTATGCTACTCTTTCTCTTCAGCTTTTGTCTATTGTTTGAAATTTCTTCTTCCTCTATTGCACCGGTAATGGCAACTTTTCCGCATCCAGTCTTGCACTTTTGGGCAACCGCTTCTATATCCAGAATGCAGCCCTGCCCATTTCCAAAAACCGCAAGCCCTGACACCTTTCCCGTGTTCATTTCTTTCGAAAGCACTTTTTCATAGCGGGGGCAATACTTTCCTGTTTCAATTACCCACCTGACATCTGAAGCCTCAACGGTTTTTCTATTTTCGAGCTTTGAAACACTTTCTGCCGTTTGCACTATATTCACGGCATCACGTCCGTTCTCGGCAAATTCCGCCACAAGTTCAAAAACATTTTCGTTAAATTCAGTTTCGGTTTTCTGTGCTGCTTTTTTTGCTATTGTTTTTACCTCATCCCTTGAAAGCCCTTTGAAAAATATCTCAACGCATCTTGACCGAAGCGCCGGTGGAATTTCCTCAGGAAACCTTGTGGTAGCACCAATAAGCCGAAAATCTGCAGGAAGCCCGTTTTTAAACATTTCATGGATATGGCGGGGAATTTCCTTGTTGCTACTACTGTAATATGCGCTGTCAAAATATACCCGCCTGTCTTCAAGAACTTTAAGGAGTTTGTTCATTTGTATGGATGAAAGCTCGCCTATTTCATCTATAAACAGAATTCCCCCGTGTGCCTTTGTGACCGCCCCCTCTTTTGGTTGTGGAACGCCCGCAGGACCATACGCTCCTGCCCCCTGATATATAGGGTCGTGAACTGACCCAATCAGAGGGTCGGCTATACTTCTTTCATCAAACTGCATAGTAGTAGCATCCACCTCAATGAATTTTGAAAACTCCCCAAAGGGTGATTCAGGGTTTTTCCTTGCCTCCGTGAGCACCACCCTTGATGCCGCGGTTTTTCCCACTCCCGGTGGTCCGTAAATCAGCACATGCTGAGGGTTTTTGCCGCATATCGCACACCTGAGTGCCTTTATTCCCTCACTTTGTCCAACTATATCTTTCACAGATTTTGGTCGGGTTTCTTCAGTGAGGGGGGTGGCGAGCTTTATATCATTCAGTTTTTTAAGACGTTCAAGTTCTCTTGTACTCTCCTGATTCATTGAATTTCGCCCTAAGTATTGACTCTTTAAAACTGTAAGAAAATATATTCCAATCACCACCGTAAAGCAAAGCTGAACAATGGCAACAAAAGACATAAGCATAAAATTTATCCTCCCGATAAAATTTGTTTATGTCTTTTATTATGGTTTTTTAATCCCCCATTCATACCGCAAAAAGACACAAAAAACCTTGAGTTATGAGGTGTACTGTTAAGGACAGTATTAAAAAAAGTATAAACGGAATCAATCGTTTATGCCTTTCTCGTAGGGAACGACCTGTGTGCCGTTCCGTATATAAGGTCTTATGATTATCCTAATTGTTTTGGAAAATGGATACATTTTCCCTGCTTGTTACAGTGTCGGACAAAATTTATTATGTTAAGTTAATGAATTTTAAAAATTGTATTGATAAATCATAAAAGATGTGCTATACTAATTATGCTAAACATAATTAAATATATTTTAGGTTGGGATATTTTTATTTTTAGGAATAATATATTCTTTATTTTGTTATGATACTTTTGAGTTTGAAAAAATTGCAAGCTCCATTAAGTATCATAGCGGATTATTCCTGCCTATATATTTAAATTATGTTTAGCGACTATCGGAGTTTGCGTTTTTATGCGTCTACTCTGGTAGGCGCATTTTTTAATTTGCAAATAAACAGCGAGGAAGGGTGGGCATATTATTATCGTTTTTCAAAATTAGAACTTGCAATAAATCAATGGAAAGGAATTTATTATTATGAAAAGAATTTTATCAGCAATTTTAGCATTAGTAATGATGCTATCAACAATTTTTAGTGCAAACGCATTTGCAGCAACATCCGCATCTTTCAGCAGTAACAATTACTGCACAGCGACAATTTCCCAAAAGCTTATGCAAAGCACAAAGTACAAACAAGCCACCGTTAAAATTACTACCTACGATTTGTGCGGTAAGAAAACAAGCGGCAAGATAAGTATTAAACTAACAGATGGTAAAGGAAACTACATTGGTACATATACAAAGAAAAGTGGAGACACAATTAAACTTGGAAACGATCATTCAAGTTATAGAATCTATATTTCAGCATACAATGAGCCTGTAACAGGAGGAATAATATCCCGCTCAATTAAAAGTGGAAATAATTTTACAAATTTAGGTAAATGTGTAACATGGAAAGTGACCAACAACAAAAACTGTAGCATACGATAAGACATCACAAAACGGGCAATTCGTAAATGCTCCTATGATAAAAGGCTGAACGAAATCAATCGTTCAGCCTTTTAAATTATTGTCCTCAACAGTACCCTTCATATTCGCTCAAATTTTTCTTAAATTCATTATCAACGAATTTCTGCAATTCTTTTAAAGTCTTTTTTTCCAAAGGCTTTGTATCTTTCAAAGGATTTTCTATTCCCATATTTTCATACTTGAAAAATCCCATCGTATGAAATCCAAGAAGTTCATATTTCTCAACGCAATTTTTCTCCTTGAAAATTTCAAGATATTTTTCTATCGTCTCTATGCTGTCATTTATGCCAGGAACCACAACCGTACGCATCCATGTGCGTTTTTTTATATCCTCCAGAAAATCAAGGACTTCCAGCACTTTTGATATTTCCATCCCCGTATATTTTTTATAATTTTCATCATCCCAGAACTTAAGGTCAAGAATAACAAGCTGTGCATTTTGAAGTACATACTTTACATCATCGGACAGATTAACTGCACCGGAAGTATCAATGGCATAGTTTATTTCTGCGTCTTTCAAATATGGCACTGCTTCCTTGATAAATTCCGCCTGAAGAAGCGGTTCTCCCCCTGAAAATGTAACACCGCCATTTTCCCCGAAATATGTCTTGTATCTTGAAATCTTTTTCACCAACGCCTCGGTCGAAAATTCTATACCGCCCTTTTTCCATGTGTCAGGGTTGTGACAGTATGCACACCGCAGAGGACAGCCCTGCATAAAAACACCATATCTGACTCCCTCGCCATCAAGAGCCGCCAGACTTTCAAAGGAATGGACATAACCTTTCATAACATTCACCAGACCTTACATTTTTTCGTGGAATGTTCTTGAAATAACCTCCAGCTGTTTGTCACGTGTCAGCTTGTTGAAATTAACCGCATATCCACTTACGCGGATGGTAAGTGACGGATAAAGAGTCGGGTCATTCATAGCATCAATAAGCTTTTGACGGTTCAAAACATTTACATTAAGGTGGTGAGCGCTCTGCGCAAAATATCCGTCAAGCACCGAAACAAGTTTCTTTACTCTGTCATCTTCATCAGTACCCAAAGTTTCAGGAGTGATTGAAAATGTATTTGATATACCGTCCTGACAGCAATCATAACAAATCTTTGCCACCGAGTTAAGAGATGCAAGGGCCCCCTCGCTGTCACGGCCGTGCATGGGATTTGCCCCAGGAGCAAATGGCTCGCCCGCTTGTCTTCCGTCAGGTGTTGAACCTGTTTTCTTGCCATAAACCACATTTGATGTGATTGTAAGGATTGAAAGTGTGTGCTTAGCTCCACGATATGTCTTTGTTTTGCAAAGCTCCGCATAGAAGAACTCTGTAATCCACTTTGCGATTTCATCTGCTCTGTCATCATCATTTCCGTATTTGGGGAAATCGCCTTCGGTTTTGAAATTTACAATCAAACCTCTTTCATCTTTCACGGGCACAACCTTTGCATACTTGATTGCACTGAGGCTATCTGCAAGAACGCTGAGTCCGCTTATGCCAAATGCCATAAGACGCTCCGGCTCCACGTCGTGAAGTGCCATCATAAGCCTTTCATATGCATATCTGTCGTGCATATAGTGAATAACATTCATTGTGTTTACATAAAGCTTTGCCATCCATGATGCATACATTTTGAACGCCTCAAGAACTTCTTCATAAACAAGAGGTGTTCCCTCATCAAATGTTTTGCCACTTGGTGCAACCTGTTCACCATAAACTTCGTCACGACCGCCGTTGAGCGCCATAAGAAGTACCTTTGCAAGATTACATCTTGCGCCGAAGAACTGCATCTGCTTTCCTGTTTTCATTGCTGAAACGCAGCAGGCAATAGCATAGTCATCGCCAAAATCCTTGCGCATTACATCATCATTTTCATACTGTATTGAATCGGTATCAATAGAAACCTTTGCACAGAACTTTTTAAATTTTTCCGGCAATCCCTCTGACCACAAAACTGTTATGTTCGGCTCAGCACTTGGTCCAAGGTTATAAAGTGTCTGCAAGAATCTGAAACAGGTCTTTGTAACCATAGGTCTTCCATCCTCGCCCATACCCGCAAGGGAACATGTAACCCAAACTGGATCACCGGCAAAAAGCTCATTGTATTCGGGTGTGCGAAGGTGTCTTACAAGGCGCATTTTAAGAACCAAGTCATCAATCAATTCCTGCGCACCTTTTTCGTCAAGAGTTCCCTCTTCAATATCACGCCCGATATAAATATCAATAAATGCCGAAATACGTCCTATACTGTTTGCCGCACCGTTTTGTTCTTTTACAGCACCAAGGTAGCCAAAATAAAGCCACTGCACAGCCTCACGTGCATTTTCAGCCGGGCGACGGATGTCACAGCCATATTCCGCAGCCATTTCAACGAGCTGCGGCATAAATTCAAGCTGTCTTTCAATATCTTCGATAAGCTGTATGTTTTCAGCTGTCATATCTCTTTCGCTTATTCTCTTTTTATCAAGCTTTCTTTGCTCTATGAGATAATCCATTCCATAAAGAGCAATTCTGCGATAATCACCTATAATTCTGCCACGGGCATAAGCATCGGGAAGGCCAGTGAGAACGCCCACGTGTCTTGCCTTTTTCATTGTGTCTGTGTAAACTCTGAAAACACCGGTATTGTGTGTGGTACGGTATTTAAATTCATTACTTACATTTTCACCAATTTCATAACCATAAGCCTTGCACGCCTGAACTGCATTGCGGTATCCGGCAAATGGGTTTACGGCTCTCTTGAGTGGCTCATCGGTCTGAAGTCCCACAATAATATCATCTTCTTTGATTACGTATCCAGGTCTGAATGTAAGAAGTGATGACACATTATCAGGGTCTACACTGAGAACTCCGCCGTTTTCATTTTCTTTCACCAAAAGTTCCTCAACGCGTGCAAGAACACGATCTGTTCGCTGGGTTGCTTTGCACA
Organism: Clostridia bacterium; assembly: GCA_045580025.1. Classification (GTDB taxonomy): domain Bacteria; phylum Bacillota; class Clostridia; order Monoglobales; family Monoglobaceae; genus SIG440. The sequence continues at coordinate 23,303 of JAZNNB010000033.1, forward strand.
AAAATTCAGCACCGCCAGTGTATGGTGTATAGTTCTTTTTTATAAAATCACTGACATCTATATTATTATTCCAATTTCCCTCTTTAAAGTCTCTCCAGCATTTCATAAAATCGCACCCTTTCATGTAAAAATAAAAAGACATCCCCCAAAATTTGGGGATGCCCAGACGGTCGGCCATTCTTCCATCCTGCTCCCCCATGGTCTTCCATGCTCCGTCAGTTGCAGGAGATTTGCTTTTCCTATTATACACAATTTTTAGTGATTTGTCAAACCCATATTGCGTATTTTTTGATATTTTTTTGAATACTTTTTGATTATACGGGAAAAATTTGTATGTAAATATTTCCAAAGCTCTTGAAATGCCGAAACTTTTCGTGTATAATAGACTTGTTGGATTATGTGCGGTCAAATATTTAGAAAAATGGAGGATATTTTGTGCAAAAAAGTAAAAAAATAAAGATAACACCTCTCGGAGGTCTGCATGAGATCGGAAAAAACATGACAGTCTTCGAGTACGGAAGTGATCTTTTGATTCTGGACGCAGGTCTGGCATTCCCCGACGACGATATGCTGGGGATTGATATGGTTATACCTGATATAACATATCTTCAGAAGCACAAGAACAGAATCAGAGGCATCATTTTAACCCACGGTCACGAGGACCATATCGGGGCTATTCCTTATGTTCTCAAGGAATTCAATGTTCCTGTCTATGGAACAAAGCTTACCCTTGGCATCCTTAAAAACAAGCTTGAGGAACACGGAATTTTAAACAGTGCAAAGCTCAATGTCGTAAACCCGGGCGAAACTTTCAAGCTTGGTGATTTCAAGGTAGAATTTATCCGTTCAAACCACAGCATTGCAGACGCTGTGGCAGTGGCATTCCATACTCCTGCCGGAGTGGTTCTGCATACAGGCGACTTCAAGATTGATTCAACACCCATAAACGGAGAAATGATTGACCTTGGAAGAATCGGCGAACTTGGAAAGCAGGGAATTCTTCTTCTTATGTCAGACAGCACCAATGCAGAACGCCGCGGCTACACCATGAGCGAAAGTACCGTCGGTGCCACCTTTGACAATGTTTTTGAAAACTGTAACAAGCGAATCTTTGTGGCAACCTTTGCATCCAACATACATAGGGTGCAGCAAATAATAAATGCCGCTGTCAAATACGGCAGAAAGGTTGCAATCTCTGGACGAAGTATGGAAAATGTCCTGACCGCTGCAATAGAGCTTGGCTATATGGACATCCCCAAAAACACCCTGATAAAGCTTGATGAAATCGGTAGATATTCAAAGGAACAGCTTGTTATTGTCACCACAGGAAGTCAGGGCGAAACCATGTCAGCCCTTTCAAGAATGGCATATTCAGGTCACAAAAAGGTTAATATCGAGGCAGACGATTTGGTTATCATTTCGGCAAGCCCCATCCCCGGAAACGAAAAAGCCATTTCAAACGTAATCAACGAGCTCCTGAAACACGGGGCTGAAGTTATTTATGAATCTTTGGCAGACGTCCACGTTTCAGGGCATGCTTGTCAGGAAGAACTAAAAATAATTCTTGCTCTTGCAAAGCCAAGATTTTTTATGCCGGTACACGGCGAATTCAAGCATCTCAGCCGACACCGTGACCTCGCTCTTCAAATGGGAATGAAATCAAAGGACATCTTTATGATGGAAAACGGAAACGTTCTTGAAGTTTCAGCAAATGAAGCAAAAATCACCGGAACAGTTCCCTCGGGAAAAGTTCTTGTTGACGGTCTTGGCGTAGGTGATGTTGGCAGCATAGTTCTCCGTGACAGAAAGCACCTCTCTGAAGATGGTCTTATCGTGGTTGTTATGACCATCGACCACGCAAGCCAGACGGTTGTTGCAGGTCCTGATATTATATCAAGAGGCTTTGTTTATGTCCGCGAATCCGAAGATTTGATGGAAAGTATGAGAATAAAAACCGCAGACATAGTAAACACCTGCCTTGACAACAATACGTTCGACTGGGCAAGCCTTAAGTCCCACGTCAAAAACGAGCTTGGGTCATTCATCTTCTCAAAGACAAAGAGAAAACCTATGATACTTCCTGTTATAATGGATGTTTAAAAAGCAAAACGGACTGCATCACGCAGTCCGTTTTTTATTTATATTCGCCACAATTCTTGAACCCTTACTTTTCAATTACCGCTCAATTACCGCATTTTCGATTGCTTCTCTTAAAAATTCTTAACAAACCTATATAATTGTTTAGTTAAAACTCTTAATCCATGTGACCAGAGAGTTGTGATAAACATTTTCCAACACATCTTTTTTCATCTGCTGTGTAACAGGACCATTACGTTTCATTCGTTCCAGTATTGCTTCTTGAAGCTCTTCCACCGTCATTTCTTCAAAGGATTTATTTACTTTTTGCTCAATGGTTTTTTCCGTTTGAGCAAGCACTTCTTCTTTTGCAGAATCTGTTATTTCAACAGGCTTTTCAATAGTTTCTGCCTTAACCTGCTTTTCTTCAACTTTAATTTCTATTGGCTGAACCTGTTCATCTGTCGAACATACAGGAAGCCAAATTTCACCAGAGTTTGCTTCTGCATTGACAGAGATATATCCGTTATTTACGCATACCCTTGTGCCGGAAATTCCTCCTATATATTCTGCTGCATTTTGAGCAGGGAGATTCATTGTGAAATCATCATCGCTATTATTCACGGTTACAATTACCGACTGTCCATCATAATTTCGGCTAAATGCATACTGCCCTGTCGTCAAAAGTAATTCTTTATATTCTCCGTAGGACAAGGCTTTTCTGTCCTGTCGTATTTCTCCCAGTCTTGAAATCAGCTTTACAAAGTTATTATTTTGGGTTTCAGCAACATACTGTTCGTAAGAGATAGCAGGTCTTAAAGAATCATCAGAGCCCCGCTGTTTTTGTCCCTCAACGCCAAATTCCGAGCCGTAGTAAATAGATGGAACACCCGGCAAGGTATACAGCAGAATATGGACCGGTATAAAATGACTCTTTTTATTTAGCTTTGTATAAATTCGCTCCACATCATGGTTGTCTGTAAAATTGTATAGTTTGAGTCCATCCGGTCTATTGCCACCCATCTCATACAGACGCTTTACAGTATGTGCAATTTCAAAATAGTTGTGGTCATTATGACCGGAATATAGTGCCTTATGCAAATGATAGTTGGTGACGCAGTGCAATGTTTCTCCATTCACCCAACGAATATAATCGCCATGGATAACTTCGCCCATGAGCCAAAAATCAGGTTTAACTTCATTTGCCACCTGACGCATCATCTGCATATAACTAAAGTCCAACACATCTGCGGCATCCAGACGAATTCCGTCAATATCAAATTCTTTAACCCAAAAACGAATGACATCACATATATATTCCCTTACCTCGTTATTTTGCTGATTGAGCTTTGCAAGCAAATCATACCCACCCCAGTTATCATATGAAAAGCCGTCGTTATATTCATTATTTCCATGGAAATTTACATTACAATACCAATCTCTGTATATCGAAGATTCTCTATGACGCTTAATATCCTGAAAAGCAAAAAAATCTCGCCCTGTATGATTGAATACACCATCAAAGATTACACGTATCCCCTGTCTATGACATTCCGCTACAAAATGTGTTAAATCTTCATTGGTACCAAGTCTTGTATCTAATTTTTTATAATCTGTTGTTTCATAACCATGTCCCACCGATTCAAATAGCGGTCCAATATATAGTGCATTACAGCCAAGTTTTTTGATTTGAGAAATAAAAGGAATTATTGTGTTTAATCTGTGCTCCGGTTCACCATAATAATTCTGCTTTGGTGCTCCTGTCATCCCCAACGGGTATATATGATAAAATACCGCCTCGTCATACCATGCCATATACATTACCTCCATTTTATATATCTTCGACATCATTCGACTTTCTTTACAATGCGACACATAAGGTTTAGATGCAACCACTCAAAGCCTCCCTTGCCTAAAGGGAGGCTTTCTATTTTTGACAACATTCGACTTTCTTTACAATGCGAGGCATACGGTTTAGATGCAACTTATTTTAACGAATTTAGTTGCGGTCGCAGGTCGCATATGGTCAATTCAAGTTATTCAAAAACAAAATCACTTATTCTGAACTATAACTTTTTCTTTGACATATCATCACGGATAATTAAGTATGCTGTCAATCTCAATATAAAATCCTGAACCTCTTCGTCCGAACAATATAGTAATCTGTCCCTCTTAAATACTCCAAGTTGCACTATATTATTTTCTATCAATTCACCGCATACAGAATCGACATAATCAATGGTATCCTGTGTTTTCTTTTGAGAGCGAACACCATTGTGAAAAATTCTGATATGTTCAGTTTCTTCTTTTATACAAACATCAAGCCTCATCTCTAACCTTGCAATGGGAAGATTCGCCCTGTTAATTCCACAGATCAATGATGTATAACCACCACTTTTTTCACTTTTTGCCCATGTACCTAATACTGCATAATAGACAAGAAGTTCTTTTCCCTCTGTATCTTCAACAAGGAACTGTCTATATGTTCCTGGAAAGCTACCACCGGATGCATTCGTTACTTTAGTATCCACAAGACCATTATCTCGTTTTATCTTTATACCATATCCACTTATATTTTCAACTTTATTTTCT
>JAZNNB010000034.1:0-12600 GCA_045580025.1 Clostridia bacterium
ATTTGCGGACCAAGAATTTCTTCTTATATGTTTGCCGGTGGTGTTCTTAGCTGGATGGTGCTCATCCCGATGATTGTCCTCTTTGGAAAAGAAATTGTTCTTTATCCTGGAACAGCACCTATCGGTGAGATGTTTGCATCGGGCGGAGCAAGTGCGATATGGAGTTCGTATATCCGTTATATTGGCGCAGGTGCTTTGGCGGCAGGCGGAATAATCAGTCTTATCAAATCGCTTCCCTTGATTGTGCGCACTTTTGGTGATGCACTTAAAGGATTTGGTGGTGTGGGAAATAGTGGTACATCACGTACAGAAAAAGATTTGAGCATGAAGACGGTCCTCATTTCAATAGCAGTGCTTACAATTCTCGTATGGCTTGTTCCAGCTATTCCGGTGTCACTTCTTGGTGCGGTGATTGTGGTTGTGTTTGGATTCTTCTTTGCCACAGTTTCATCACGTATGGTTGGACTTGTAGGAAGCAGCAACAACCCTGTTTCAGGTATGGCGATTGCTACACTTCTTATTGCAACACTTGTTTTGAAACTCACTGGTGACGGCGGTGCTCACGGAATGCAGGGAGCTATCGCTATCGGCTCGATTATCTGTATAGTAGCGGCGATTTCAGGTGATACATCACAGGACCTCAAGACAGGCTACCTTCTTGGTGCTACACCCAAAAAACAGCAAATAGGCGAAATAATCGGCGTTGTGGCTGCTGCACTTGCTATTGGCGGAACGCTGTATCTCCTTGACAGTGCGTGGGGATTTGGAACAGACGAACTTGCAGCACCTCAGGCAACTCTCATGAAGATGATTGTTGAAGGTGTTATGGACGCAAATCTCCCTTGGGGATTAGTTCTTATCGGTGTGTTTATTTCGATTATTATTGAAATAATAGGAATACCGGTATTGCCTTTTGCTATTGGTATATATCTGCCGGTGCATCTCAATGCCTGCATTATGGTGGGCGGTCTCGTGAGACTTGTTATGGATAAATTGAAGCGTGAGAAAGCACAAAAAGACGCTATAATCAATGATGGCATTCTTTTCTGTTCAGGTATGATTGCAGGTGAGGGTATCATTGGTATCGTGCTTGCTCTCCTTGCTGTGTTTGGTGTGGACAAGGTTATTGACCTTTCGGGAGTGTTGAACCTTTCTCCTGTTGTATCAAGTGTTTTGAGCATTGTAGTTTTTGCACTGGTTATCCTCAGCGTGCTTAAATTCTCACTCTGGAAGAAGCGTACACCTTTAAATAAATAAAATGAAAAAAGAAAAAATATCAAAAAATTATCTTGAAAAAATTCCGTTTCTCAGTGAAAGTATTCAATGGGAAACCGCAGAAGATGGAAAAGTGACTTTGCTTATTGAAAACATAGGTTTTTTCAACAAAATTGCCCAAAAGTTTTTCAAAAAGCCAAAAATCAGTTATGTTCACCTTGATGAAAATGGAAGCTTTGTTTGGCCACTTATGGATGGTGAACGTAATATGATTGAAATTGGGAAATTGGTTGATGAAAAGTTTGGAGAAGAAGCACAGCCTCTCTATGAACGCTTGGCGAAGTTTTTTCAGATTCTTGACAGCTATGGTTTTATTGAATGGAAATAAAAAAAGAGAACGGGTTTTCCGTTCTTTTTTTTGTATATGCTTTCAAACATAGAACCAAGCCATGAAAAGGTGGTGTTTTGAAGGGATTAGCTGGAGAACTATTGTTCTTGCGATATGAATGCTGTGCTTCAATCTATTTGTTATGGCGAACTAAAAGAGTAATCATCTTTCAAAATAAAAATTCACTTTAGCAATCAACGGCAAAAAATATAGGTGAAAAATATTGACAAAACTAAAACGATTTAGTATAATATAGGCATAGCTGAGTAAAACGTTTTAGTAAATTGTTTTTTTAGCTGAAAGGTATAAAATATTATTTTAATTTTAGGAGGAAGAATTATGCCGGTATATGAATCCATTAAAAATGCTGACAACAGAATAGTTATTTCAGCAGCAAACAGAGATTCTGTAACATTTGGTTGGGACAAGGTAATTTCTGCGCTTACAGATTTAGCAGTAGGCGGCAAAAAGAAAATCGCTCTTGACGGTTGGTACGGAATAGATTATGAAAAAATTGCTAAAGCTTTAGCTGACAGCTTGAAAACTAAGGGAATTGATGCAGAGTTAATTCCTGCAAACGAGCTTTACTTAACAAGAGAAGAAATCATTGCATATAATGCTCCTTACGTTACTGATGACCCTGGTTTCGGTAAAGTAAACAAAGAGGGCGTAATTGAAGATATTATGAATAAAGACGCTGTAAGCGCAGCAAAAGCAAAGCTTTCTGGTGCTAATGCTGCAATCATCTACGGCGAAGGTGCTTCAATTAAAGAATTTGCTGACGTTTTGGACGTAAAATGCTACATAGATAACACTCACCAGAAAGTGCAGTGGGATATGTGGGAAGGAAGACTTTTGACATTTGGTGCTAAAGCTCCTACAGAAGGTTACAACTGGAAAGAATATAACTATTCTGACTACTATATGTTAAAGCGTCAGAAAGATTATATGTATGAAACAATGGACTTCTACATTGAAAATTATTTTGAAGAAGACCTCGTTTTGGTTCCAAGAAAAGCATATGACGAGATTATGTCAACCTTGGTTAAATATCCTATCCACGAAGTAAAAATCTTCAGCCCAGGTCCTTGGGGAGCTTACAGATACAATGATATGGATTATGGCGTAGAAGGCTTGGCTAACAACGCATGGAACAAAATAGCAGGTCCTGAGCTTCGTATTCTCATCGACTTTGGTGGAGAAAGAAGCATTTCAATGCCTATGCTCAACGCTATGCAGTACGGCAAAGAGTTGGTTGGTGAACTCATCGACAAAAAATATCCGGGATTGTTCCCACTTGATATCTGGCTTGATGACGGATGGCATCCAACACCACAGCCGGCAGAAAGAATTTCAATGCCTATGCATATTCACCCAAGCAGCAAATATGTTGAAGATAACTTCAACGAACCGCTGGGAAGATATGAAACATACTACATTGCAGAAGCTTATGAAGGTGCTAACACATGGATGGGCTTCCACGATGATGCTGACATTGAAGAATGGGAAAGACTCTGTGAAGAATCACAGAATATTAAGCCTATTGAAAACTGGAAAGACTTTATTGCTAACTGGTCAAGCAAAGAAGGCGACCTCTACTTGATTCCACCCGGAACAATGCACGGTCACGGCGGCAACCAGATGGTTCTTGAAATGGATACAAACCCATCCATAAACGGAACAGAGTATTCATTCTTTGAATATGACTTTGCAAGACCGTCATGGGATGATGAAAAGAAAACAATGACAGGCAAGCCCCTCAAGATGCATCTTGAACACGGCAGAAACATGGAAAAGACAAGAAGAGCTTCTTGGGTAAAAGATCATCTTCTTTCAACTCCTTCTGTTGTTAAATGGACAAAGGAATATTTCATTGACAGATATAAGTCAACTCCTGTAATGCCTTACCACGTTGAAAGAATTCACTTTGAAAAGACAGGTGAATATTCAACAGAGGGTAAATTCATGCATATGTTTACACTCACAGTTGGTTCAAAGGTTACAGTTCGCTCAAAAGCTAACAACGACCTTTATGCAGTTTGTGACAAATTCCAGACTTTGGTAATTCCTGCATCTTTCGGTGATTATGAAATCATCAATGAAGAGGGCGGAAGAGTAACCTGCGTAATCCAGAGATGGAAACAGGGTTAATCTGACCGAATAAACGTATAATAAAATAAGACAAGCCACAGCTTTAAAAACATACAGTCGATGTTTTTTCGGCTGTGGCTGTTTAATTATGGAGGATTTCTTATGAATATATTAGCAATCGGTGCACATCCTGACGATATTGAAACATCATGCGGAGGAACGCTTGCAAAATACGCAAAACAGGGACACAAGATATTTACTGCAACTGCAACTAACGGAAATATCGGCTCTGCTACGCTTCCTATGGATGAAATCGCAAAAATAAGAAAAGAAGAGGCAAGACGTGCTGCAGCTATCATCGGTGCAGAATATATCTGTTTAGATTATGATGATGAAATGTTTTTTGAAGACAGAGAAGCGAGGCTTGCTTTTATTAACTTGGTAAGATACTGTAAGGCGGATATAATCCTCACACATAACCCTGAGGACTATAATCCAGACCACGAGCTTACAAGTAAAATCATAAACGATATTGCCGTTATGATTCCCGTAGCTAAAATACAGACAAAGGCTCCCGCTTACGATAAAATTCCGATTATTGCATACTTTGAACCGGTAAACGGCTTAGGTTTTGTTCCTACTGAGTATGTTGACATAACTGAAACTATGGAAATTAAGATGGCTATGTGCAGAGAACACAAAAGTCAGGTTGACTGGATGTCAGATAACTATAAGGATACACTTTCAGATAAGGACTTCTTTGAAAATTATTACACAATAGCAAGATACAGAGGTATTCAGTGCGGTGTTGAATATGCTGAGGGATTCCGTATGGCAAATGATGCATTCAGAGTAGTTCCGCACAGAGTTCTTCCGTAAGGTTATGAATTCGAAGATAATAAACCACCCTGTATGGGGAAAGGCTGTTTTTCTGGATAACGGAATAATTGAAATAGGAATACCCCTTGAATTTGGAATAAGAATAGGACATTTATCGTATAAAAATGAAGATAACCTTTTTTATGAGCAACCAAATGACTTAAATGAACTCTGTACGCCGGAGGGATTTAGAGTGCGTGGCGGACACAGACTTTGGGTTGCTCCCGAGTCCGAGAAGGTGTATTTTCCTGATAATAGTCCTATAAGATATGAAATTTCAGGTGATAAAATAAGCCTTTTTCAAGAGGAAGACTTGTATCTTGGTGTTAAAAAAAGCATAGAGATAAGCTTCATAGGTGACGAAGAAATATGCGTAAAGCAAAGGGTATTAAATACTAAAGAAGAAAAGAGAAAAATTTCTGTTTGGGGCGTAACCTCGGTTGCACCATGCGGAAAAGCTCTTATTCCTTTAAAATACCGAGAAAACGGATATGACCCGCTTCACAAAATAACAATGTGGGATTATACGAGTTTGGGTGATGAAAGGGCAAAATACGAGCGTGAATTGATAACGCTTTCGCATCAACCGATTGTTAGAAAGTATAAAATCGGTGTAGGGCATCCAAATGGTCCTGTTGCCTATGAAAATAAAGGGGTAATTTTTGAAAAATCCTATGAAATTAAACCTGATTTTGAGTATCCGGACGGGGGAGTTTCTTTTGAAGTCTTTATGTGCAGACATATGGTGGAAATTGAAAGCCTTTCGCCATTTTTTGAGGTTGGAGCAGGACAAACTGCGGAATTTTGTGAAAAATGGCGACTAAAAAAACAAGATTAGGAGAAAAACTATGAAATTAAGTATTGCAACAGTGGGTTTGGCTCATCCTTTCGAAGTAGGATATGATGACGCTGAAAACCTTTTAAACCAAACTGCAAAAACGTTAGAAGAAACAGGTGTGATTTGCGAAAATGTCGGTGTGATTATGCACGACTTAGATACCGTAAAAAAGGCAGCAGAAGTTTTAAAGACAAAAGATGTTGACCTTTTGATGATTTGTATTGCAACTTGGAGCGAAGACCATCACCTTTTAGACCTTCTTTCATATATTGATAAACCTGTAATACTAAGAGCATATCCTGCGAGAGAGACAGGCTCACTTTGCTGTGCTCATCAGATTGGTGCGGTGTTTACTGATATTGGAAAAACCTATGAGTTTGTTTATGGTGATGCTGATAGCAAGACTTGTGCTGAAGAAACTAAAAAAATTGCTACGGCATATACGTTAAAGACTGTTATGAGCAGAACAAGAGTCGGTGCAATCGGCGGACGAGTTAAGGGTATGACTGAGATTGCTTACGATGAATTTTCTATAAAAGAGAAGCTTGGCGCAAGGGTTGTAAATATTGATGAAAAAGAAATGACCGAAAAAGTAAACAGTATGACGGATGAAGATGCCGAAAAAATTCTTGAAGAGAAAAAGGAGCTTCTATCACCCTGTACGGTTTCTTCTTCAAAAGAGTCAATGATTGAATCAATAAAGTATTACAGCGCACTTAAAGAGCTTGCAAAAGAGTATGATTTAGAGGCGCTTTCTGTTAAATGCTATACTACATATATGGGAAAAATCTGCTTGGGATATTCGCTCCTTTCAGAAGAAGGAATAGTAGGTTCTTGTGAGGGCGATGTAACCAATGCTCTTACGATGAAACTTATGTATGAGCTTTCTGGAAAACCGATAAATAATACTGACCTTTTGTATCTCGATGAAAAAGAAAACAGTATTCTTTTTGCTCATTGCGGTTCATCGGGTTTTTCAATCGCAGAAGGTGAGATAGATTTATGCCCCGTACGATTGGCTGAAACAGGCGTTTGCACAAAATTCTTGGTTAAGACAGGAAAGGTGACAGCGGTAAATATCTGTGGCCACGGAGATACGTTCAGACTCTCTGCTATGGTGGGCGATGCAATTCCGTGCTCTATGGAGTTCCCCGGAAACCCTGTTAAAATCAAGTTTGACAAATCTGTTTTTGATATAAACAAAGAGATTATGGCAAACGGAATAGGACACCATTGGATGGTGGCTTACGGCGACTATATGGAAGAACTTAAATATTTTTGTAAGATAAATAATATCTTAATGTATGAAATTTAGTTTTTGGAGGTAAAAAATGAAACGTTCAGAAATAAATGCAATAATGAAAGAAGCTTTAGCGCTTTTTAATGAGTATAAAATTTCTCTTCCTGAATTTGTTTTATGGACACCGGAAGAGTGGAAAACAAAGGGCGATGAAGTTGCTGAAATAAAGGAAAATATGCTCGGATGGGATATTACCGACTTTGGCAACGGAGATTTTAATAAAATTGGTCTTTTCTTAATCACTCTCAGAAACGGCAATCAGAAAAATGCAAAAAAATATCCCAAGCCGTATGCAGAAAAGCTTATGATAGTTAAAGAAAAGCAGATTACACCAATGCATTATCACTGGAGCAAAATGGAAGATATTATAAATGCGGGTGGTGGAAAGCTTGTTATTAAGCTTTATAACGCAACAGATGATGACAAGCTTTCGGATACCGATATTGAGGTTAGTATCGATGGTGTAAAGCACACATTCCCCGCAGGAACAGAGGTTTCATTAAACCCCGGTCAGAGCATTACTTTAACCCCCAAACTTTTCCACAGATTTTGGGGCGAAGAAGGAAAAGGAACAGTTATTGTGCGCGAAGTATCAATGTGTAATGATGATGCAAATGATAATTGTTTCTATGACAAAGCAGGCCGTTTCCCTGAAATAGAAGAAGATGAAGCTCCGCTTTATCTCCTCTGTAATGAATACGATAAATAAAATAGAGCAAAATAAAAGACTGCCTTTTGGCAGTCTTTTATTTTATGGTTTTTACAGAATCACGCTCAATTAGTTCCATAGGCAATAGTATGCTTTCTGCATTTTTACCTTTTATTTTTTGAATTATCATATCCATAGCAAGAGTTCCCATTCCTGACTTATCAATACCAATCGTGGTAAGCTTTGGCTCAATGTAGCGTGAGAGCAAGATATCATCAATACCGATTATGGAAACGTCTTCGGGAATTTTCAGATTCATATCTTTTGCACATCGCATAACACCGATAGCAAAGCTGTCAACAGTACACAAAACTGCAGAAGGACGGTTTTTTCTTCGAAAAAGTTTTTTAGCCTCTTCGTAGGCAGAATCCTCGCTTGAGGCAGATATGCCACAAAAATCAGGGTTGGGTGATATGTGAAATTCTTCCATAGCTTCGTTAAAACCAGAAAGTGTTTGAGTATAAAAATCAGGCACAACATTTGATGCAATCATTGAAATAGCTCTGTGTCCGTGTTTTATTAAATAGGATGTAGCATCGTATGTTGCCTTTTTGTAATCAGGGTTAATCGATGTGACGCTTTCGTTGTTTGAATGTGAGTCAACTATTAAAAAAGGAACACCGCTTGCATTTGCTTTGTCGATCAGCGTCTGATTTATATCCTGCATGAATATTATGCCGTCAGCATCGCCCGAATAGATAAGATCGGGAAGCTCACTCTGGGACATAATAGGCTTGCTGATTATGACGTTATAACCACATTTCATACTTTGCTTTATTATTCCCCGTGTAATTTCAAAATAAAACAAATCCTCAAACGGAGAAGAAAAGGCATTCATCATAAGACAGATGTTAAAGCTCTTATTTAAAACAAGCTTTTTTGAAGAAAGTGATGGCTTAAAGTCTGTGTCATTTATAATTTTTTGAATTTTTTTGCGAGTTTTATCACTTACACCAGGTTTATTGTTCAAAACAAAAGATACGGCAGTAACAGACACACCCGCCTTTTTTGCAATATCCTTTACGGTTAGTTTCTTCACATAATCACTCCGATAACTTTAATGCAGTTGCACTAAATGTTTTATATAAAAATTATATCATTTTAAATAAGAAAAAGCAAGTTTTGATTTAAGAAAAGGAAATAGTATAATAGGATACAGAAAAACCTCCCAATCCAATTAAGGTTTAGGAGGATATTTTGCGTTAATTGCAAATGCATTTCTAATGATATATGTGCCTTTTGGTGAAACGGATAAATCCTTTAAGACAAAGAAAAAAACCGCTGCAACCTTGTGGTTTCAACGGTTTGGTGATCCATCCGCGATTCGAACGCGGGACACCTTGATTAAAAGTCAAGTGCTCTGCCAACTGAGCTAATGGACCATATTAAATTTTAAAGTGTGGCTGGGCTGGCAGGACTCGAACCTACGAAATGCCAGAGTCAAAGTCTGGTGCCTTACCGACTTGGCTACAGCCCAATATATAACCTTTGACAATCTTGTCCGCTGCCAACATGAGCTTTTTTAAAACTCATATAAAAAAGTGGGGTGGATAGACGGATTCGAACCGTCGGCCTCTAGAGCCACAATCTAGCGCTCTAACCAACTGTGCTATACCCACCACATAAAAAGCAGATGGCGCGCCTGAAGAGACTCGAACTCCTGACCCACTGCTTAGAAGGCAGTTGCTCTATCCAGCTGAGCTACAGGCGCAAATACTGCTGGAGCGGGTGATGGGAATCGAACCCACGCAATCAGCTTGGAAGGCTGAGATTCTACCATTGAACTACACCCGCATTTGGTAGGTTGCCGCGTCGTTTCCGACCGACTAAGTTATTATAACAGCAAGTATCACGTTTGTCAATACTTTTTTAAAAAATTTTGCCAAAATTATTTGCATATTTTAAAACTATATTTTCGGGGAAAGTTTTTGACAAAAAATGCCCCCCAAAATATATAAGTATAAAAAATGAAAAATTTCACAAAAAACTATTGACTTTACCGCTTTACTATGATAAAATGCTAAAGTGAAATAAACAAGGAAGGGATTATGTATGGGAAAAATGGATACGCCTGCTATGAGAAGGCTTATAGCGGCAGTGCTTAATCTTGAAAATGAAGAAGAATGTTACAACTTTTTTGAAGACATATGCACCATAAAGGAAATTCAGGATATGTCACAGCGGCTTGAGGTTGCTTTGATGCTCAGCCAGAACAAAAGCTATGTTGAAATATCCAAAGAAACAGGTGCGAGTACAGCTACCATCAGCCGTGTGAACAAATGTCTGAATTACGGAAGTAATGGATATAAGGCAGTAATCGAAAGACTTAGGTAACGGAGGACAGAAAAATGAATTTTACTTTGGAAAAAGATGAAAAAATTATATTCAGCTTAAGAGAACTTTATAAAGAATATGGTTACACAAAGTATCGCATGAGTAAGTTTGAGGAATATGATTTTTATGCCAGAAACAAAGATTTTCTTGTTTCTGAAAATGTAATAACATTCACGGATGCAGATGGAAAGCTTATGGCATTAAAGCCTGACGTTACATTGTCCATTGTGAAAAGCAGCAAGGACCAAAAGGGAAAGGTTCAAAAAGTTTTCTATAATGAAAATGTTTATCGTGCAGGCGGAGATACAAAAGCATTTAAGGAAATTATGCAGACGGGTCTTGAATGCATAGGTGACCTTGATGAAAGATGTGTTTCTGAGGTTGTGCTTCTTGCGGCAAAGAGCCTTGAATGTATAACAGATGAGTTTGTCCTTGATATTTCTCACATGGGAATTATTTCCGAGGTGATTGAGTCGGCTAATCTTTCGCCTGAGGGAAGGCGTGCATATCTTGACTTTTTGGGTGAGAAAAACCTGAAAGGTGTTCTTGAGATTTGTGGAAGGGAGAGTCTTTCGGAGGAAAAGAAAGAAATGCTTAAAGCTTTGGTGTCAACCTACGGAACAGTTGAAGAGGTTTTGCCAAAGCTTGAAGCTATGAACATAAGCGATGGATTTTCTGCTGCAGTAAAAGAGCTTTCGGATATTTCGGATGTTCTCTCAAAGGATGGCTGCGTTAATAAAGCTCGTATAGATTTTTCTGTGGCAAACAGCATGAAATATTATAGCGGTGTTGCGTTTAAAGGCTTTATCAATGGTGTTCCCGGAGGTGTGCTTTCAGGCGGTCAGTATGACAAGCTTTTGTCCAAAATGAACCGCACATCAGGAGCGGTGGGATTTGCTGTATATCTTGATATGCTTGAAAGAATGGAGGACAATTCAAATACTTGCGAAAGCGAGCCTGCGAAGAAAGTTCTCAACATTGCCCTTCCCAAAGGAAGACTTGGGGAAAAGGTTTATCAGATGTTTGAAAATGCTGGGTTTGAATGCCCATCAATTAAAGAAAATAACCGAAAGCTTATTTTTGAAAATGAAGAGCTTGCAATCCGTTATTTCTGGGTGAAGCCCTCGGATGTTGCCATTTATGTTGAGCACGGTGCGGCGGATATCGGTGTTGCGGGCAAAGATATTTTGCTTGAGTATGAGCCGGATATTTATGAACTGCTAGATTTGAATCTTGGCAAGTGCAAAATGGCAGTTGCAGGAAAGGCAGACTTTTGCAGCAGTGACAAAAAGACACTCAGAGTTGCTACAAAGTTTGCCAATATAGCGAAGAATTATTATGCATCAATAGGGCGTGAAATCGATATAATTCACCTCAACGGCTCGATTGAAATTGCGCCAATCCTTGGGCTTTCGGATGTAATTGTGGACATTGTGGAAACCGGAACAACTCTCAAGGAAAACAACCTGAGTGTTCTTGAGGAGATAGTGCCAATAAGTGCAAGGCTGATTGCAAACAAGGCAAGCTTCAAATTCAAGAACAGTCAGATTGAAAACATAGTGGGCGGTCTTATGAAACAGATGGAGGACAGAAGATAAAATGATAAAGATACTTAAATACGGAGAGGTGGACAATACAGATATTTTTTCTCGCGTTGTTCCCAAGATGGATGTAGAAAAAATTGTTGCCGAAATAATAGAAAATGTAAAGGAAAATGGCGACAAGGCACTTTTTGAATATTGCGAAAAATTTGATAAGGCAAAGCTTTCTTCCCTTGAGGTTTCAAAAGAGGAGATTGAGGAAGCGTTGACCTTGGTAGAGCCAAAATTTTTAGAGGTCTTGAAAACTGCTGCGGCGAATATCCGCAAATTCCACGAAAAGCAGGTAAGAAACAGCTTTATAATAAATGATACAGATGGAATTGTCACAGGTCAAAAGGTTATCCCTGTTGACCGTGCAGGGCTCTACGTTCCGGGCGGAACAGCAACATATCCATCAACAGTATTGATGGACTCGATTCCTGCAAAAATTGCAGGGGTAGGAGAAGTGGTTATTGTTACACCCCCCAACAGCGAGGGAAAGGTTAATCCCGTTATTTTGGCGGCAGCGAAAATAGCGGGTGTTGACCGCATATTTAAGGTCGGTGGGGCTCAGGCTGTTGCGGCTCTTGCGTACGGAACGGAAAGCGTACCAAAGGTTGACAAAATCGTAGGTCCCGGAAATGCTTTCGTGGCGGAAGCCAAGAAGCAGGTTTTTGGCAAGGTTTCAATCGATATGATTGCAGGTCCCAGTGAAATATTGGTGGTTGCTGACGGAAAGAGCAATCCCAGTCACGTGGTAGCAGACCTTCTTTCTCAGGCAGAACACGATGTTTTGGCAAGTGCAGTGCTTGTTACAGACAGCAGTGAGCTGGCTGAAAACGTACAAAAGGAAATCGAAAACCAGATACCAATGCTTTCCCGTGCTGAAATTGCACGAAAATCCATTGATGACAATGGCAAAGTCATTGTGGCAGAAAATCTTGAGGCGGCTATTGAAATTGCAAACGAGATTGCACCGGAGCACCTGGAACTTTGCGTGGACAATCCCTTTGACTATCTTGATAAAGTGAGACACGCAGGCTCAATTTTTATGGGCAGAAACTGTCCTGAGGCTTTGGGTGACTATCTTGCGGGGGCAAACCACACACTTCCGACAAGCGGTACAGCGAAGTTTTCAAGTCCCTTGTCGGTGGATGATTTTGTGAAGAAGACCCAATACACGTATTACACACATGATGCACTTAAAAAAGTAGCGGAGGACGTAGCATATTTCGCTGAAAAAGAGGGCTTGACAGCTCATGCAAA
>JAZNNB010000035.1:0-15791 GCA_045580025.1 Clostridia bacterium
TCAAAACCTACTTACAAAAATTTTCGATATAGTTTGTAATTGCATCACCGATAACCCGACGTGCCTCTTCCTTTCCGCTTACCTCATTGACAGCCGTGTCCTTATGCTCAAGATTTTTATAAACCATAAAGAAGTGTCTCATTTCTTCAAAAATGTGAGCAGGAAGCTGGTCAATATCGGTGTAGTGGTTATACGTCGGGTCACTGAAAGGTATAGCAATTATTTTTTCATCGCTCCTGTCGTTATCAATCATCGAAATCACACCTATGGGATATGCGCGTATAAGTGACATCGGTTCAAGCGGCTCAGAGCAAAGAAGCAGCACATCAAGAGGGTCGTTGTCATCCCCATAAGTTCTCGGAATAAAACCGTAATTTGCGGGATAATGCGTCGAGGTATAAAGGATGCGGTCGAGCATAATATATCCCGTCTCTTTGTCAAGCTCATACTTTTTCTTGCTGCCCTTTGAAATTTCAATCACACAAATGAAATCATCAACATTTATTCGTTTTGGTGAAATATCGTGCCATATATTTGACATATTAATTCTCCTTGTTTTCTTATTTAGATATATTTTATACTATTTTAAAAATAAAATCAATACTAAATATTTTGAAATTAAATTCAAAAAACGACTTGTTTCCACAAGTCGCTTTTTCTGGAGGAGAGGATGGGATTCGAACCCACGGTACGCTATAAACGTACACAGCATTTCCAATGCTGCGCCTTAAACCATCTCGACCACCTCTCCGAGACCTAAATCAGTATACTACATTTCCACAAAAAAATCAAGCTATTAAATAAAAAAATTTTGGATATAATATCATAAGTACAAACCTAAAAGAAAAGAGGGTACCAAAATGAAAGAATTTGTATACAAAATAACCGACGAAATAGGCATTCACGCCCGTCCTGCAGGGCTTCTCGTTAAAAAAGCCTCCGAATTTGCCTCCGAAATAACCATCCATTTGGGCGAAAAGCAGGCAAGTGCAAAAAAGATTTTTAGTGTTATGTCCCTTGGCGCCAAATGCGGTGACGAAATAAAAATCACCATCTATGGCGACGACGAAGACAAAGCCTCTATGGAAATGGAAGACTTTCTGAAAAGCAACCTTTAAACAGCAAAGATACCTGCAGCCCGAATGGGCTGCAGGTATCTTTTTTATTTTTCTCTTGCTTTTGCCTTGAGGCGAAGCTGCGTGTCAAGAATACGTTTCCTGAGCCTTAAGCTCTTTGGTGTTACCTCCAAAAGCTCATCATCCGCCAAAAATTCAATACACATTTCAAGGCTAAGCCTGATTGGTGGCACAAGCTTGAGTGCCTCGTCACTGCCAGACGCACGGGTATTTGTAAGCTGCTTTTTCTTGCAGACATTTACCGCCATATCCTCAAGCTTCGGGTTCATTCCCACAATCATACCCTCATAAACAGGTGTACCGGGTCCAATAAACAGCGAGCCTCTGTCCTGAATTTTAAAGAGCCCGTATCCCACAGCCTCACCCGTGTCAAAGGAAACAAGTGAGCCTGTGTATCTTCTTGTTATCTCGCCCTTGTATGGCTGATATTCATAAAATATGGAGTTCAGTATGCCCTCACCCTTGGTATCTGTCAAAAACTCGTTTCGATAGCCAAGAAGTCCACGAGCAGGGATAAGATATTCAAGACGCATACGGTCGCTTCCCTGAGGCGCCATCTGTGTAAGCTCACCCTTGCGCGAACCCATCTTTTCCATAACAGCACCCATTGTGGCCTCGGGCACATCAATAACCAGCTTTTCAATGGGTTCACAAAGTGTTCCGTCAATTTCCTTAAACAAAACCTTTGGTGTGCTCACCGAAAATTCATAACCCTCACGGCGCATTGTCTCAATGAGGATTGAAATATGCATTTCACCTCTGCCTGCCACACGGAAAGTATCGGTTGTCTCGCCATCTTCAACCCTTAGGGACACATCTTTCAGCATCTCTTTCATAAGCCTGTCACGGATTTGTCTTGATGTGACAAACTTGCCCTCTTTGCCTGCAAAGGGGCTGTCGTTTACTGCAAAAGTCATTTCAATGGTAGGCTCACCGATTTTCACAAAAGGCATCGGCTCTGGCTTTGTAACAGATGCCACAGTATCACCGATTGTGATATCAGGGATTCCCGACACACAAACAATATCCCCCACCTTTGCAGAGTCAACGGCAGTTCTGCCAAGGCCATCTATCTGATATATATTAGAAATCTTCGCCTTGTAGGGTGCGTGCTTTTGGTGATAATCGCAAACCATAATCTCCTGATTTTGGCGAAGCTCACCACGCTCAATTCTGCCGATTGCCATTCGTCCTACATAGTCATTATAGTCGATTGAAGAAACCAACATCTGAACTTCATCATCAGCATCACCCTCGGGTGCTGGAATATGCTCAACTATGGTCTTAAACAAAAGCTCAAGGTCTTTGCCCGGTGAATATGGGTTGAGGGTTGCAGTCCCCGCCCTGCCTGAACAGAAGATAATGG
Organism: Clostridia bacterium; assembly: GCA_045580025.1. Lineage (GTDB taxonomy): Bacteria > Bacillota > Clostridia > Monoglobales > Monoglobaceae > SIG440. The sequence continues at coordinate 2,503 of JAZNNB010000035.1, forward strand.
GGCTGTCAATCTGTTCATCATTTGCATCAAGGTCCAAAAGAAGCTCCAGAACCTCATCAGGAATTTCGTCAAGACGTGCATCGGGTCTGTCTATTTTGTTCACAACGATTATAATTCTGTGCTGCATTTCAAGAGCTTTTTGAAGCACAAATCTCGTCTGTGGCATCGGACCCTCCGCCGCATCAACAAGCAAAATTACACCGTTAACCATCTTGAGAATTCTCTCCACCTCACCGCTGAAATCAGCGTGCCCTGGGGTGTCAATAATATTCATCTTTATATCTTTATAATAAACCGAGGTGTTTTTTGCGAGAATGGTGATTCCCCTCTCTCTTTCAAGGTCGCCGTTGTCCATAACACGTTCCTCAACCACCTGATTTTCACGATAAACACCGCCCTGCTTCAGCATTTCGTCAACCAAGGTTGTCTTTCCGTGGTCAACGTGGGCGATAATTGCTACATTTCTCAAATCTTCTCTTTTCATAAATTCGCTCCTTTTTTGTACCAAACGCTATTATACAACTTTTTTTGCCGTTTGTCTACCGCTTTGAAAATATTTTTCAAAAAGAGCAAAGCCCCGTCAAATATAGCAAGGCTTTTGCAAGAAGCTTGTGTCGCAGCAATTCAGTGCGTTTAAAACAAAAAAGGTGCACGGCAGCGCCGTACACCGAAAAACGCACTGCCAGTCGCCAGACAAAATTTAAACAGACATCTAGGTATGCATAAATAAGCAGTGCATTTTTACCAAGAGGTAAAAAAATACACACCTAAACATCCTTTATTAAATTTTATCTGGCACAAATATAATACCACATCTTTTCCCTTTTATAAAGAAAAACTTTTTCCATATATTCCCCTTTTCTTGACAAACTTCTGCTTTGTTGGTATACTGGTTTCATAAGTTTAAAACGAAAGGTTGTATAATTTATGTGGGAAGAATTCAAAAAATTTGCATTTAAAGGCAACGTAATCGACATGGCAGTCGGCGTTGTTGTAGGCGGTGCATTCAGCACAATCGTAAACTCTTTGGTTAAAGACATCATTATGCCAGTATTTGGTTTTATCACCGCAGGTATGGATTTCACAGCCCTCAAGCTTGTTCTATCTGAAGCAACGGAAGAAAAAGCGGAAGCCGCTATCCTTTACGGCTCATTTATCCAGAACATCATCAGCTTTTTGATTATTGCCTTTTCAATTTTCATTGTTATCAAAGGCATCACAAAGGCACAGTCTTTAAGAAAAGCTCCCGAGCCTGAAGTTATTGAAGAAGCACCAAAAGCTCCGACTCAGGAAGAGCTCCTTGCCGAAATCCGTGATCTCTTAAAAGCATCTGCCGTTGCTCCCGCTCTGGAAGAAGCAAAGGACTAAACACCAAAAACAGCAATCCCCGATTGAGCTTTCAATCGGGGATTTTTCTTTATTTTATACTGAATATTATATCGCCATAAGAGGGAACAGGCCAAAAACCTCTGTCAGATTCAGCCTCAACACTGTCAACCAAAAATCTCAGTTTTTCCATCTTGGGAATAATGCTGTCAGCAAAGAACCTTGCCACCTCAAGCGTTGTGCCGTCTGGCACATTTTTAAGGTCGCATTCCAGAGCATTGTTTATCTCTGTGATTTCATCAGCCACCGCCGCTATCTTTTTAAGAGCTCCCTTTTCTGTTTCAAAAGGAATATCCGCACAAACCTCACGCTTTGCGATAATTGTTTCACAAAGGCCTCTCTGAATTTCCGAAATAGCAGGTGAATAATCCTTTTTCACCATATCCACCATGGTAAGAGCCTCGATGTTCACAAGCTTTGAGTACTGCTCAAGCAAAATCTCATATCTTGCACGCATTTCGGTTTCATTATAAACCCCGTGGCGCTTGAACAAATCAAGATTTTCCTGCTTTATGTAATAAGGCAGTGCATCAACGGTAGTCCTAAGATTAAGAAGTCCACGTTTTTCAGCATCAAGCACCCAATCCTCTGAGTATCCGTTTCCGTCAAAGATGACCGCATCGTGTTCTGTTATAACTCGCTTAAGGAGAGTATGTACAGCACCAAGGAAATCAGGCTTACCCTCAAGCTCGTCTGCAAATAGACTCAGCTCATCCGCAACGATTGTATTGAGCATAATATTTGAGCAAGCAATGGATGCACTCGAGCCAAGCATACGGAATTCAAATTTGTTTCCAGTAAAGGCAAACGGCGACGTTCTATTTCTATCGGTTGAATCCTTGGGGAACACAGGAAGAGCGTTTACCCCAACCTTCATTGTCTGTCTTCCCGACTGAACATAATCGTTGTCAGCCTTTATTGCCTCCAAAACTCCTGCAAGCTCTGTACCAAGGAACATTGAAATAATAGCAGGCGGAGCCTCGTGTGCACCAAGACGGTGGTCGTTTCCGGCACTTGCTGCTGAAATACGAAGCAAATCCTGATGCTTATGCACCGCACTGATAACAGCACAGAGAAAAACCAAAAATTGTGCATTGTCGTGTGGGGATTTTCCTGGTTCAAAAAGGTTCTCACCTGTGTTCGTAGTGAGAGACCAGTTGTTATGCTTACCGCTTCCGTTTATGCCCTCAAAGGGCTTCTCGTGAAGAAGGCAAACCATACCGTGTCTCTCTGCAACCACTTTCATCATTTCCATAGTAAGCTGATTGTGGTCTGTCGCAATATTAACAGTAGTGAAAATCGGTGCCAGCTCGTGCTGAGCAGGTGCCGCCTCGTTGTGCTTTGTTTTTGCCAAAATTCCAAGTTTCCAAAGCTCTTCATCAAGTTCTTTCATATATGCCGAAACCCTTGACTTAAGCTTTCCGAAATAATGGTCTTCAAGCTCCTGTCCCTTTGGCGCAGGTGTGCCGAAAAGTGTTCTTCCGCAATATATAAGGTCCTTGCGCTGTTCAAACACTTCCTTGTCGATGAGGAAGTATTCCTGCTCAGGGCCAACAGTGGGGACAACCCGCACTACATCATTTTTGCCAAAGAGCCTCAAAATTCTCACAGCCTGACGACTCACAGCCTCCATTGAACGAAGAAGAGGCGTCTTTTTATCCAAAGACTCTCCGCCATAAGAACAAAAAGCAGTGGGGATACAAAGAGTTCCATCTTTAATAAACGCATAAGACGTAGGGTCCCAAGCGGTATAACCTCTTGCCTCAAATGTAGCACGAAGTCCGCCAGACGGAAAGCTTGAAGCATCAGGTTCGCCTTTTATAAGCTCCTTGCCCGAAAATTCCATAATGATGTTTCCTCCGCTGCTTGGAGTAATAAAACTATCATGCTTTTCAGCAGTAACGCCCGTCATAGGCTGGAACCAGTGGGTAAAATGTGTTGCGCCCTTTTCAATAGCCCACTCCTTCATAGCGGATGCAATTTCATCCGCAACAGCACGGTCAAGAACTTCACCGTTGTTTATAGTTTTTTTAAGTGCTCTGTAAATATCTCTGGGCAGTCTTTCTTTCATAACTGTTTCGTTGAAAACAAGGCTGCCAAAAATTTCAGGTATATTCATAAAGCTTTCCCCCCTACGTAAAATCCACATCAAATACTAAAAAAAGTGCTGTGGGCAACCCCACAGCACCCATTTGTTTTACAGATAAATTATACACTTTGGGGGCTGTTTTGTCAATACAATTAAAAAAAATATAAAATTTTAAAAAAAGTCTTGATTTTTCAAATTATCTGTGGTATTATATTGTAAGTTGACTTAAGATTTAGATTATTAAGCGGAGGTGAAATTATGCCTAACATTAAATCAGCTAAAAAAAGAGTTAAAGTTATTGCTACAAAGACTTTGCAGAATCAGATGGTTAAATCACAGCTCAAGACAGCTATCAAGAAGTTTGAAGCTGCTCTCACAGCAGGCAAAGATGATGCCTCTGTTGCTTATGCAAACGTTGTTAAAAAGACTGATCAGGCTGTTGCAAAGGGTATTCTTCACAAGAATACAGCTGCTCGCAGAAAGAGCCAGTATGCAGCTAAAATCAACAAGCTTGCTTAAGTTTTATATGCATTTAAAGGGTGCGTTTTGACGCGTCAAGGCGCACCCTCTATATTAGCTCTTTGAGGCTTGGCAAAAACCACGCCTTAAATTTATATAGGGGTATAGTTCAGCTGGTAGAGCGACAGTCTCCAAAACTGTAAGTCGTGGGTTCAAATCCTACTGCCCCTGCCAAAAATCCGTACACGAAGGTGTGCGGATTTTTACTTATCTCAACGAAGTCCACAGAAAATCACCGACAATGTCGGTGCTTTTTATTTTTATATTTATCTACTGTTCATACCCTTTTCAATACTTCCGCAAGCGATCCTCTTTCCACCGCTGCCCGATGGCTGCGTGACATAATCATCAGGTGACTGATGAATTACCACTGACCGACCAATTATTTCAGCGGGGAAAAACCTATCTGTGAAGAACAACATTTTTGCCGTGCCCCCATTGGAAAAAAGCACAGGAAAATCCCCTGCGTGATTGCCGTGTGGCTCGCCATCAGGATTCCAATGCCCCCCTGCCGCCTCAAAAGGCGGGTCACCGAATATGTTGCCGCAGGTGTCGTTTTCGTGGATGTGAAACCCAAACGGTCCAATCTGTGGTGTGTTTTGTGTCGCCTCCTGAAAATCAGGAAGCCCAAACATCTCAACCTCCACCCAACTCCCCTCATCAATCCCCCAGAACTTAACTGTTCCGTAAACCTCAGGGGCAAGGTTGCTACCTCTCATATGGGCTATTGCATCAAAAACTTCAAGCATACGAAAAACTCCTTTCATCAAAATTTTTCTTGCTATTTATTTTATGCAGAATAACCTTTTCGGTGATGAACAAAACCACTACAAAAAAACAAAAACCCGAGCACCAAGAGGTGCTCGGGTGAAATTCAATTTTTAGGATAAATCCTGAACAAAGAGAGTTCTTACACCATCTTCCCTCGCATCTGCCACATCTGCATCACGAGATTCAAAGAATTTCTTTGCAACCTGTGGGAAGAGTGCATAGCTGAGAACATCTTCTTCGCATTTTGCTATTCCCTTTGTTTCTTCGCGATATTTTTCAAGCTCAGGCTCAAGAAGGTCAGCAGGTCTTACTGTGATAACCTCGTCATCACCGATTGCCATTTTGCGAACTTCCTCATTCACCTTCCCGGGAAGAAGACCGTATTCCCCACGGAGAAGGCCCTTTGATTCCTTTGAAATCATCTTGTATCTGCCCATAAGAACGTTGAGAACCGCCTGAGTTCCAACAATCTGGCTTGTAGGAGTAACAAGTGGTGGGAAACCAAAGTCTTCACGAACTCTTGGAACTTCTGCCAAAACCTCATAGTATTTATCTTCAGCATTCGCCTGCTTAAGCTGTGAAATAAGGTTTGAAAGCATTCCGCCCGGAACCTGATAAAGAAGTGTGTTTGAATCAACATTCAGCACTTTAGGGTCAAGAGTTCCCTCTGCCTTCATTTTTGTTGCTATATTTCTGAAGTGGCTTGCCGCATCACTGAGGAGCGAAAGGTCAAGTCCGCTGTCACGGTCTGTACCACGGAGGGTTGCAACAAGGCTCTCTGTTGAGGGGTTTGATGTGCCGTTTGCCATTGGCGAAAGTGCACAGTCAACAATATCAACTCCTGCCTGAATTGCCATAAGGTTTGTCATATCCCCTGTACCCGCTGTGTTGTGGGTATGAAGGTGAATAGGAACACCAACCTTTTCTTTCAGCTTTTTAACAAGACTGTATGCACTATAAGGAAGAAGCAGGTTTGCCATATCCTTGATACAGATAGAGTCAGCACCCATTTCTTCAAGACGGCAGGCAAGGTCAACGAAATAATCTTCGTTGTGAACAGGGCTTTCGGTATAGCTGAGAGCCGCCTCAAGATGTCCGCCATACTTCTTTACATATTTGATAGCTGCTTCCAAGTTTCTTACATCATTGAGAGCGTCAAAAACACGGATAACATCAATTCCGTTTTCGATTGATTTTTTACAGAATGCTTCAACAACGTCATCAGCATAGTGCTTGTAGCCTAAGATGTTCTGACCACGGAAGAGCATCTGGAGTTTTGTGTTGGGAAGATGTTTTTTGAGAGTTCTCAGTCTTTCCCAAGGGTCTTCGTTTAGGAATCTCATACAAGCGTCAAAGGTCGCACCGCCCCAGCATTCCAGTGACCAATAGCCAACCTTGTCAAGAATCTCAAGAGCCGGTATCATATCTTCAATTCTCATACGTGTTGCAGCCTGAGACTGATGAGCATCACGAAGAATTGTGTCTGTAATATATACTTTTGACATAAGTCAAATTCTCCTTTCTGTGGTATCAAAGGGATGCATGGCACGCATCCCTCTAAAATATACTTTTTAGCCAAAGAGTGCTATAAGGACGCCGGCTGCGATTGCAGAACCGATAACGCCTGCAACATTCGGACCCATAGCGTGCATAAGCAGGAAGTTCTGTGGATTTTCTTTCTGTCCAACAACCTGTGATACACGTGCAGCCATAGGAACAGCAGAAACACCTGCTGAGCCAATAAGAGGATTGATTTTGTTCTTAAGGAACAAATTCATAAACTTCGCAAGAAGCACGCCTCCTGCTGTACCAAAGCCAAACGCTACAACGCCCATACAGATGATAGCCAATGTCTTGGGAGCAAGGAATGTATCTGCTGTTGCAGTTGCGCCAACAGAAATTCCAAGGAATATTGTAACAATGTTCATAAGCTCGTTCTGTACAGTCTTTGAAAGTCTTTCTGTTACACCGCACTCTTTTGCAAGGTTACCAAGCATAAGTGATCCAACAAGCGGAGCCGCTGACGGAACAAGAAACGCAACGAAAACTGTGATTGCAATAGGGAAGATAATCTTCTCTGTCTTTGAAACCTCACGGAGTGGTTTCATAACAATGGCACGTTCTTTCTTTGTGGTAAGAGCTTTCATAATAGGCGGCTGAATTACAGGAACAAGGGCCATATATGAATATGCCGCAACAGCGATTGGTCCAAGGAGATGAGGAGCAAGTCTTGTGGTAACAAAAATTGCAGTAGGACCGTCAGCACCGCCAATAATGCCAGTTGATGATGCTTCTTCAGGAGTAAATCCAAACAAAGAGCTTGCCGCAACGTAAGTAATAAAAATACCAAACTGTGCAGCAGCACCAAGAAGAAGGCTCTTTGGGTTTGCAATCAGCGGACCAAAGTCAGTCATAGCACCAACGCCAAGGAAAATAAGACAAGGATAAATTCCAAGTTTTACGCCAAGATAGAGATAGTCAATAAGACCCGGGGTAACTGAATTTGTTGCTCCAAAAAGCTCCCAATGAACGTGTCCGTCAGCAAAAAGCTCTTCGTGGAACATTTCTGCTCCCGGAAGATTGGTAAGAAGCATACCAAATGCAATAGGAAGTAAGAGAAGCGGCTCAAACTTTTTAACTATCGCAAGGTACATAAGCACAAATGAGATAAGAAGCATAACCACTATCTTCCAGTCAGCAAAGATTGCCGCAAAACCAGTCTGTGCAAGGAAATTCTTAACCGCTTGCATTGGTGTTGCTGCAGAAGAAAAAATATTTTCAATGGTTATATCTTTCAATTCTCTCTCAACTGTGAGATCAACTTCGTTTGTGTTTGGAGTGCAGTTCAGTGTAATACCAAATGCGGGAATGTTTTTCTCATCATAATTTTTGATTTCAGCATTTATTCTGAGAACAACCTCTTGTCCCGGAGCAATCAGTGAACCATACTGGATTCCGCCATACTGAGGAACAATTTCATCAGCGTTGCATACGAAAGCAATGGTCTGTATGTATGCTTCAACCATCGAAGTGTTTGCCAAAGTAAATGTAATTGTTTTTGTATTCTCATCATAAGCCGCATTTTTGGCAGCAAATGAAAGCTCGCCATCACCTGTTGCAAAACAGGGAAGAACAGAAAGAGCCACCACAAGCAAGACCAAGAGAGCAGCGAAAATTCGTTTTTTCATATCAAATCAACAGCCTTTCTATTACTGAATTGTGCAAAGAGCAGCGCCTGCTTCAACAGCCTGACCTGCATTCACCATAACAGCTGTAACTGTGCCGTCATTACCCGCCATGATTTCGTTTTCCATCTTCATTGCTTCGAGGATCATAAGAACCTGGCCCTTTTTAACAGCATCGCCAGCCTTTACGTTTACAGAAAGGATTGTGCCGGGCATAGGAGCCTTAACTTCTTCGCCAGCACCAGGAGCCTGAGTTGGAGCAGGTGCAGCTGCGGGTGCAGGAGCCTGAGCCTTTGTGCTTGCCGCTTCTTCCTCTGACATAAGTTCGATTTCGATTTCATAAGCTGTTCCGTTTACGTTTACTTTATACTTTTTCATTTCTTTAATACCTCCAAATTTATTTTTTCGTAAAAATATGACAGTTTTTAGTGAATTAAACTTTTTTAAAGGATAAAACCCTTATGTTGCTCACATCTGTACCCAATTCCTCTGCGATAACTGCACAAGTTCCGGCAATGATTGCCTGCTTGTCCTGTATAGGAAGTGCAGTTTTAGGTGCAGTATTTGTTGCTGGCACCACCGCAGCCGATGATTTTTTCGCAAACAATCTGATCGCCATACTGATAATACTACAAATAACAACTATACAGATAAGCCCGATGAATACTGTTCCCATACCCATAAGGCAAACGAAAGTGTTGGACATAACAGACGCCTCCTTTCATTTGAATTCAAATTTTATCCATTTAACATAATATCACCTTTTGAGCAAGATTTCAATATTAAAATCAAAAATTGTTAAACTTTCTTCAAACTAAAAAAGGCACTCAAAAAGAGCGCCTTTTTATCTTATTAAATTGTGTTAAGCCGAGGTAACAACCTCAACGTCGCTATATTGAGCTGTGCCTGTACCTGCAGGAACAAGCTTACCAATAATAACGTTTTCTTTAAGTCCAACAAGCGGGTCAATTTTGCCTTTGATGGCAGCTTCTGTGAGGACACGGGTTGTTTCCTGGAACGAAGCAGCAGAAAGGAACGAATCTGTAGCAAGAGCCGCCTTTGTAATACCCATAAGAACCTCAGAATATTCTGCCTCACGGCCACCTTCTTCACGAACACGCTCATTGATTCTTTCAAGCTCATATCTTTCAACCAACGAACCGGTAAGAAGATTTGTGTCACCTGCGTCTTCAACCTTAACTTTATGCATCATCTGACGAATAATAACCTCGATATGCTTGTCGTTGATATCAACACCCTGGAGTCGATAAACACGCTGAACTTCCTGAATGAGATAATCCTGAACAGCTGTGTAGCCTTTGATAGCAAGGATATCGTGAGGATTGATTGAACCTTCTGTGAGCTCGTCGCCGGCAACAATCATCTGATCCTCTCTCACCTTGATACGTGAGCCATAAGGAATAAGATATGTTGCACTGTCACCGATTTCATCATTAAGAATAGTAACTTCACGTTTCTTCTTGTTCTCTGAAATCTTTACGCGACCGCCAATTTCCGCAATAATCGCAAGGCCCTTGGGCTTTCTTGCTTCAAAAAGTTCTTCGACACGGGGAAGACCCTGTGTAATATCGTCACCCGCAACACCGCCGGCATGGAAAGTACGCATCGTAAGCTGTGTACCAGGTTCACCGATGGACTGTGCAGCAATAATACCAACAGATTCACCGATGTTAACCATTTCACCATTAGCAAGGTTGTGACCGTAACATTTCGCACAAACACCCACTTTTGAACGACACTTGAGCACGCTGCGGATTTTAACCTTTTCAACGCCTTTCGCCACAATTTCATCAGCCTTATCTGAGGAAATCATATCCCCTGCTTTGCAGAGAACCTCGCCGTTTTCAGCAACAACATCTTCACAAGCAAGACGACCAACAAGTCTGTCTTTGAGCTTTTCAATGATTTCATTTCCGTCCTTAATGTCAGAAACAAAAATTCCGTCATTTGTTCCACAATCGTCTTCACGAATAATAACTTCCTGAGAAACGTCAACCAGACGACGTGTAAGGTAACCAGAGTCAGCTGTACGGAGCGCTGTATCGGTAAGACCTTTACGAGCACCGTGTGTTGAAATGAAGTATTCAAGAACAGTAAGACCCTCACGGAAGTTAGCCTTAATTGGAATTTCGATTGTTCTACCTGATGTATCAGCCATAAGGCCACGCATAGCGGCCAGCTGACGAACCTGGTTTACGCTACCACGGGCTCCTGAATTCGCCATCATAAAGATTGGGTTGAGCTCGTCAAGGTTCTTCATAAGAGCGTCAGTAACCTTGTTTGATGTCTCTGACCAAATCTGAATAACCTTCTGATAACGTTCTTCGTTTGTAAGAAGACCACGGAGATATTTCTTTGTAACCTTATCGATTTCGTCCTCTGCTTCCTTGAGGTAAACTTTCTTTTCAGCAGGGATTTCCATATCAGAAACGCCAACAGTGATAGCACCGCGGGTTGAATATTTAAAGCCCATAGCCTTTACATCATCAAGGAGCGTAGCAGTTTCAGTAATTCCGTGAATCTTGATGCTCTTGTCAATAATCTGACCAAGCTTTTTCTTGTCAACACGGAAAGCAACTTCCAGCGCCAATGCATTTTCAGGCTTGCTTCTGTCAACAAAGCCAAGATCCTGAGGAATCTTTTCATTGAAGATAAGACGTCCAACCGTTGCATCAATTATACCGGTAACTGTCTCGCCGTTTATCTCGCGACTCACTCTTACCTTGATAGGTGCATGGAGTCCAACAGCACCGTTGGCATATGCAAGTGTTGCCTCATTTTCAGAGCCAAACACCTTACCAGCACCGATTTCGTCATCAATCTGAATTGTGAGGTAGTAACTTCCAAGAACCATATCCTGAGTAGGAACGGTAACAGGATTACCATCCTGAGGCTTAAGAAGGTTGTTTGCTGAAAGCATAAGGAATCTTGCTTCAGCCTGAGCCTCTGCTGAAAGTGGAAGGTGAACAGCCATCTGGTCACCGACAAAGTCAGCATTGAACGCTGTACATACCAGTGGGTGAAGCTTGAGTGCCTTACCCTCAACAAGAACGGGTTCAAATGCCTGGATACCAAGTCTATGGAGTGTAGGAGCACGGTTGAGAAGAACCGGATGTTCTGAAATTACGCTTTCAAGCACATCCCAAACCTCAGGGCGCACACGTTCTACCATACGTTTTGCTGATTTTATATTGTGTGCAAGACCGTCTTCCACCAATTTTTTCATAACAAACGGTTTGAAAAGTTCAAGCGCCATTTTCTTAGGCAATCCGCACTGATAAATCTTAAGTTCCGGACCAACAACGATAACACTACGTCCTGAATAGTCAACACGCTTACCGAGGAGGTTCTGACGGAAACGTCCCTGTTTACCTTTCAGCATATCCGAAAGCGACTTAAGAGGACGGTTGCCGGGGCCTGTAACAGGTCTGCCGCGTCTTCCGTTATCAATTAAAGCATCAACCGCTTCCTGAAGCATTCTCTTTTCATTTCTTACAATGATTTCAGGAGCACCAAGGTCAAGAAGTCTTTTAAGACGGTTGTTTCTGTTAATAACTCTTCTGTAAAGGTCATTGAGATCTGATGTTGCAAATCTGCCACCATCAAGCTGAACCATAGGTCTGATTTCCGGAGGAATTACCGGAATAACCGGCATAATCATCCATTCAGGCTTATTTCCAGACTGACGGAATGAGTCAACAACCTCTAAGCGTCTTACTGTTCTGATTTTCTTTTGCCCCTTTGCACCGTCAAGGTCAGCTTTAAGCTCTGCATAAAGTGCCTCAAGGTCAATAGCTTTCAGCATTTCAAGAACTGCTTCAGCACCCATACCTGCACGGAATGCATCGCTTCCGTATTTTTCACATTCTTCGCGATATTCTTTTTCGCTAAGAATCTGGTTCTTCATAAGACCGGTTTTGCCCGGGTCAATAACCACATATGCCGCAAAATAGAGAACCTTTTCAAGAACTCTTGGCGACATATCAAGGATAAGACCCATACGGCTGGGAATACCCTTGAAATACCAAATGTGTGAAACGGGAACAGCAAGTTCAATGTGTCCCATACGTTCACGACGAACCTTTGAACGTGTAACTTCAACGCCGCAACGGTCACAAACAACACCCTTATAACGAACACGCTTATACTTTCCGCAGTTACACTCCCAGTCCTTCTGTGGTCCAAAAATTCTTTCACAGAAAAGACCGTCCTTTTCGGGTTTCAGCGTTCTGTAGTTTATTGTTTCCGGCTTTTTAACCTCACCGTGAGACCATTCTCTGATTTTTTCGGGTGAAGCAAGGCCTATCTGAATGGCATCAAAACTTTGATATTCTGACATACAATAATCACTCGACTTTCTGCTCACAAATATATCAATAGCCTATCTCCGCTATGAGCGACAGAGAAATCAGGTTGTAAAAATCAACTAAAATTAAAGCTCTTCGTCTGATTCTTCAAGGTCTTCTGCATCAAGTGCTGCAAAAGCCTCAGCCATCATATCAAAGCCACCGCCTTCAAGCTCATCGTCTTCTTCTTCGGTTTCTTCATCAAAGTCATAGAAGATTTCTTCATCAAGAAGGTCGCTTTCTGCATTTTCAGCAGACACCACCGGAGCGTCTTCCGGAGCATCTTCTGCTCTGTCGATTTTTACGGGTAAATCGTCACCATCTTCGTCGGTGCATTCCTTAAGAAATACTTCGTTGCCATCAGAGTCAAGAACCTTAACATCAAGAGCAAGGCTCTGAAGTTCTTTGATGAGAACTTTGAAGGATTCAGGAATACCGGGCTTCGGAATATTTTCGCCCTTAACGATTGCTTCGTAAGTCTTAACACGGCCAACAACGTCGTCGGATTTAACTGTCAAAATTTCCTGAAGTGTGTATGCCGCACCATAAGCTTCGAGTGCCCAAACTTCCATTTCACCGAATCTCTGACCACCGAACTGAGCTTTACCACCAAGTGGCTGCTGAGTAACCAGTGAGTAAGGACCGGTTGAACGTGCATGGATTTTGTCATCAACAAGGTGGGCAAGCTTGAGCATATGCATGTAACCAACAGTTACGCGGTTGTCGAAAGGCTCACCTGTTCGACCGTCATAAAGAACAGTCTTTCCGTCACGTTCATATCCTGCACTTTCCAGTGCATCCATGATATCATCTTCGTTTGCGCCGTCAAACACCGGAGTTGCAACCTTCCAGCCAAGGGCTTTTGCCGCATAGCCAAGGTGAACTTCAAGCACCTGACCGATATTCATACGTGAAGGAACGCCGAGGGGGTTGAGTACAATCTGGAGAGGTGTACCATCAGGAAGGAAAGGC
>JAZNNB010000036.1:0-7039 GCA_045580025.1 Clostridia bacterium
CGACATCATTCGACTTTCTTTACAATGCGACACATAAGGTTTAGATGCAACCACTCAAAGCCTCCCTTGCCTAAAGGGAGGCTTTCTATTTTTGACAACATTCGACTTTCTTTACAATGATTTTGTCAAGTCAGGAACAAAAATCACTTTTATTTATTCTCTCTTTTATGTTTAAGAAGCCACTCATAAGGCTCAACTTTATCAAAATAATCGTGCCAGACATCATGATTATAGCCTTCCATAAGAATAAGTTCAGCCTGACCACCTGCACGGTTAACACTTTCAACCATCATTTCGCTTTCGCGGAACAAAACTGTGGTATCTTCTTTACCATGAATTGCACGAACAGGAAATTTGATTCTGTCACGAACACCAGCATAAAGCCCACCGCCTGAAAAAATAATCGCCGCAGCAAAAAGTTCCGGATGAACAAAAGCCATTGTCCACGCAGTATATCCGCCCATACTGTGCCCCGAAAGATAAACTCTGTCCTCATCAACATAGTCCCTTTCAATTATACTCTTCATAAAATCAATAACATAGTTGAAATTCTGGAACCATGTATAATCCTCGCCACATGCGGGCACCACAAAAATAAACGGCATATCTGATGTCAACCTTTCGCGTTTCAAAGGGCAACCCCCAATAACCATATCAATAGTTCCCGGAACAAAATCCATACCGTGAAAGTAAAATAATACCGGATATTTTTTATTCTTAGAAAATCCATCAGGATATTCAATAGCATAATTCAGTCTGTAGTCGTGTTTTGTGAAAGTTTCTCTGTCATACATTTTTATTATCTCCTTTTAAACATATACCTCACTCAATTTAAATCATTATAGCATACACAAAAAACAAAATCAATTCTTGACATCTTCTCCATAAAGTGATATATTTATATGGTACAAACTGTGAAGATGTGTAAGTAGCGTCGGCAAAACCAAAAAAGAGATTGGATATCACTGGCTGAGAGTATCCATTTTGGTCCCGATTGTGAATTTCAGCATTGGAGTTTCCTGCGAAAGCTGAACTTGTATAAGTAGGGTGCAGGCGTCACGTCAAAACGCTAAAATGAGTGCAGAATTTTTTCTGAATCCGGGTGGTACCGCGGGTATTTTATGCTCGTCCCAAGACTTTTGGGGCGAGTTTTTTATTTGCTCTTTAAACTTTTATAGAAAGGATAAATTTTATGTCAGAGAAAACAACAACTATGAAACAAGAATTCCTCTCAAAACTTGCATCTGTTGGCGATATGGCAAGTCTTGATGCATTAAGAGTTGAATATCTTGGCAAAAATGGTCTTATCACAGGCCTACTCAAACAGATGAAAGACCTTTCGGTTGAAGAGAAGAAGACTTTCGGTCAGGAAGTAAACATCTTAAAAACCGAAGCAACAGACGCAATAAACGCAAAAATCGAGGAAATGAAAGCAAAAGAAATCGAGGCTGAAATCAACTCAATGCCCGATATTGACATTTCAACCCCAGCAGACCTCACTCGTGGCTCATATCATCCAATCACACTGGTTCAACGTGAATGTGAACAGATTTTCAAGTCTATGGGCTTTCATATTGAAGATTACAGCGAGATTGTTACCGACTACGAATGCTTTGAGGCGCTCAACATTCCAAAGCATCACCCCGCACGTGATATGCAGGATACCTATTATCTCGAAAACGGTCAACTTCTCAAGTCCCATACATCTGCGGCACAGAATGCTATTTACAAAAAATATAAGTACGCCCTTATAAACGACGGTGTTCCCATCAAGGCAATCTTCCCGGGAAGATGTTTCCGCAACGAAGCGACCGACGCAAACCACGAAAACACCTTTTTCCAGATGGAAGGCGTTATGGTTGACAAGGACATTTCAATTTCAAACCTTATCTTCTTTATGAAGACAATGCTTTCAGAGGTTTTCAAGAAAGACATAAAGGTTCGTCTGCGTCCCGGCTTCTTCCCCTTTGTGGAACCAGGCTTTGAGCTTGACATAAACTGCCTTATCTGTGGCGGTGAGGGCTGTCCCTCTTGTAAGCACAGCGGTTGGCTTGAGCTTTGCCCCTGCGGTATGATTCACCCGGAAGTTTTGAAAGCTGGTGGCATTGACCCCGAAGAATACACAGGCTTTGCCTTTGGTCTTGGTCTTACACGACTTGTTATGATGAGATATGGCGTAAAAGACATTCGTGACTTAAACAGCGGAAGTCTTAAGGTTTTGACTCAATTCACCGACGACGAATAATTTGGAAAGGAGATAACATATTATGCTTTTATCAATGAACTGGATTTCTGACTTTGTTGATTTGTCAGGTCTTGACAAACTTAAACTTATAAATCAATTCTCGCTTTCCACAGCCGAGGTTGAAAACGAAATATTCTTTAAGGGAAGCGACATCGAGGGAATCGTGGTTGCAGAAATCAAATCTGTCGAAGACCACCCCGAATCAAAAAAGCTTCACCTTCTCAAAGTTGACGCAGGTGACGGCGAACTTACCGACGTTGTTTGCGGCGCACCGAATGTACGTGTTGGAATGAAAACCGCTTTCGCTAAAGTGGGTGCAAAAATCGGTGAAATCACCATCGCTCCACGCCCCCTTGCAGGCTACCCATCACACGGTATGTGCTGCTCAGAACGCGAGCTTGGCATCAGTGACAACCACGAAGGTATTATGGACATCACCGAGGATGTACCCTGTGGAACATCGGTGAAAGACATTTATCAAATTGACGATATTGTTTTTGAGGTTGACAACAAATCCCTCACAAACCGTCCTGACCTTTGGGGGCATTATGGCATAGCACGTGAATTTGCAGCCCTTGCGAACCGTCCGCTTAAACCCCTTGAAACCGTTGACCTTTCTGCGTACGACAATCTTCCCAAAATCGATATGAAGATTGAAGACCCCCTTTGCCAGAGATACTCCTGCTTGCAGGTTGAAAACATCACAAAAACAGTCAGCCCTGTGAATATGCGCATCCGCCTTTTCTACTGTGGTATGCGTGGCATAAATCTCCTCGCTGACCTTACCAACTACCTTATGCTTGAAATGGGTCAGCCAATGCACGCATTTGACTCACGCAAGGTTGAAAAGCTCCGCATAAAGAGATTTGACAAGCCATTCACATTTAAAACTCTTGACGGAATTGACCGAAACATTGACGAAAACACCCTTATGATTTGCAACAGCGACACCCCCGTTGCTATTGCAGGTATAATGGGCGGTCTTGACTCTGAAATTGTGGATGACACCACAACCCTTACACTTGAATCTGCAACCTTTGATGCTGTTTCAATCAGAAAGTCAACAGTTCGTCTTGCCCACAGAACAGATGCATCAATGCGCTACGAAAAGTGCCTTGACCCCGAAATGACCATTCCCGCTGTCGCAAGATTTGTGAAGCTTCTCACCGATATTGACAGCGGTGTTAAGGTGGTTTCAAGTCTTACTGATGAATACGCTTTCCACTATGACAATATCAAAATTGACTTTGATAAAAACTTTGTTGACCGCTATGCAGGAATCGAAATTTCAAACGACACAATCGTAAACACGCTCAAAGCTCTTGGCTTTGAAGTTAAGCTTGACGGTGACAAATTCTCAGTTAAAGTTCCCTCATGGCGTGCCACCAAGGACGTTACAATGAAAGCCGACATCATCGAGGAAATAACAAGAATTTATGGCTATGACAACTTTGACGTTCACACAGCGGTTGCTCCTCTTTATCCCATCCGTGCTGCTCAGGAAAAGACCGACGAAGACCGCATCAAAGATATTCTGGTTAAGCGTTTCTCTCTCCACGAAGCCCATTCATATATCTGGGCTTACTTTGATGAATATAAAGCTCTTGGCATTGAGATTGAGGACAACATCAAGCTTGTGAACGCAACAAACCCCAACATTGAAACTATAAGAAATTCAATCGTTCCCACCCAGCTCTGTCAGGTGAAATACAACACTGGATTTAGCACCGACTTTGGTCTGTTTGAAATCGGCAGAACAGTAAACGGCACGAAAGACGGTAATCTCTGTGACGAACACAAAAAACTTGCAATAACACTTTTCAGCAAGTCAAAGAGTGTTGAAACACTTTACCTTGAGCTTCGTGATATGCTGGCAGTTTTAACAGATGACATAAAACACCAGTACCTCTCTTTTGCACCAGCTGAGGCAACACATTCATACGAGCATCCAAAGAACTTGAACACAATCCTTTGTGACGGCAATGAGCTCGGACGAATTGGCATTGTTCATCCCACAGTTTCAAAGAAGATTGACAAGAAAGCATCCATTGTCTTCGCTGAAATTGATGTCCGTGACTTCTCGGAAATCAAGAATGCAAGCATTCACTATCAGGAGCCGTCAAAATATCCTGAAATGGAAATTGACGTATCCTTTGTGTCAGATAAGTTTGTACCAATCGGTGATGCAATAAAGAATGCCAACTGTGACCTTATCAAGTCGGTATCTGTGGTTGACACCTACACCGACGAAAACGGAAAGTCAATCACCGTAAGAATGATTTTCTCACACCCCGAAAGAACTCTCACCAAAGAAGAGGTTATGGAAATTGTTGATTCAATAATCTTGGACCTTGAATCTCAGGGAATTATGATGAAGAAATAATTTAAAAAAGAAGCCAAAATTTTGGCTTCTTTTTTTATACCTTTTTTAATGCCCACAGAGACGAACCGAAAAAGCGCTTCAGGCAAAGGTGTCCCCTGAATAAAAAATATATTGTAATTTTTCGAATGTTGTGATATAATAATTTTGCGAGATAATTTAATACTACTAAAATGGAGGGCTTTTTGCTTTCGGCAAAAACGCATGCTCATTTTTCGTAACCTCTGTTTTGGTAGAAAAATTGTCTCGCAAACAAGAGTCATGCGTTTTTCATGCGTGGCTCAGCCACGCATTTTTTTTATTTTCAAAGGAGAAATTTTTATGCCAGACTATGAAAAACTCTATCACAAACTTTTTAACGACATAACCGATGCCATAGAATACCTTCAAAAAGCACAACAAGATGCCGAAGAAATGTATCTTGATATGTGCGAAGAGGAATTCCCAAACGGCGAAGACCTTGAACAATTCGGTCACGAAGATTAAAGAACACCGACCAAAAAGTCAGTGTTCTTTTTATTCCAAATCAAATACTATTCACTTTTTCAGTAATCACAAAATCCATTTTTATATCGTGGTTTTCTGCCTCTATTTCATCACACAACTGAAAGTCATAACATAAACCGATTTTAAGTGACTCCGTCTTTTTCAAAAAGCGGTCATAACAGCCTTTCCCAAAGCCAATTCGTCCGCCTTTTTTATCAAAAGCAATCCCAGGTACCAAAACTACGTCTATCTGCTTTGGGTCTGTGACAGCTTTTTCCACGGGTTCCAAAACCGAAAATGCACCTTTTTCAAAAGCAGTGTTTTCTTTTATCTCAGAGGCTATCATTTCCCCCGTCTGCTCATCTGTCACAGGCACTAAAACCCGTTTCCTATCAGGAAAGGCTTTGGATATCATCTCCCCTGTGTCAACCTCATTCCCAAGAGGCATATAAACCATTATTGTTTTCGCATTTTTATATATTTCACTATTCAAAAAAGTCTTTGCTATGGCACAGCTTTTTTCCTTTACCTCTGCCCCAGTCATCAGCTTGCGTCTTTCTTTGTTTGTTTTTCTTAATTCACTCTTTGTCATCATCCCAAAATTTCCTTACTGTCAAGTAAAATAGTGAACGGTCCGTCATTCACAAGAGACACCTTCATATCTGCGCCAAAAATTCCGCACTCTGTATTCTTAAAAAGCTCCCGACATCTCACCAGCACATATTCATAAAGCTCCTCCGCCAGTTGCGGAGCTCCTGCATTTATAAAACTTGGTCGGTTACCTTTTCTGCAATCCGCATACAGCGTAAACTGTGACACCACTAAAACCTCGCCCTCTACCGCATCGATATTGAGGTTTGTTTTTCCCTCACTGTCCTCAAAAATGCGGAGCTTTGCAACCTTTTCAATCATCTTGTCCGCAATTTCTTTTGTATCCTCATTTGAAACGCCCAAAAGCAAAAGGTAGCCTTTGCCGATTTCTCCAACAGTTTTCCCCTCAACCTCTACTTTTGCACTAAGCACTCTTTGTAAAACGATTTTCAACTTTTTCACCTCTTTGACCATTGTATCATAGCTAATCCGTTTTTTCAACACCCACAATAAAAAACACACTCATTTGAGAGTGTGTCTTTATGAATTATTTATTGTTTTTCTGCCATTCTTTTGCTCTTTCGGCAGACATTCTTGTTATGGCTTCTTTGGGGTACTTTGATTCCTCCCCGCCGTTGGTATAAAGAAAATACTTGCCGTCCTTTGTCATATAAAGGCTTTCTTCATATCCATCTATATCACCAAATTCTCCTACCGTATTTTTCGCAATAAGCTCAGCTGTCTCTGTGTCATATTCGACTTTTGAAATTATTTTTTTCACAACAATACCTCCTCAAAATTTCTCTTACACTATTACTTTACCACACTTGACAACAAATATCAATAAAAATTTTTGATATATTTTAAAATTTGGTGTCGAATAAAATATCAATATGCAACACAAACAAACTGTTTTTGAAGAAAAAAACAACAACTATAAAGGTTTGACATTCTGTTATTTGTATCATCTCGTCATAACAAGCTTTAACCTTGTCAAGCAATTCTTTTTCCTGCTCGTTTAAGTTTTTGAGCAATTCTTCTTCATTTTTGGTTAATAACCTGAATACCTTGTCAAACTTTCTTTGACTTTGAAATGGCCGTTCCATCGGATTTATATTTCCATACCAGAATTCTTCAAGCACCTTCATTTGATTTCACCTCCCTTGTAGCACAAACACTACCACAAGAAAGTTCATAAGTCAACGAAGACTAACTATGAAATGTCAATATATTTTTAAAAATTTTTTAAATTCTTTTAGCAATGTAAAAATGGGTATAGCAAACAGACCTCCAAAAGAAGCCACTTGAAATTTAATAGATGGATTACGCTGCAGGAT
>JAZNNB010000037.1:0-2924 GCA_045580025.1 Clostridia bacterium
GACAACCCTCGATACGCTTTGTATCAATCAAAATACACCTGCCTTATTGCGAATAAAGCAGGTGATGAAAAAACGGATATCGTGACCGTTGCGGGCAGATGCTGTGAAAGCGGCGACCTTATACAAGAAGAAGCACCTTTGCAACCTTGCAGTAGGGGAGATGTACTGGCTGTTCTTGTTACAGGCGCGTACAATTATTCAATGGCATCAAATTATAACAGACTTCCCCGTCCCCCGATTGTGATGCTGACAAAAACGGGCGAATATACTGCGGTGGAACGTGAAAGCTTTGAAGATATAATAAAAAATGATTTATAAAATGAAAGCTCTCTTTTCGGAGAGCTTTTTCTTTTGTATAAATACTTTACAAAAAGGAAAAAATATGGTAATATAATATTGCGACTTAGTTTAATATTTTTTCAATGATAGTACGCATTTTTATTTTGATAAAAATGCATGCTCTATTTTGCTTACTGTCATTGGAAGTATAAACTGAGTCGCGTCAGGGAGCTATGCATTTTTTGTGCGTGGCTCCGGCTGCGCACTTTTTTATTTACATAGGTGCAGCTCTAACTGTGACCAAACAAACTGGAAAACCTCACCCTTTTGGGTGAGGTTTTCGCTTTAAATGATTACTTATTTGCTTTTTCCATATCCTTGTTGCGGATTTCAACACGGCGGACTTTTCCGCTGATGGTTTTGGGGAGGTCGTCCACAAATTCCACAATTCTTGGATATTTATATGGTGCTGTGTGTGTTTTTACGTATTCCTGAATTTCCTTTTTCAGTTCATCAGAACCGACAGTGTTTTTAGTAAGGACAATGGTGGCTTTTACAATCTGTCCGCGGACCTCATCAGGAACAGCGGTGATTGCACATTCAAGAACGTAAGGAAGCTCCATAATAACACTTTCTATTTCAAAAGGTCCGATGCGGTAACCGGAAGATTTGATAACGTCATCAATACGTCCCACATACCAAAGATAGCCGTCTTCATCCATTGTTGCCTGGTCGCCGGTGTGATAGAAACCGTCATACCAAACGTCGCGGGTTTTTTCATCATCAAGATAGTAACCGATGAAAAGTCCGCAGGGAGCATTTTCTGTTGTCCTGATGCAGATTTCACCAGTGTCGCCGACTTTGCATTCCTTGCCCTCGCCGTCAAGAAGAACAACGTCATAAAGAGGTGAGGCTTTGCCCATTGAACCGATTTTCGGTTTAGAACCAACAAAGTTTGCGATTGAAAGGGTGGTTTCGGTCTGACCGAAGCCCTCCATAATGCTAAGTCCCGTTGCCTTTTTGAATTGGTTATAAACTTCTGGATTCAGTGCTTCGCCTGCTGTTGTTGCATATTCAATAGAAGAAAGGTCATATTTTGACAAATCTTCCTTGATGAAAAATCTGTACATAGTAGGCGGTGCGCAGAATGTGGTTATATTGTACTTTTTGAAAAGAGGAAGAATATCGTCCGGATGGAAACGGTCAAAGTCATAAGTGAACACACCTGCTTCGCAAAGCCATTGTCCGTAAAGTTTGCCCCAGAGCGCTTTGCCCCAGCCGGTGTCGGAAATGGTGAAATGAAGTCCATCAGGGTTCACGTTGTGCCAGAACTTTGCTGTGGGATAGTGACCAAGAGCATACTTATATGAATGTGTAGCAATTCTTGGATAACCGGTAGTGCCCGATGTAAATAGCATAAGCATTGGGTCATCACCGCAGGGTGTATCTTCTTTGCGGTCAAAGTGTGTGCTGAAACGCTCCATTTCTTCATTGAAATTGTACCAGTCGTCTTTTTTGCCACCAACAAGGATTTTGAGCATACCGGGGAAGTTTTGGGCCGCTTTTTCGGCTTCTGAGGAAACATCACCGTCAGCAGTACACACAATAGCCTTTACACCTGCTGCTTTGTAGCGATATTCAAAGTCATGTTCAACCAGCTGATTTGTTGCGGGAATTGCTATTGCACCGATTTTGTGAAGAGCAAGCATACAGAACCAGAACTCAAAATGACGTTTTAAGACAAGCATAACTGTGTCACCACGCTTGATGCCCAAAGACTCAAAATAATTGGCGGTTTTTGCGGAGTACTTTTTCATATCGTTAAAAGTAAATCTACGTTCTGACTTGTCGTTTCCAACCCACATCATAGCAGTTTTTTCAGGAGATTTCTTTGCGATTTCATCCACACAGTCAAATGCAAAATTGAATTTGTCAGCATTCTTAAATGAAATACCGCTAAACACACCTTTTTCGTCAAGAGTGGTATCTATGAAATCATCAGCAACAGTTTTTAATGATGATTTTGCAGATTTTTCAACCTTTTCAGCAATATAAGGTGCTTCGGGATATTCCTCACTGAAATGACCGTCCTGAGGATTGAGAACAACTGCGTGGAATTCACAACCGCCCTCTGATACTGCAATCATACCGTGGGGGATGATGCTGTTGTAGAAAATGGAATCACCCTCGCTTAGAGTTTCAATGTGATTTCCCACCTGAACCTTAAGAGCGCCTTTTACGATAACGTCAAATTCCTGACCGTTGTGTGAACTCAGCTTGATGGGAGCATTTTGTTCTTCCTCAAGATAAGGAAATTTAACGAGGAACGGCTCTGCAAGCTTGCCCTTGAATTTTGGAGCAAGGTTGTTGTATACAAAGCCCTGTTTCTTTATGATTTTGAGACCTTCACCCTTTCTGGTAATGGCGAAGGATGTAAGGGTTGAACTTGTTCCATCCAAAATGTCAACAACTTCAACGTTACAAGCCTTTGCGCATTTATAAATAAATGTAAAGCTGAAGTCTGTTTCGCCTTCTTCAAGGAGTTTGTAATCCTCCGCTGATACGCCGGTGAGCTTTGCAAGCTCTTCTTGTGAATAGCCTTTTGCCTCGCGCAAATCTTTGATTCGATTTGCAACCTCTTTCAA
>JAZNNB010000038.1:0-10624 GCA_045580025.1 Clostridia bacterium
GTAACCATTTGTCAATACTTTTTTCAATCTTTTTTGAGATTTTTTTAAAGTTTTTTTGCCACTCGGCACAACTCGTCCATCTTACCACATCCTTTCCCTCTTGTCAATACCTTTTTTCATTTTTTTTAAAAATTTTTTATATTAAATGGCGTATGGAAAAATCCATACGCCAAGTCATAAATTTCTTGTTAAAATTATATAACCTTATCTTCAACCTCTTTGCCAAGCATTGCCATAAATTCATCAAGAGTCATTGTTCCAAGGTCACCATTCTTTCGTGAACGAACCGAAACTGTACCCTCGTTCATTTCCTTTTCGCCTGCAATAATCATATAAGGAACTTTTTCGAGCTGAGCTTCTCGAATCTTGTAACCAATTTTTTCACTTCTGTCATCAAGTTCTATGCGGAAGCCTTTTTCCTTAAGGGCTGTATAAAGCTTGTCTGCGTAATCAAGATAGTTATCAGAAATCGGCAAAATCTTCACCTGTGTTGGTGCAAGCCAAGCCGGGAACGCACCCGCATATTTTTCAATAAGAAGCGCAAGGGTTCTTTCATAGCAGCCGATTGAAGTTCTGTGGATGATATAAGGATTCTTTTTAGTTCCATCCTTATCTATATATTCCATACCGAATTTCTCGGCAAGCATCTGGTCAATCTGGATTGTGATAAGTGTATCTTCCTTACCAAATACATTCTTTATCTGAATATCAAGCTTTGGACCATAAAAAGCCGCTTCACCAACTCCAACCTTGTAAGGAATTTCAAGATGGTCAAGAATTTTAGCCATTGTATCCTGCGCCTCGTTCCACTGTTCTTCTGTGCCAATATATTTTTCTTTATCGGCAGGATCCCACTGTGAGAATCTGTAAGAAACATCTTCATAAAGGCCAAGGGTCTTGAGCATATAAATTGCCATTTCAAGACAGTTCTTGAATTCCTGTTCAAGCTGGTCAGGACGGCACATAAGATGGCCCTCTGAAATGGTAAACTGTCATACACGGATAAGACCGTGCATTTCACCCGATGCTTCGTTTCTGAAAAGGGTTGAAGTTTCGCCGTATCTGATGGGCAGATCACGATAACTGCGCATTCTATTGAGATATGCCTGATACTGGAACGGACAGGTCATAGGACGAAGAGCGAAAACTTCTTTGTCAGTTTCCTCATCACCCATCACAAACATACCGTCTTTATAATGATCCCAGTGTCCTGAAATCTTATAAAGGTCGCTTTTTGCCATATATGGAGTCTTTGTTCTTACCCAGCCATTTTTATCCTCATGGTCCTCAACGAATCTCTGAAGAATCTGGATAATTTTTGCACCCTTTGGAAGAAGAATCGGAAGACCCTGCCCGATTGAATCAACAGTAGTGAAAATTTCGAGTTCACGACCGAGCTTGTTGTGGTCACGTTTTTTTGCTTCTTCAAGTCTTTCTATATATTCGTCAAGTTCCGCTTTTTTGGGGAATGCAGTACCATAAATTCTGGTAAGCATTTTGTTATTTTCGTTACCTCTCCAATATGCACCAGCAGTATACTGAAGCTTTATTGCTTTAATCTTGCCAGTAGACAAAAGGTGAGGACCTGCACAAAGGTCAGTGAAATCACCCTGCTTATAGAAAGAAATAACCGCATCTTCAGGAAGGTCGCGGATAAGTTCAACCTTGTAGGTTTCGCCTTTTTCCTCCATAAGTTTGAGAGCTTCAGCCCTTGGAAGTTCAAATCTTTCAAGGTGCAAGTCTTCCTTTATAATCTTTTTCATCTCGGCTTCAATTTTTTCAAGGTCATTATTTGTAATGGGATTCTCGAAATCAAAATCGTAATAGAAACCGTCATCTATAGCCGGGCCGATTGCCAGTTTTGTGTTTGGAAAAAGTCTTTTCACCGCCTGAGCCAGAATGTGAGATGTAGTATGGCGATAAGTTCGTCTGCCGTCCTCGTCATCAAATGTGAGGAAATTCACCACACAATCTTTTTCGGGTACAAAATCAAGTCCGCACACAGTGCCGTCCACCGTTGCGCTAAGTGCAACTCGTGCAAGGCCTTCGCTTATTGATTTTGCCACATCAAGAAGGCTTGTTCCGTTTTCAAAAGCCTTTACATCATCTCGAAGTGTTATGTTTATCACAGCAATCCGCTCCTTTCTTTATTTTTTCCAACTTGCCGCATTCTTGCGGCATCGGGTTGCTTTCATACATAAATAATATTGTAACTCAAAAACAAAAAAATTGCAATACCATAATTGCAATTTTCTGTCATTTATTGTATTTAGTTTTTTCTGTCCATGAGCCTTAGCGCAAGTTCTTTTAAGAAATCTGCTTTGTTACCAAAAATTTCAAGAGCCTTAACCGCATCGTTTGTCAAAGCATTTGCTTTCGCACGTGCGGCATTAACACCCAACAATGTGACATAGGTTGTTTTCTCGTTTTCAGCGTCGCTTCCTATGGGTTTTCCGAGAACGCTCTCGTCCCCCTCGCAATCAAGAATGTCGTCTTGAATTTGAAATGCAAGACCAAGCTTTTCCGCAAATTCCGCAACTGCTTTTATATCATTTTCGTCGGCATCAGCCGCCAACGCCCCCAAAAGTGCTGACACCCTAATAAGCGCACCTGTTTTTCTCTGGTGCAGATAATTGAGAGTTTCTTCATCAACGCACTTTTTCCCCTCACATTCAAGGTCAACAACCTGACCTCCAATCATACCCATACAGCCTGCCGCTTTTGAAAGTTCAAAAACAGCCCTCAAAATCGTTTCGGATTTTGCATTTTTGTATGCAGAGAAATCAGCTATATATTCAAATGCTCCTGTGAGAAGTCCATCCCCCGCCAAAAGAGCATTAGCCTCGCCAAACTTTTTGTGACAGGTAGGCATACCACGGCGCAAATCGTCATTGTCCATACAAGGGAGATCGTCATGAATGAGAGAATATGTATGTATGCACTCGACCGCAATGCCAAACCTGAGAGCGTCAGGAGTGCAACCACCAATCATATCACAAACTGCAAGACACAACATAGGACGAAGTCTTTTCCCCCCTGCCATAACGCTGTACATCATTGCATCATAAACAACTTTTTGGAGACAGTCCTTTTCTTTAAACTCATTGTTCAGACTATCATTTATCATTTTGGTATAAAGGCTAAATCTTTCTTCAAACGTCATATTGTTCACCTCGGTTACTGGGCTTCAAAAGGCTTTTCTTCCATTTCGCCATCGACATTCTTCATAAGGACAGATATTTTTTGCTCTGCATTTTTAAGCTGATTGGAACATTCCTTTGCTCTGCCTATGCCCTCAGAAAACAGCTCAAGCATTTGGTCAAGTGAAACCTCGCCGCCCTCAAGCTTTTGGATTATTTTTTCAAGCTCTTTTATGTTTTCTTCAAAACTCATTTCATTCTTCTCGACTGACATTTTTCTGCCCCCTTATTTTACAATAGTATTTATTTCACCGTCGCTTACCCTAACCGTCATATTGTCACCCGACTTTACCTGACTTGTGCTTTTTACAACAGCACCAAAAGCATCTTTCGCTACCGCATAGCCACGACTCAAAGTCCCAAGAGGACTGAGGGCATCAAGCTTTGACGCCACAATGCTCAGGAGTTGTTGTTTTTCGCCGAGGACACTCTTGGTTGAATTTTCAAACATTTTGGAAAGGTGGTCAAGGTATATCCACTTTTCATTTATTTTTGATATAGGGTCACGGAGTATCTGCTTGTCGGTATACATTTTGAGAACGAGACGCCTGTTTTCAAGGATTTTTCTTGATGCTGTCTTTATTCTTCCTTTGGCGTTTTCAAATTTATCAAATAGCTCTTCAGCCGAGGGTACAGCAAGCTCCGCCGCAGCAGAGGGAGTTGGCGCTCTTAAGTCTGAAACAAAGTCGGCAATGGTAAAGTCTATTTCGTGCCCAACCGCAGAAATTATTGGGATTTCACTCTCGAAAATTGTCCGTGCCACAAGCTCCTCATTGAATGCCCAGAGGTCTTCAATGGAGCCGCCACCTCTTCCCACAATAATAACGTCACAATTCTTCACTTTGTTAAAATACTTTATTCCGTCACTTATGCTTTTTGCAGCACCGTCACCTTGCACAAGTGCAGGATAAAGGCAAATATCCGCAGCCTTGTAGCGTCTTGACAAAACATTTATTATATCACGTACAGCCGCACCTGTGGGTGCTGTAACAACCCCAACACATTTTGGGTAACGTGGAATTTCTTTCTTGGCAGAAGCATCAAAAAGTCCCTCACTTTGAAGTTTTGCTTTCAGTTTTTCAAATTGCTCGTGAAGATTTCCTTTTCCATCAGGGGCCATAGAATTTATATAAAGCTGATATTGTCCGTCACGTTCATAAACACCTACTCTTCCCTCTGCCACGACCTGCATGCCGTTTTCTGGCTTAAAGCCAAGGCCAAAAGCAGCATTTTTGAACATAACCGCACGGAGCGTACCCGTTTCGTCTTTTAAAGACATATAAAGATGCCCCGACGAGTGACTTTTGAAATTTGAAATCTCGCCTTTTATTTTTATATTTGAAAGAAGCGGAACCTGACCAATCAAATCTTTGATAAACAAGTTTAGTTGTCCCACAGTCATAATCATTTTTTCATACATAATATCACCTTGAAACTGAGTTCATTCTTGCCCCGATTTCACACACTCCAACTGCATTATCTGTGCTAAGTTCTGCCTCTGCAAAATATACATTTGGCACATCCGAAAATTCATTCCTCAAAAACTTTGACGAAGAGACACCGCCTACCATTAAAACATTTTTTATGCCATACTTTTCTTTTGCAAACTCCACAGACCTTCGTATAGACACCGAAATGCATTTCATAACATGATATGCGATTTTTTCTTTATCTTCACCGCTTTCAAGGAGTCGTCTGTACCTTGTTTCTTCCCCTGAAAAATTTATATAGGCATCATTTACGCAAGTCTTTACACGTTCCTGTTTTCCGCCATAATTCACTGCTGAATAGTCAATGTATTTTCCGCAAGGAAAGTCAAAACCAAGCTTTACGCCTATGCGGTCGATAAACTGCCCTGCAGGCAGGTCACGTGTTCCACCTACTATTTCGCAATCAAATCCATTTTCTGTTTTTTTGGCAAGCAACAGCTCGGTTGTACCACCCGACAGATGATAAACCAAAAACGGTTCATCCATAATATCATATTTCTTGCAGGAATAAATCGCCGCCATAATATGTCCGTCCTGATGCGAGGTTTCTATGTACCTTGCATTAAGAACGCTTTTGATAGATTTTGCAAAAGACTGCCCAGCCAAAAATACCGGCATATACGAGCCCTGAACGCTTCTGGGACGTGAACTAACCGCCACTGTTACGTCATCAAACTCACGAATTTTCATAGTTTTCCCAAGCTCTTCAAAAAGCAATGGAAGGTTTTTAACATGCTGAAAGAGAGCGTCGGACTGTCTGAGTCCGCATTCGCCCTCCTCCACATCAAGCATTTTTTTAAAATGAAACATTCTGTCACCGCACTTTGCAGCAACAGAGGTAGTATAACAGCTGGTATCAATGCCGATAACCAATCTCTTATCTTCCATTATGACACCTGCACTTTGCCAATTTTTCCAAGAATACCGTTCACGAAAGGTGCCGCTTCCTCGCCGTCATACTTTTTCGCAAGGCCCACTGCTTCGTTCACTGTAACGGCATTTGGAATATCCGGGCAGAACAAAAGTTCATATACCGCAAGCCTCAGCACCGCCAAACTCACACAGGAAAGACGTTCAACATTCCAATCTTTTGCCGCTTCATCAATCCTTTTGTCTATTTCAGCAATATTCTCTTTTGTGCCAAGAACAACAGATTTTACATAATCCTGCTGCTGCCCCGGCTTATATTCATCAATAAAATCTTCAAGTATCGCTTCAATATCATCCGGCTGAAATTTATACTGAAAAATCAGCACAAATGCATATTCTCTGGCTTTCGTTCTGTTCATAGTCTATCTCAATCCCCGGTTCTTTTGTAAATTTAATTTATTCTTCAGATGATTCTTCTACTAAAGTATCCTCAACAGTTTCTTCAGACATTTCTTCTTTCTTGGCGGTGTTCACGCCCTCGATATTTACGTTTACAGCCACAACATTAAGTCCTGTCATAGCTTCAACCTCGTTTTTAGTCTTTTCCTGAATTTCCCATGCTACATCAGGAATTTTAACACCGTATTCAACAATCACAAACATATCGATTTTTACCTCGCGGTCAGTGATTGCAACCTTAACACCCTTTGAAGGATTTTTTTTACCCAGAAGCTCTGCAAATCCTCCTGTTATTGAGCCGAACATCCCCGCAACACCATCAATACTCTTCGCGGCAATGGACGCAATGGTCGCTACAACATCATTTGAAATGCAAACATTTCCGTCTCTGTCAATAGTTGTATTTATGTTTGTTTCTTCAACTGCCATAATATCTACCATACCTTTCCGCCCGCACAAAATCTGGGGGCAAGTGTTAGCTTTATTTGATTATATCACATTATATAAAGTTTTACAATTATTTTTTAAAATAATTTCAATTATATTTATTCTCCCCTAAAATCCCAGCAAAATCCCACACACCGCACCGATAATTATATACAATGCAGGATGCTTTTTGAATTTCATACTTAGAAACACAAGCACACCAAAAAGCACGATTTTTCTGTAATCAAGCATCATCCAGAGATTTTCTGCATCTTGAACCAAAAAATTCTGTTTGAAAATTGTCAGGACAGAAACTGTCAAAAGCCCTGTTACCGCAGCACGAAGACCGTAAAAAAGACTTTTAACAATTTTATTTTCTTTAAATTTTTCAAAAAAATAGGATATAATAAGAATAATAATTATACTTGGTGCGATAAGCCCGAGAGTTGTGAATATTCCGCAAAAAACGCCACCAGTAGTCACACCCGCATATGTCGCCATATTTACGCCGATTGGTCCGGGTGACGATTCAGAAACCGCAATCATATTGGTAAGCTCTTCAGCCGTAAACCAATCATATTTTCTTGTAAGGTCAAACAAAAACGGCAACGTTGCAAGTCCACCGCCAACAGAAAAAAGACCTACCTTGAAAAATTCCAGGAACATTGTGGTGAAAAGCATCATTTTGCATCACCTGTCTTTCTGTCTTTTTTTTCTTTTACCCACGTATATGCTATACCAAAAATACCTGCCGCAACAATAATCAAAATTGTGGATACTCCAAAAAACATTGAAAGCAGAAAAGCAACTGCTGCAACGCAGAAAGTGACCTTATCTATTACTCCTGCCTTTGATATTTTCAAAAACGCCTGAACAAGAATGGCACAAACCGCAACTCCAACCCCCGAAAAAGCAGACTTAACAAAGGGATTGTCATAAACCTTTTGTAAGATTGTCGCAACCAGCGAAATAATCAGTACAGACGGTGCAACAACACCCAACGTTGCCACAATGCCGCCGATTATTCCATTTGTCTTTCTTCCTATAAATGTCGCAAGATTCACGGCAATCACACCGGGGGTGCATTGGCTTATAGCGAAATAATCCATCATTTCTTCAACTGTCGCCCATTTATGTTTATCTGCAATTTCTCTTTCAAGCATAGGCAGCATAGCATAACCACCACCGAAAGTAAGAATTCCCACCTTAAAAAATGCACAAAAGAGCTGCACTAAGTCCTTTATTCTGCTCATCACCATTCTCCTTATCAAACTAAAATCAAATGACTTTCTCATTATATACCAAATATTAACAGATTGCAAACAATTCTTTCTTTTGCTTGACATTTTTTTGCAAAGGCTTTATACTTTATTCTATACGAAATGGAGGCATAATATATGTTTAACGCAGCAGAAATCAAAAAAATGAATAACCAAAGTATGGGTGAAGAAATTGCAAACTCAATTTCCCACGGCATAGGTGCACTTCTCGCCATTGCAGGCACAGTGGTTGCAATAGTTTATGCCTGCCTACACGGTGATGCACGTAGCATTGTTTCAGCATCTCTTTATGGCGCAGGGCTTATTATTCTTTACCTTGCCTCAACTCTTTATCATTCCATAACAAACCTCAAGGCAAAACGGGTTTTCCGAGTTCTTGACCATTGCTCTATATATATTTTGATACTCAGCTCTTATATCCCGATTTCTCTGTCTCTTATGCGTGGTGCAGACGGCTGGATTCTTTTTGGCATCAATGCAGGCTGTACCGCCCTCGGCGTGACTCTTACCGCTATCAATATGAAAAAATTCCATGCTCTTGCTATGGTTTTATATCTGCTTATGGGTTGGTCCATTGTATTCTTTGGCTTTCCGACAATTGCGGCTCTTCCAGCTCCGGCAATCTGGCTTTTGGTACTGGGCGGTCTTTGTTATACCGGAGGAATTGCATTTTTTGCTATGAAAAAACCAAAATATATGCATTCCATCTGGCATCTCTTTGTTCTATCCGGAAGTGTTCTTCAGTATTTTGCATTTCTTTTCTATGCACTTCCTTTCCCACCAAAGTTCTAATTTTAAGGAGTGAAATAATTGAAGCTGGGTATAGTATTTGAGGGCGGTGCCAGCCGTGGTCTTTTTTCCTGCGGTGTTATGGACGCTCTTTTGACTGAAAATATAATAGCTGATTATGTGATAGGCGTTTCTGCAGGAATTGCCTATGGTACATCCTATGTTTCAAAGCAGATAGGCAGAAACCTTGAACTTTCTACCAAGTATATGAACGATAAACGTTATATGGGCATGAGGCATCTCCTTAATCCCGAAAACAAGAGTTATTACAACCGTGAGTTTGCTTTTAACCGTATCCCTAAAGAGCTTGTGCTCTTTGATTTTGACGCTTTTTCAAATTCCGGAACGGAAACAGTTGCTACCCTTACCAATATAAAAACCGGAAAACCCGAATATATGGCTCTTCCTTGTGATGACTGGGATAAGCACATTTCAATTCTTTGGGCAAGCTGTGCACTTCCCTTTTTGTTCCAGCCCGAGGAAATAGACGGAAATCTTTATCTTGATGGTGGCTGCAGTGACCCTATCCCCTACAAAAAAGCTTTTGAAGACGGATGCGACAAGGTTATATGCGTTCTGACGCGTGAAAAAGATTATCAAAAGAAAACAGACCATTCTTTGCCTTTTATCAAGCATTCTTTCAAAAAATATCCAAATCTTGTGAATACTCTCGCCAATCGTTCTGAGGTATACAACCAAACTCGCAATGAGATTTTCGATTTGGCAAATGAGGGAAAACTTTTTGTAATTGCCCCTGACTCCACGAAAGGTTTCAATCGTACTGAGCGTAATCCCGAAAATCTTCAGGCTATGTTTAATCAAGGATATGACCTGACAAAAAAAGAAATTGGCAGTTTAAAAGACTACCTAAATAAATAGCGGTTCTTTGTAATAAATTTTTTTAAAATATTTTGTTTTTTCTATTGACAGAGTGTATTGTTTGTGTTATACTATCAAAGTCGCATAAGTCAGCGATATGAATACGGAGAGGTGTCCGAGTGGTTTAAGGAGCTAGTCTTGAAAACTAGTGATGCGAAAGCACCCAGAGTTCGAATCTCTGCCTCTCCGCCATTTTTTTATTTAAAAATAGTTTTTCAAATTCGGAGAAGTACTCAAGAGGCCGAAGAGGCGCCCCTGCTAAGGGTGTAGGTCGTTAACGCGGCGCGAGGGTTCAAATCCCTCCTTCTCCGCCACATCTGGGCGTAACATCTGTTACGCCCAGATTATTTTTTTGCCCGTTTTCAACTAACTCTTCTTTAGTCGGTGGGTCAAAATTATAGTCTTTCGTCTTGGCAAAGGTAAATTTGATTTGTATGTAATCCTCATATATGATAACTCTGTCTACTAGTGACTCAATCAGTTGCTTGGTGTTGGACAGGGTTTTATTTTTCAGCATCTTTTGTGCATGCCACAATGTGTACTCAATATCACTCTGGGATACAGGCGAGGTTTTTTGTGTCTGTTCTAACTTTCTAAGTTCACTTTGCAGATTTGCCTTTTCTTCCTCCATTTTTTCTAACTTTTCAAACAAGGCTTCTGTACGCTTTTTAATCATCATGGTTATCAGGTACTCCATATCGCCCTCGAGATTTTTAATTTTCTTCTCCAAGTTTGCTTTTTTCCCATTTATCTCCTCATTACACATTTCTTTAAACCCATTGTAATATTCCGTAAGTTTCTCCAACAATGTATCATCGAAGACATTTTCCGCTATCTTATAAAGTACAATTTTTTCAAGAACATCCCGATGCAAATCTCTTGCGTCGCAACCGTTTTTGCCTTTTCGCTTTTTTAGATTACAAACATACTTTACCAATATATTAGTCCGTCTTTTATCCGCTCGCCTGTCACCTATATAGGGACTACCGCATTTTCCACAGAAGATTTTCCCTGAGAGCAGATATTCTTCAATATGCTTATGCCCATGGAATTTCTTTTTATTCGTGGCGAGTTTTTGTTGGATATATAGGAAATCGTCTTTACTCACAATCGGCGGGACTCCGTTCTCAATCTTAATCCATTCCTCCTCTGGCTTATAGGCATGTCCATTTCTTGTTCCGTCAGCACTTTTCTCTGCCGACTTATTATAAACATAGGTTCCCATATACTT
>JAZNNB010000039.1:0-7287 GCA_045580025.1 Clostridia bacterium
CAACGTTTCTGCCTTTGGGACCAAGTGTAACTTTTACGGTGTCAGCAAGCTGATTTACGCCCTTTTCAAGAGCGTGTCTTGCTTCTTCACCAAATAAAATCTGTTTTGCCATAATAAATTACCTCCAAAAAATTAGTCTTCAATCTTTGCAAGAATTTCACTCTGACGGAGAATGGTATATTCAGTGCCGTCGAGCTTCACTTCTGTGCCGGCATACTTGCTCATAAGAACTCTGTCGCCGACTTTAAGCTCCATAGTAATTTCTTTGCCGTCAACAACCCCGCCGGGTCCAACAGCTACAATCTCAGCAATCTGTGGCTTTTCCTTTGCTGTGCCGGCAAGAATAATGCCACTTTTTGTTGTTTCTTCAGCTTCTACCATTTTTATAACAACTCTGTCAGCTAATGGTTTGATAGTCATTTGAAATGCCTCCTTGTGATATATAAATTAAATTAAAAACTCTCGTGTTAGCACTCTGAATAGATGAGTGCTAATGAGGTTATATTACAAAAATATTTGTTATAAATCAAACTTGATTATAATGGATTAAAAGGGATTATTTATTATTATAGCCAATTATATGCAAAAATTATCAGTTAAGCTGTTATTTTTGAAAAATGGCAGCAACCGAGCAGGCGGAAATCCCCTCTTTGCGCCCCTCAAAGCCCAAATACTCGGTGGTTGTAGCCTTGACAGAAACAGCACTAACGGGAAGATAAAGGGCGGCTGCAATATTTTTTCGCATTTCATCAATAAAGGGAGCGAGCTTTGGGGCTTGAGCAATTATGGTCGCATCAATATTTCCTATGGAAAAATTAGCATTACTTAAAATCGCACCGACCTTTTTCAAAAGAATCAGGCTGTTGATGTCTTTGAATGATTTATCGGTATCAGGAAAATGCTTTCCTATGTCACCAATAGCGGCAGCACCCAGGAGCGAGTCCATAACAGCGTGAACAAGAACATCCGCATCAGAATGTCCCAGAAGTCCGGTATCGTGGGGAACGTGAACACCGCCAAGTATCAATTTTCTGTCCGGCACAAGTGCGTGGACATCATATCCAAAGCCTATTCGCATAAAATTCACCCTTTCAGTTAAGTAAAAATTATTGTTTCAAAAATTCATATAGCGCTTCTGCGATGGGGATATCATCAGGGGTTGTAACCTTTATGTTTGTGTATTCACCGCTGACAATGTGAATGGCAACACCCATGTTTTCAAGAACAGAACAGTCATCAGTGCCTACAAAATCCGCCTCGTCTGCGCGGATATAGGCAAGCTTCAAATCATCAGAAAAGAACACCTGGGGTGTTTGAATAAGACGAAGTGTTTGGCGGTCGGGGGTTTTCACAACAGAATTGTCAGACGAGACAGATTTCACAGTATCCTTTGGAATAACCCCTGGGGCTGCCGCACCAAATTCATAGGCAGCAGAAACAAGTTTGTCAATAAGCGTTGCTGAAACAAAAGGTCTTGCACCATCGTGGATTGCCACAACCTTTCCGTTTTCAACCAAGGCGAGACCCGCGTTCACAGAATCCTTACGAGTTTTACCTCCGGCAACCACATCTGTGACTTTTGTAAAGCCAAATTCGCGTATTAAGTCGTTAACGAGAGGAATGCTCTCAGCTTTTGTGACAACAATGATAGAGTCAATCTTACTTGAATCCTGAAATTTTTTTATTGCATGGGCAAGGACTGGCATATCGTCAATCATAACAAATTGCTTGTTCTGGTGGCTACCCATACGAGTGCTGCTTCCTGCAGCAACAATAATAGCAGTAGCGGTTTTGTCCGCTTTTTTTGAGCCAAACATCATTATGTCCCCTTTTTTAAAATTTAAAGAGCCAAAAGTTCTTTGATTTTTTCAGCAGGCATCTTTTTCGCCAATACCAGTTCTGAAATCAAAATATTTTTTGCGTTTGAAAGCATTTTGCGTTCAGCATTTGACAAAGACTTTTTGTTGTCCCGAAGGAGTAGGGTCTTTGCAACTGTGGCAACCTCTAAAAGATTTCCTGTTTTCATTTTGTCTATGTTTTCTCTGTAGCGTTGATTCCAGTTGTTGTTTGGATCTTCGCCGCAAGCGAGAAAATGGTTGATAGCTTCATTGGCGGCATTTTCAGACACAATGCGCCTGATGCCGATTATTTCAGTGTTATTTACGGGCAGCATAACCTTCATGTCGCTGATGGAAATCTGCAGGATATAGTACTTGTGGAGCTCGCCGAGAATCTTTCTTTCCTCGATGTCGACAATAATTCCGGCTCCGTGCATGGGATAAACAATTTCGTCACCTATATTAAACACGTAAAGACTTCCCTTCAATAAAACTTTATATTTATTTATATTTTTAAAAATTTAAATTATTTACTCTTTTTATCAAGCTGTGATGCAATTACCTCTTGTATGTTTGAAACAGGGCAAAGCTTGATGTTTTCAAATTTTCTGAGCTTTTTGAAATTAACAGCAGGAATAATGCATTGTTTAAAGCCCAGTTTTTCACATTCAGCAATTCTCGCCTCCAAAAAGCTGCAGGCACGAATTTCGCCTGTAAGTCCGACCTCGCCGATTGCAACAGTGCTGCTGTCAATGCTACGTCCGGTGAAGCTTGAGGCAAGAGCGAGGATAAGCCCAAGGTCAGCAGCAGGCTCTGAAACCCGAAGGCCGCCGACAACATTGGCATAAGCATCATATGATGAAGCTTTTATTCCGCCGCGCTTTTCAAGTACTGCCATAAGCATTATGAACCTGCCTGTGTCAGGACCGCTTGCCATACGCCTGGGATTTCCAAACGTAGTGGGTGAAACAAGTGCCTGAACCTCTGCAAGAACGGGACGTGTGCCCTCCATAGTGCAGATGATACAAGTTCCGGGAACATTTTCAGGGCGACCTGAAAGCATAGCCATTGACGGATTTGGGACTTCAGCGAGTCCGTCGTTTTTCATTTCGAAAACTCCGATTTCATTGGTTGAACCAAAACGGTTTTTCACAGCTCTTAGAATTCTGAAAGATTGGTGTCTGTCACCCTCAAAATAAAGGACGGAATCAACCATATGTTCTAAAATCTTCGGCCCTGCCAAAGAACCTTCTTTTGTAACGTGTCCTACGAGAAATACAGAAATGGAATTTTCCTTTGCAATCTTCATAAGGACAGTGGTTATATCTTTTATTTGAGATGTGCTTCCAGGTGCTGACTGGATTTCGGGATTGTACATTGTCTGAACAGAGTCAACAATAAGAATATCAGGTTTTTCTTTGAAAATGCAGTCAGTAATAAAGCTCATATTTGTTTCAGAATAGATTTTTAAGTTTTCGGTGGTAACACCCAGTCGGTCTGCCCGGAGCTTTATTTGTCTTGGCGATTCTTCACCTGAAACATAAAGAACATTTTTTGTTTTGCCCAATGTTTCGCAAATCTGAAGAAGAAGTGTGGATTTTCCAATTCCGGGGTCACCGCCCACAAGAACAAGTGAGCCGCAAACTAAACCACCTCCAAGGACACGGTCAAGCTCTGACATACCGGTTTTCACTCTTGCCTCATCGCTTGCATCAATATCTTTGATTGCCTTTGGCGAAGATGAAGAAGATGGGTTATGAAGTGCTCCAATTTTTGAGTTCTGTTGGGGCACTGCCACAAGCTCTTCCTCGATGGTGTTCCACGAATTACAGGTGGTGCATTTACCCATCCATTTGGGAAAATTTGCGCCACACTCTGTGCAAACAAAAACAGATTTGGTTTTCATATTAAATTCCTCGAAAATTACTTTTTAGAATTTTTTGCCGCAGTAAAGGTGTTTTTCATAAGCATAGCAATGGTCATAGGACCAACACCGCCGGGGACGGGAGTGATTGCTCCTGCAACCTTTTCAACGTTTTCAAAGTCAACATCCCCCACAAGTCTGCCGTCTGAAAGACGATTCATACCAACGTCAATAACAACTGCACCAGGTTTTACCATTTCAGCGGTGACAAAATTTGCTCTGCCCACTGCTGCTACCAAAATATCCGCAGTTTTTGTGATTTCGGCAATGTTTTTGGTGCGTGAGTGACAAGTGGTAACAGTTCCGTTTTTGTGAAGAAGGAGCATACTCATAGGCTTTCCTACGATATTACTTCTGCCGATGACTACACAGGTTTTTCCTTCAACTTCCACGTCACTTTCTGCAATAAGCTCCATAATACCCGCAGGGGTGCATGGAACAAAGTCATAGTCGCCAATCATAATTTTTCCAACGTTTACTGGGTGGAATGCGTCGACGTCCTTTTCTGGACGGATAGTATTGATAACAGCTTTTTCGTCAAGGTGTTTGGGAAGAGGAAGCTGAACAAGTATGCCGTGAACTTTGTCGTCGTTATTGAGTTTTTCAACAAGGGCAAGAAGCTCATCTTGGGTGGTTTCTTCGGGAAGTGCAAACTTTTCAGAATGCATACCAAGCTCCTCGCACATTGCTTCTTTCCTGCCAACATATACTTTTGAAGCAGGGTCTTCACCGACTATGATTACGGCGAGACCTGGAAGAATGCCCTTTGCCTTCAGTTCTTCGATTTCCTTTTTCAGATTTTCCTTTATTCTTGCTGATACTGTTTTTCCGCTGAGTAATTTTGCCATTTTGATTCTCTCCTTTTGGTGGTTTTATAAGACAATGAGGGGAATTTCCCACAAGGTCGAGGCGGTTTGCCTTTTTCAGTGCACTGAGCACAAGTTTATAATTTTTTGCATCACGAAACTGCAGGAGTGCGCGTTGCATTTGTTTTTCGTTGTAATCCCTTGGAACATAAACATTTTTCATAGTTCTTGGGTCAATGCCTGTATAATACATACAGGTTGAAATGCTTCCGGGTGTTGGATAAAAGTCC
This sequence comes from Clostridia bacterium, assembly GCA_045580025.1. Lineage (GTDB taxonomy): Bacteria > Bacillota > Clostridia > Monoglobales > Monoglobaceae > SIG440. The sequence continues at coordinate 4,859 of JAZNNB010000039.1, forward strand.
TGAACCTGCTCGGGACTGAGCTTGTGGTGATTTAAGTATTCCGCGAGCTTCACTGCATCCTTGAGTGTGCTCCCAGGGTGCGAGGACATAAGGTAGGGAACGACATATTGTTTCTTTCCGGTTTGAGAATTTATTTTGTCAAATTTCTTAAGAAATCTTTCATAAACCTCTGAAGAGGGCTTTCCCATAAACTCTAAAACATTATCGGAAATATGTTCTGGTGCGACCCTTAGCTGACCGCTTATATGGTGTCGGCACAGCTCGTGGAAAAATTCTTCGTCTTTGTCTGCCATAAGATAATCAAAGCGTATGCCTGAACGGATAAAGACTTTTTTTACTTTTGGCAGTTTCCGAAGCTTCCTGAGAAGCTCAAGATAGTCGCTGTGTGAAACCTCAAGATTTTTGCACGGAGTGGGGAATAAACACTGTTTATCTTTACATACACCGAACTTAAGTTGCTTTTTGCACGATGGAGCACGAAAGTTGGCAGTAGGCCCCCCAACATCGTGGATATAACCCTTGAAATTCGGTTTCTGGGTCAATTTTTCAGCTTCACGCAAAATTGATTGGTGACTTCTTGGGACAACAGTTCTCCCTTGATGGAAGGCAAGGGTACAGAAATTGCAAGCACCAAAACAACCACGGGATGAGGTTATGCTGAATTCAATTTCGGAAATTGCCGGAACACCCCCTAAAGCTTCATAGCTCGGGTGACATGTTCCCTCATATGGAAGCTCATAAACCGCGTCAAGTTCCTCTGTTGAGAGAGGGCGCGACGGCGGAAGCTGAACTATATATTTGTCGGCATTGTCTGCTTGAATAATTGTTTTTCCACGAAAGGCGTCTTGTTCCTCGTGTTGAATTTTTGATGCCTTGGCATAAAGTTTCCTGTTCTGCGAAACCTCGTCAAATGATGGAATTTCAATGCAATTATCTGGAAAATCCGCATTGGAACTTTCGATATATACAGTGCCAGGAACACTTTTTATTTCGTCCACAGGAACTCCCATCTTAAGGAGATTTGCAATCTCTACGATTTGGTGTTCACCCATACCATAGATAAGCAGGTCTGCACCACTATCGATGAGAATACTGCGACGAACTTTATCTGACCAATAATCATAATGAGCAAAACGTCTGAGGCTTGCTTCTATTCCTCCTATTATGATGGGAATTTTTTTGCCGAAAGCTTCACGAAGGCGGTTGCAATAAACTATTGTTGCTCTGTCAGGACGTTTGCCGATTTCACCGCCGGGGGAATAAAGGTCAACTGACCGCACTTTTTTCGAAACAGTGTAGCGGTTTACCATTGGGTCGAGATTTCCACCGGACACAAGAAAACCAAGCCGTGGTTTCCCAAGCTCGCAGAAAGCGTCGGGGCTGTGCCAGTCGGGTTGTGAAATTATACCCACCGAAAAGCCGTTTGCCTCTAAAATGCGCGAGATAATGGCGTGACCAAAGCTTGAATGGTCGACATATGCATCGCCGATTATATAAACAAAATCAAACTGTGTGATTTTGCGTTTTTTCATATCGTCTTTTGATATAGGAAGAAACATATCAAAATCCTCACTGTAAAATGAAATATATTCTATATTTTACCACGAAAAATAGAAAAATTCAACAGATTTTTTAGCTAAATTTTACTTGACGCAAGGTTCTTAGGGATGTATAATAAATTAAAGCAATATTTTGTATTAAATTGGCACAATATACAGACTCAAAAGATGACAGACAATAAATTTTAAGGAGTGTTATAAAAAATGAAAGCAGTAGTTACTGTTATGGGGATTGACCGTCCCGGAATTATAGCAAAGGTGAGCAGTTCACTTTTTGAAAACGGAGTGAATATCCTTGACATAAACCAGACAATTATGCAGGATATTTTCACAATGGTTATGCTGGTTAGAATGGACGAAAATACAGATTTTTCTGTTGTTGTTTCTGACCTTGAAAAAATAGGAGCAGAAATTGGTGTTGATATAAGAGTGCAGAATGAAGAAATTTTTAATTCCATGCACAGAATTTAAGCGAAGGTGGTTCGGAGGCAGATATGATTAACACAAGAGAAATTATGGAAACAATCAGGATGATTGATGACCAGCATCTTGATATAAGAACCATTACTATGGGTATCTCCCTGCTTGATTGCATTGACAGCAGTGCAGAAAAAGCTTGTGAAAAGATTTATCAAAAGATTGTGCGGCTTGCCAAAGATTTGGTGAAGACGGGCGAAGACATCAGTTGTCAGTACGGCATTCCTATTATAAATAAAAGAATATCGGTGACGCCTATTTCCCTGATTGCAGGGGCAAGCGATGCTGAGGATTATGTTTGCTTTGCAAAGGCACTTGACCGTGCAGCAAAAGATACGGGCGTAAATTTTATTGGCGGTTTCTCTGCCCTTGTGCACAAGGATTTCACAAATA
>JAZNNB010000040.1:0-8703 GCA_045580025.1 Clostridia bacterium
GCTCACAGAACGACATGGCTACGATCCGACTTACCTTATTCAGTGATGCCTTTCTTACCATTTCGATTGCAGGAAGTTTTTCTTCTACGATGGAAAATCTGTCTTCAAAGTCTTTATATGCAGCAAGGATAGTACCTAGGATATATTTTATAAACGGTGTTGCATCCTCTAAACCCTCATGCCATCCATCCTGAGATTTGTTAAGGGAATCGTAGTATAAATCTTTGCTCTTTGCAATTTTAGCTTCAAGCGAGATGTATTTACCAACATAAAATCCGCTTCTGTAGAGTAACAAGGTGGTAAGCAGTCTTGACATTCTTCCATTACCATCATTAAAAGGATGAATGCAAAGAAAATCGTGAATGAATGTGGGAATTGCAATCAATGGTTCAAGTTCGAGATTGCCGATAACTTTATTATATTCTTCGCAGATTTTATCAAGTGCTTCTTCCGTTTCAAATGGTGCAAGCGGAGTAAATAAAACCTCTGAATGTCCGTCAGGGTAAGTTGTGCTTATATAATTTTGCACACTCTTTGTTCTGCCAGCCATGGGGTTATTCATATGACTGCACATAATTTTATGAAGTTGCAAAATATAGTTTTTAGAAATGGGAATTGCATCAAAGTTCTCATGGATGATATTAAGAGCATCTCTGTATCCCGCAATTTCTTGTTCATCACGATTTCGTGGAGAGGTCTTTTCTTCTACAAGCTGTTTGATTCGGGTATTTGTTGTAACGATACCTTCGATTGCATTGGAAGACTCTGTGCTTTGCACCTTTGCAATTTCCACAAGCTTTTCAAGCTCTTCAGGGCGTCGTTTAAGATAAAGGTCTTGCTTGCCGACTTCTTTATATATGCTAGCTACAAGACCGAGAATTTCAGAATCCCATTTATGTTCTTTGATTATCGAATAATTAAATATTCTCATGCCCTTAACCTCCTTTCTTTCCCTTAAATATTACCACATATTAAGGGAATTGTCAATGTTTTAAGTAAATTTTCCCTTATTTATTATTTGTTTTTAAGGTAAAGTTATTCTGCAAAACTGTTTTATTCTTTCATATATTTTTTCTAACATTTTTCTAGCACTTTTCTAGCGAAAACCCAAAAAAGCTATCTAAAAGTGGCAATACGAAAAATGCAAGAACAGCAAAGGCTTTGAAGGAATTTATCCCCTCAAAGCCTTGATTTTATGCGGTTTTTATCGCTTTTTAAGTTCCTTTAACTTCCGCTAATTTGCTCTATCTAAAAAGAGTGTCTAGGAGCTCAATATTTCTTCGGGAGGAACACCGTATTCTTTTACGGTGTTATAAAGTCCGTCCTGACTGCGATAGTCCTTTACACCGCTTTCGGTAGAAACACCTGCACCGCCAAAGAAAACGATGTTATTGCACTCTTTTATCATTTCTGCAAATTTATCTATCATCATTTTTCGCCTCGTTTATTTGAATTTGTTTGGTTCAAATCCGTCATTAATCAAATACTATATTTACTCAAATCTATCCTGCCGTCCGATTCAAAAACAACGCCTTCTGTTTCGAGCAACTGTCTCTGAACTCCTTCGCCGCCAAATGCAAAACCGGGTGCAACCTTTCCTTCTCGGTTTACAACTCTATGGCAAGGAATAATCCCCGGCTCCGGGTTTACATGCAGAGCATATCCCACAACCCTTGCCCAGCGAGGATTACCCGCCAAAAGTGCCACCTGACCATAGGTAGCAACCTTGCCTTCGGGAATGGTTTTCACAACCTCATATATTTTTTCAAATGTGTTCATAGTTATCACACCAAACCCATACACCACTCAACACCGATGGCAACCACCACCACAAGAGCTGATATGATAAAGCCATGAATCATAGGATTAATGCCCGATTTTTTCATATCCCTGAAGCTTGTATTTAAGCCGATTGCCGCAAGGGCTGCAACCATCAGGAATTTGCTTACATCTTTTGCAACAGCCGAAACCTCTGTGGGTATAACGCCCAGACTGTTAATCATTGCCATAGCTAAAAAGCCAAGAATAAACCACGGGAACAATCCGCCGATATTAACCTTACTGTATGCAGCATCACAGCTTTCTTTTCTTTTAAGTCTTAAATTTACCAGTGAAAAAACAAAAACTGTCGGAATGATGGCTAATGTTCTTGTGAGCTTTACCATTGTTGCAAAATCGCCTGCGCCTTCTGAAAATGCATATCCTGCAGCAACTACGCTTGAGGTATCGTTTACTGCCGTTCCTGCCCATAAACCATATGCCATATCAGAAAGTCCAAGCATTCTTCCCATAATCGGAAACAGAACAATCATTGCCATATCAAACAAAAATGTAGCGGACATAGCATAGGCAATATCGGAATCCTCTGCATCAATTACAGGGGCTATCGCTGCAATGGCGGAACCACCGCAAATTCCTGTTCCTGCGGAAATCAGGTTTGACAGTTTCCAATTCAGCTTCAATGCTTTACCTATAAAATATCCTCCGCCAAAGCAGGTCAGCAAAGTAAAAAGCATTACCATCAAAGATAATTTTCCAACCGAAAGGATTACCCTTACGCTGAGGGATGCTCCAAGTAATATAATCGCAAATTTCAACACCTTTTTGGATGTAAATTTAATACCGGCTTTTAAAAAATCAGGTTTCCAGAAATGGTTTATAATCATTCCTATAAAAAGTGCAATTACCGATGCACCGATGATGTGTATGGGCAAAAGACTCTCAATCGCTTTTGCAATTACTGCTATAACTATCGAAATCGCAAGTCCCGGGATTATTTCTCCAATATTTTTTAGTATTTTCATTTTGTTCCTCCGTTAAAATTATAAAGTATATCTGTTTCTTTGTTTCTGTATTCGTGCTTTTCGTAATAACCGATTAAAGTACCGTCATCATCACGAAGAGCAACCATATATACATCCTTATTTTCTTTTTCGTTGTAATAGGTATATATGATGTTATTATCCGTGCTTTCTTTAAACCATGCAAGCACCTTTTCAATCATCTCGTTGGCTTTTGGCGGATGGCAACCTTTAATGCTTGCGCCTGTCAAATCCTTACGATAACTCTTTATTGCAGAGGGATTCATATAAACAATTATATCAGCCATATCACAGACAACCACAGGGGCTGTGTCTTGGTCTAATATACTTTTAAATAGTTTATATAATTTCATTTTTTATCCTCACTTATTGCACTTTGTTTTGAGATAATTATACCATAAATTGCCTTGAAAATCAATACTCATTGATTTTCAAATAAAAATTTGATATAATATTATAAACATATATGTTGTAACAACAACATTGGAGGGCATTTATGGATTTTAATTTTCTATCGCACCCTCATGACAAGCTTTTGCACACAATCCGCATCCATTACACTTTTCTTCATCAATTTTTATTATTTTTCTAACCATATCTCAAATCTCCTTTATTTCACTTATCAATATGAGTATATCATAGAAAAAGTCTAATTTATGTTGTTATAACAACATAAATAATAAATTTTTCATCTAATATTTTCTGGCAGAATTTGTTAGAAAAGTGTGTAAACGCGGCAATATCAGAAACTAGAGCGTGCAAAAGGCTCTGAAGGATTTTAGTCCCTCAAAGCCTTGATTTATGTCATTTTATTGTTTCCTAACTTCTCTGTTCTAAAGCGCAGGACTCAAATTGAGGCTCAAAGCACAGCTCAAAAAACATCTTTAAAGATTAAAACCCGTACCCACCCGTCACAGGGTCCAAAAACAGCGGTATCTGAGGCGGCACAAGGGTAAATATCACAAAAATCAATGCCATTAACCACAATATACCCAGTGCGGTTTTGGGCGACTCGCACTTTATTAAATTTTTATCCAAAAGCTGCGTTTCAAGCAAATAGCCAGATAGCACGGACACAAAAAATATAACTATATTCACCCAATCGGGAGTCTTTCCAAAGGCTCCGTTTATTACATAATAAAGCACGGGTGTAAGTACCACGCCAAATACTATGCCGATTAGCTTGATACACCAAAAATTTTTATAATCCTTGCCGGCATATTGGTTTTCAATAAAGGCAAAAACAAACATTGGAAAAAATAAAAGCTTGAGATGCTCCCAGATGGATTCATTCACCGCAGAGAAAGGGGCGACGCTGATGCTGCCACCTGTCCAGTCAAACAGAAAATGTAGTAAAACCCCAAGAACACCGGAAAAAACAAACCCTGCAAATTGCCAAAGGCGTACGTATTCTTTCATATATACCCTCCCGAACACTTTTTACAAAGTTTATTCAAAAAAGGTGCATATATGCCAGAACAAGCCTTATTTCACATCCTCCGAAATCATCTCAATATAAAAACTCACAGGGCGAAATCCATCGTTGCAGGAAATCATCGCCGATTTTTCATTCTTCATCCAGCCGTCAAAAAAGTTACCACCACCCAAAGACAGCTCTTTTACAAATGGCTCCATACTCTCCCACGCACTGTCACAAAGCCCCTCAGACTTTTTGCCGCCATGCGAAATGAACACCTGTCCCACTTTTAAATCACAGGCGTGCTCTATGGGGTTTTCGTATTTTTTTATCAAATCGTCATACCGTGCCATTTTCATCACGGTAATTTTGCAATCTTTCATAAAAAGAACCTTGCCTTTTCATAAATTTCTTTAAGTATATCACAGCAACGCTCTTTTTTCAACTTTCCCTTGAAACCCTGCAATTTTTATACTATAATCAAACCATAAGGAGATGAAAGCTATGGACTTTGAAAAGGTAATCACCGAAAGATATTCCGTGAGAAAGTTTGAAAACAAACACTTGGAACAAGAGATAATCGATAAAATAATAAACGCAGGACACATAGCTCCCACAGGTTGTAATTTTCAACCACAAAGAATTCTTGTGCTGAACAATGATGAAACAATTTTAAGATTGAAGAACTGCACAAGGTGTCATTTTGATGCCCCCTGCGCTATGCTTGTATGCTACAACGAGGACGAAAGCTGGGTACGAAAATTTGATGGGGCAAAGTCGGCGCCCGTTGATGCAAGCATCGTTGCCACACATATGATGCTTGAAGCGAAAAACCTTGGCATTGGCTCTTGCTGGGTGATGCATTTTGACCCCAAGGCTATGAGAAAAGAATTTAATATCCCCGAAAATATCATTCCTCACGCACTTCTTGTGATGGGCTATCCCCACGAAAATGCCGTGCCTCTCGATATGCACCAAAAGGTACGTCCTCTTGATGAGGTTGTGCTTTATGATAGTTTTTAAAGCACCAAAAAAAGCTGAGGCGTCAGCCTCGGCTTTTTTGTAACACTCCTCACTCTTTTTCCATAAAATAACAATGGGGGGGGTGAAATTTATGAACGCTTGCGAACTTACCGCATCAATAACCGCAATCGCAAATGCGCTGTCTTGCAATTTGAACAACGATGAAACAGCATTGCTTGCGGCAATTCTTGTACAGCTTGGCGACACCTTGGCGACCATTGCGGTGCAAAGGGAATTTTGCGAAAATAGACTAAACAAAAACTAATCACCCATTGGAAAAAGTGAAAGAACGTTGTTTTTGTCACAAACGCCCAGATATATCTCTTTTGCACTTTTATATTTTTGCATTTTCAGTTGTTTTTCAAGCCACGTCAAATCAAGCCCAAGCCTTTTGAGGTTTTCATGTAGAATTCGCCCGTCCATAATAACCTCGGTGTTAATCTCTTCCTTTTGGGGCTTCATATTCATATCCTCAGGCTCAATAGGTCTTTTTGTGCTTTTGGGAAGGATGGTGAGGCGACCGTTGTATTCAAAAATTGCTGTCTGAATGTCATTTATGTTGAATTACCCTCCCTGACGGCACATAACCATAAACTCGCTGAGCTCAAGCTTGGCTTTTTTCATATTCTTTCGGTAAAGCTTCCCATTGTTCATAACAATGGTGGGCGTACCGTTCACGAACTTTCGTGTTTTGGGAAATTTATGGGCAACCAGCGTTAGCCCAAGGGATGTCCCGCCATAAACCACCATAGCAACAAGGGGCTTCCACGGAGCTTCAAGCTCGGTGGCAAGCTCCGCCGCAATAGAGCCTATGGTAATTCCCGTGATATAATCAAAAAAGTCAAGTTGTGCCATCTGCTTGTGTCCCATAACTTTGGCGATTGCAAAAAGCGCCGCCACAGAAAGTATTGATGTCAATATAACTTTGACAAAATCCATCTAAATCACATCCTTTGTGATACATAGTATGTGCCAAAAATTATATTTTATAAAATTTAAAAGCCGCAGCAGTTGCCACGGCTTTTGTATAACCATCAAGTCTTATTTTGAAGCAGCGATGAGCGCCTGATCAATATCGTCAATTATATCCTGAACATTTTCGATGCCCACGGAGAATCTTATGAGGTCTGGTGTAACGCCCGCTGCCTCAAGTTCTGCATCATTTAGCTGTCTGTGGGTGTGGCTTGCGGGATGAAGAACAGATGTTCTTGCATCAGCCACGTGGGTAACGATTGCCGCAAGCTTAAGGCTGTCCATAAACTTAACAGCCGCTTCTCTTCCTCCCTTTACGCCAAAGGAGATAACGCCACAAGAGCCGTTGGGCAGATATTTGTTTGCAAGAGTGTGATATTTGTCGCTTTTCAGTCCGCAGTATTTCACCCATGAAACACGGGGGTCTTTTTCAAGGAACTCAGCAACGGCCTGCGCATTGCTGCAGTGTCTTTCCATGCGAAGAGCAAGAGTTTCAAGACCGAGGTTGAGGAGAAACGCATTATGCGGTGACGGAATTGAGCCAAGGTCACGCATAACTTGAGCAGTAAGCTTGGTTATGTATGCAGCCTTTCCGAATTTTTTAGTGTAAGTAATTCCGTGATAGGATTCATCTGGCGTAGTAAGACCTGGGAATTTTCCGCTTGCCTCCCAGTCAAAGTTTCCACTGTCAACCACGCATCCGCCAACACTTGTTGCGTGACCGTCCATATATTTTGTTGTGGAATGAACCACGATATCTGCTCCCCATTCAAAAGGACGGCAATTTATTGGTGTTGCAAAGGTGTTGTCAATGATGAGTGGAACCTTGTGAGCGTGCGCAACCTTTGCCCATTTTTCAATATCAAGGACCACAAGCGCAGGGTTTGCAATGGTTTCACCAAAAACCGCCTTGGTGTTTTCACGGAATGCGGCATTAAGCTCTTCTTCACTTGCATCAGGGTCAACAAAGGTAACGTCAATACCCAACTTTTTCAGGGTAACCCCAAACATATTGAAGGTTCCGCCATAAACCGAAGACGAACAAACAAAGTGACCGCCTGCCTCGCAAATATTGAAAATTGCATAAAAGCACGCAGCTTGTCCCGAAGATGTGAGCATAGCAGCAACACCGCCCTCAAGGTCAGCTATTTTTGCAGCAACAGCATCATTTGTGGGGTTTGCAAGGCGAGTATAAAAATATCCGCTTTCTTCAAGGTCAAAGAGCTTGCCCATCTGCTCGGTGGAAGAATATTTCCAAGTGGTGCTCTGGTATATGGGAAGAACTCTGGGTTCTCCGTTTTCGGGAGTGTATCCCGACTGAATACATTTTGTTTCGATTTTCATTTATTTATCCTCCTGAACATTTCAAAATATTGCACAAATATGCTTATCCCGATTTTTAACAGTTTTTGCATAAAATTATTTTACTATTTACCAATAAAAATGTCAAGAAAAACTATGGACAAAGTGCGAATTTGTGGTATACTTAAAAAGAACAGGTTGGTCAGTCGGGCAGAATGTTGGAGGTCTCTGTTATGGCGTGCATAAAGCCATTTATTCCTCCTGAAGAAATTTCTGCGCCGATAATGGTGTTTTCATAAACAAAAACTCCTGCCACTACCTTGTCTGAAGCCGACTTTTTGTGGTTTCTGACATTATATGTGTAACGAGTGACACTTTTTCCCTTAAAATCTGCAAAGGGAAATCCCGAATGTGACTGGACTGCACTGTAGGTTTCATATACCGCATCAAAGCTTTCGGGGAGGGTTACGTGGGTAATTTCGGACGGAACGGCGTCTATTTCCCACCCCAAATCCTGAATAAACGTCACAATCATATCGTTGGTGGCATTGTCAATGCTGAAAAGCCCTGCAATTATCATAATAAGAACCGTGGCACAGGCGATTGACGCAAAAACAAAACGGTGTTTTCTGAGGGATTTTGATACTATCAAGGGACATCCTCCTTTGAGACTGCATAGTGGTAAAGGAATTTTTTCCAAAATATTCTCTAACTAATATATGAAAACACAGAAATTTTTATTCAAGGAGAAAGGCTTATGCGTCTTGACAGATTTTTGGCAGAATGCGGAGTTGGCACAAGAAGCGAAGTGAAAAAGCTAATCCGAAAGGGTGCCGTTTCACTGAACGGCGCGCCTCAAAGCAAAGCCGACACGGTGGTTTCACCCGAAGAAGACGAGGTTTTTGTCTTTGGCGAAAAAGCGATATACCGTGAATTTATTTATCTTATGCTGAATAAACCAGCGGGATATATTTCCGCCACCCGTGACGGAAAGACACCTACGGTTTTAGAGCTCGTTCCCGAGGAATATCTTCATTTTGAGCCTTTCCCCGTGGGACGTCTTGATATTGACACCGAAGGGCTTTTGCTCCTTACCAATGACGGGGACTTGGCACATCGCTTGCTTTCACCAAAAAAACATATACCAAAGACCTACCTCGCCGAAAT
>JAZNNB010000041.1:0-10341 GCA_045580025.1 Clostridia bacterium
CTTTCGCTTTTTGACGAACTTGACAAATCCGAGAACACCGCCAAAGAAAAGGCAAAGGCTTTGGATGATACAATTTTTGAGCTTCACACAAAATACGGAAGAAATATTTTGAAAACGGGGAAAGGGCTTGAGGTTCACAAAAAAATAATAAATACGGAAGAAAATTGATTTTTGTGCGTGGCACAGAAAGGATGATAAAAATGGAACTTTTAGAGGTAAAAAAACTTTTGGTTGCAGAGGTGCTTTGCGGTGAGGAGTTGCTTGATACAGAGGTGGACTCTGCTTTTGGCAGTGACCTTATGAGTGACGTTCTTGCTTTTGTAAACACAAGAGTGTTGTTGCTTACAGGTTTGGTCAATCCTCAGGTGGTGAGAACCGCCGAAATGATGGATATTTTGGCAATAGTTTTTGTCAGAGGAAAACAACCAGGTGAGGATATAATTGAGTTGGCAAAGAGTAAAAATATGGTGCTTTTGACAACACAGAATACCCTCTATACTGCCAGCGGAAAGCTCTACGAGGGAGGACTTACGGGCGAAGAAAAGGGGGAGTAAGAAATGGCAGACGTAATGAAACTTCAGTTTGTAGTCAATGACGGTGATTTTACCCGTGCCGGCGAAACTTCCAGCAAGGTAAAAAAAACCCTCACACAGTTGGGATTCAGCCCGATTGTTATACGAAAAGTAGCTATTGCTATGTATGAAGGTGAAATAAATATGGTTATCCATGCCAATGGCGGAACCATAGATGTAGAAATTTCTTCTGAAAAAATCGTTATAGTTATGCAGGATAAAGGCCCCGGTATTGCTGATATCGAAAAAGCAATGCAGGCAGGTTTTTCAACCGCTGACAGCAAGGTGCGTGAGCTTGGTTTTGGTGCGGGGATGGGACTTCCAAATATGAAAAAATACAGTGACGAAATGGAAATAACAACAGAAATAGGAAAAGGAACCTGTGTTAAACTCACAATAAATGTAAAGGAGTGAGCTTTTGATGGAAACATACTGGCATTCGGTAACTCTTGACAAGGATTTGTGCAAGGGTTGTACTCATTGTCTCAAACTCTGTCCAACTCAGGCAATACGTGTCCAGGGTGGGAAAGCAAAAATTTTAAAAGAGAGATGCATTGACTGTGGCGAATGTATAAGGGTTTGTCCTTATCATGCAAAAAAGGGTGTGGCAGACAGTCTTTCGATGCTTAAAAATTTCAGGCATAACGTGGCTTTGGTGGCACCTGCTTTTTATGGTCAGTTCTCGAGGACTGAAGATATAAATGTTATACTTAGTGCACTTTTGGATTTGGGTTTCGATGATGTTTTTGAGGTAGCAAGGGGTGCTCAGGTAATATCCCAAAAAACAAAAGAGCTTCTTAAATCAGGTGAACTGTTAAAACCCGCAATTTCTTCGGCTTGCCCTGCTGTTTTGAGGCTTATTGCTATCAAATTCCCCAATCTTATTCCAAATGTCGTTCCTCTTAAATCACCTATGGAAATTTCTGCTGAGCAGGCACGATGTGAAGCTGTGAAAAAAACCGGCTTTTCACCTGAAGAGATAGGGATCTTTTTTGTCAGTCCTTGTGCGGCAAAAGCCACTTTTGTAAAAGGAAATTATACGGTGAAAAAATCAGAGGTGGACGGGGTTATTCCCATAAAAGATATTTGTATAGAAATGTCCCGAAGTGTGAGCAAAATGGCAGAAGAAAACATAAAAAATCTCAGGGTTTCGGGAAAATCAGGTGTGCTTTGGGCTACCAGTGGCGGTGAAGCAGAGGCGACTGATGCTCAAAAACATATTGCTGTTGATGAAATACATAATATTATAAAGCTGTTTGAGGATATCGAGGACGGAAAGATGGACGATATTGATTATGTGGAAGCTTTGGCGTGTCCCGGTGGATGTGTGGGTGGTCCGCTTACCACAGAAAATAGCTTTTCAGCGCGGTCGAAAATTCAAAGAATGTGCAAGAAGATAGAGGACAACAGCCAGCCGTTTTCTGATGAAATAAATATGTACTGGGCTGAGTCTATTGTATATCGCCCCATTATGAATCTTGACAGTGATATAAATATTGCAATGCAAAAAATGAACAAAATAGAAGAACTTTATAACGAATTCCCAAAACTCGATTGCGGTTCTTGTGGTTCACCCAGTTGCCGTGCTCTGGCAGAAGATATTGTGAGAGGTTATGCAAAAGAAACAGATTGCATTTTCAAACTGAGAGAAAAGGTAAGTGCACTGGCTCGGGATATGCTGGAGCTTGAAAGTCAAAACACACTTTTTGGAAACAAGAAAACGGAGGACAAATAAATGACTGTAAATGAAATTGCAAAAAAGCTGAATTTGACGTTTTATGCTGGTGAGGACCTTGCGGAAAAGAGGGCAAAGGGCTGCTACATAGGCGACCTTTTGAGCCTTGCTATGTCAAAGGTAACGGAAGAAAATGTGTGGATTACCATACAGACAAATATAAATGTTGTAGCTGTTGCATCTCTTGCGGAAGCGGCTTGCGTTATTGTTGCTGACGGATGCATTCCAGATGAAAAAACCATTGAAAAGGCAAAGGAACAGGATGTGATTTTGCTGGGCGGTGAAATTTCTGCTTTTGATGCGGCGGTTGCACTTTCGGAGATGGGAATATGAGCCTTTTCTATGACCTACATATTCACTCATGCCTTTCGCCTTGTGGCGACGAGGATATGACCCCTAACAACATTGTCAATATGTCATATATTAAAGGTCTTGATATAATTGCCGTTACCGACCACAATTCTGCGGGAAATGTAAGGGCTGTTTGTGATGCTGCAAAAGGAAAAATAAAGGTTGTCCCAGGGATTGAAGTTACAACGGCTGAGGAAGTGCATGTTCTTGGATATTTTCCGAGTATTGAAGCGGCTGAAGATATGGGCGAGTTTTTGAAAGCAAATATGAGTGGTATAAAAAATAACGCTGAAATCTTTGGCAGACAGCTTCTGATGAATGAGGAAGATGAAATTGTTGGTGAGGAAGAAAATTTACTTATCAGTGCGGTGAATCTTGACATATATGATGTCGAGCGCGAAACCCACAAAAGAGGGGGGATCTTTGTGCCGGCACATATTGATCGTACCAGTTACAGCATTACTGCGAATCTTGGATTTTTGCCACCTGATTTAAATGTGGATGCTATTGAAATAACAGAATCCGGACTTTCTGTTTATAAAGAAAAATATCAGGATTTTGCAATAATTACAGATTCGGATGCACATTTTCTTGAAAACATTTCGGAAAAAAATGTTTTTATTAACAATGCAGTGAAAAAGAGCCAAAAAATATTTGATTTTTTGTGCAAGTTTTAATAGGTAAAATTAAAAAAAAGGTAGATTTTTATATTATTATCTGTTATAATAGTTTAGGTATGTATATTTAAGTGTGATATATTTTTAACAATCTTTCTTGAAAAGGTTGTTTTGTGTCATGTTTAGATGTATTCCCAAAAAGGTTTCAACATCCAGATTAGGATGTTTGACAGTATAAAAGCTTAGGAGGTATTGTTACGAATGGAAAAAAAGACGCTTCCATTTAATGGGACAAAGGAACAGGAAGAACAGCTTAAGGCTGTTATCGCGGAACACAAGGACCAGGACGGTGCTGTAATTCCCGTACTTCACAAAGCACAGGAAATTTATGGTTATCTTCCTATTGAGGTTCAGGAAATGATTTCTGAAGGCCTTGATGTACCGCTGGCGGAAATTTATGGTATTGTTACATTCTATACCCAGTTTTCACTTAACCCCAAGGGCAAGTATCACATCGGCGTATGTCTTGGTACTGCTTGTTATGTTAAGGGTTCAGGTGATATCTTAGACAAGATTAAGGAAATTTTGGGAATTGAAGTTGGAGAATGCACACCTGACGGTCTCTTCTCTATTGAAGCTACACGTTGTATCGGTGCTTGCGGTCTTGCTCCGGTTCTCACAGTAAATGATGATGTTTACGGCAGATTGGTTGTTGACGATGTTGCCGGAATTATCAAAAAATATCAGGAACTCTAATGCGGGAAATTTCACTTCATATTCTTGACATTGTCCAGAATTCAATAGCTGCACAGGCTGATGAAATAGAGGTTGATGTCATTGAGAATAGAGAACAGGATACTTTGACGGTTGTTATCCGTGATAATGGCTGTGGAATGTCAGAGGAATTTCTTAAAAAGGTTGTTGACCCGTTTACCACCAAGCGAACAACCCGAAAGGTCGGGCTTGGAATACCTCTTTTCAAAATGGCGGCTGAAAACACAGGCGGAAGTTTTGAAATATGGTCCAAAGAGGGTGAGGGGACTTCTGTTTCGGCGGTGTTTGGTTTTAGCCACATTGACCGCCAACCTCTTGGCGATATGGCAGGGACAATGCTTAGCCTTTTTACAGCATATGAGGATATAAGGTTTTTGTATAGACATAAAGTCCACGAAAAGGAATTTTTTGTTGACACAAAAGAAATTAAAAACGTGCTTGGAGATATTTCCTTTCAGGCACCTGAGGTTTATCTGTGGCTTTCTGACTTTTTGAAGGAAGGCGAAGAAGAACTGAATCAAATGGAGGTATAAAAATGAAAAGCTTAGCTGAACTTGAAGCAATAAGAAACAAAGCGAAAGGCTCTGTTAATTTAAGAAAAGACGATAATGCAATTCGCGTTGTTGTTGGTATGGCAACTTGCGGAATTGCAGCAGGTGCAAAGCCTGTAATGAACGCTCTTATGGAAGAAGTAGCAAAGAGAAACCTTGAAAATGTAGCAGTTACTCAGACCGGTTGCATCGGTGTTTGTCGCTTAGAGCCAATCGTTGAGGTTATGGTTCCCGGTGAAGAAAAGGTTACTTATGTTAAGGTTGACCCTCAAAAGGCTGCTGAAATAGTAAGTGAACATATTGTTAACGGACGCGTGGTTACAAAGTATACAATTGGTGCAGCACAGTAATTTCTGCCCATTTTAAAACTTGAAAAAACGGAAAGGTTAGGTGTTAAATTATGGATATGGTCAGAGGTCATATTCTCTGCTGCGGCGGTACTGGTTGTACCTCTTCAGGCTGTGATGCGATTATCAAAGAAATGGAAGCACAGCTTGCGGCACATGATTTGGAAAAAGAATTTAAAGTTATAAAGACAGGTTGCTTCGGCCTTTGTGCGTTGGGACCTATTATGATTGTATATCCTGAGGGCGCTTTCTACAGCAGAGTTACCCCTGAGGATGTTAAAGAAATTGTTGAAGAACATCTCGTAAAGGGCAGAATTGTTAAGAGACTTCTTTATGCTGAAACTGTTGAAGAAGACAATATCAAGAGCCTTAACGAGGTTGACTTCTACAAGAAACAAAAGAGAATTGCTCTTCGCAACTGTGGTGTTATTAACCCCGAAGATATTGACGAATACATCGGTGTAGATGGCTATCAGGCACTTGGTAAGGTTCTTACAGAAATGACTCCCCAGGAAGTTATTGACGTAATCAAGGATTCGGGTCTCCGTGGCCGTGGTGGCGGTGGCTTCCCTACAGGTATGAAATGGCAGTTCACATACAATTCACAAAGTGACCAGAAGTATGTTGCATGTAATGCCGACGAGGGTGACCCCGGTGCATTTATGGACAGAAGTATCCTTGAAGGTGACCCACATGCTGTTATTGAAGCTATGGCTATTGCAGGTTATGCCGTAGGTGCAAATCAGGGTTATATCTACATCCGTGCAGAATATCCTATTGCTGTTAAACGTCTTGGTATTGCTATTGCTCAGGCAAGAGAATATGGACTACTCGGCAAGAATATTTTTGAATCAGGCTTTGATTTCGACCTTGAAATCCGTCTTGGTGCAGGTGCGTTTGTGTGCGGTGAAGAAACAGCACTCATTACATCAATCGAAGGACACCGCGGTGAACCCCGTCCCCGTCCTCCGTTCCCGGCGGTTAAGGGTCTCTGGCAGAAGCCTACACTTCTTAACAATGTTGAAACTTATGCAAATATTAGTCAGATTATTCTGAATGGTGCAGACTGGTTCAAAGAAATCGGTACTGAAAAGAGCAAGGGTACAAAGGTATTTGCTCTTGGCGGTAAGATCAATAACACAGGTCTTGTTGAAGTTCCTATGGGTACGACACTCCGTGAAATCATTGAAGAAATCGGTGGCGGTATTCCCAATGGTAAGAAGTTTAAGGCTGCTCAGACTGGTGGTCCTTCAGGCGGATGTATTCCCACGCACCTCATTGATACACCTATTGACTATGATTCACTTATGGAAATCGGTTCAATGATGGGCTCAGGTGGTCTTATCGTTATGGACGAAGACAACTGTATGGTTGATATTGCGAAATTCTTCCTTGAATTTACAGTTGACGAATCTTGTGGCAAGTGTACTCCTTGTCGTGTTGGCACAAAGAGACTTTATGAAATCCTTGAAAAAATTACATCAGGAAACGGCACAATGGAAGACCTTGACAAGATGGAAGAACTTTGTTACAGCATCAAGTCAACAGCACTTTGTGGTCTTGGTCAGACAGCTCCAAACCCTGTACTCAGCACACTTAAGTATTTCCGTGATGAATATGAAGCACACGTTCGTGATAAGGTTTGTCCCGCAGGTGTATGTAAGAAACTCGTTAAGTTTGAAATCATCGCTGACAAGTGTAAAGGCTGCAGCGCTTGTGCAAGAAAGTGTCCTGTTGGAGCAATTACCGGCGAAATCAAGTCACCTTACACCATCGATCCGGACAAGTGCGTTAAGTGCGGTGTATGTATCGATACTTGTAAGTTTGATGCAATTATTAAGAAATAAGGAAAGGGAGAGTGAACTAAAATGGAAATGGTTAATATTAAAATAAACGGTCAGAGCCTTAGTGTTCCTGCTAACTACACTATTTTGGAAGCTGCCCGCAGTGCAAATATCGAAATACCTACCCTTTGCTATTTGAAGGATGTAAGCAAGACCGGTTCTTGCAGAATGTGTATAGTCGAAGTTGTAGGTGCAAGAAATCTTCAGGCTGCTTGTGTATACCCTGTATCAGAAGGCATGGAGGTTCTTACAAACACACAGAAAGTCAGAGATGCGAGAAAAGTGAATCTTGAACTTTTGCTTTCAAACCACGACCGCAAGTGTCTCACTTGTGCTCGCAATCAGAACTGTGAACTTCAGAAGCTTTCAGATGAGCTTGGCGTTACTGACATCACATATATGGGTGAAAGAAATGAGTATGACATTGATGAGGTTTCGCCATCAATAGTAAGGGATAACAATAAATGTGTTCTCTGTCGTCGTTGCGTTAGTGCTTGTAAAACAATCCAGACTGTCAGCGTTATTGATGCGACAGAAAGAGGATTCAAAACAACAATCGCATCACCCTTTAACAAGTCACTTGCCGAAGTTCCTTGTGTAAACTGCGGTCAGTGTATCGTAGCTTGTCCTACAGGCGCACTTCGTGAAAAGGATAATACTGATGACGTATGGGCTGCAATCAATGACCCAGAAAAATACGTCGTTGTTCAGACAGCTCCTGCCGTAAGAGTTGGTCTTGGTGAAGAATTTGGTTATGAAATCGGCACACCAGTTACCGGCAAAATGGCTGCAGCTCTTCGTAGAATGGGCTTTGACGGCGTATTTGATACAGATACAGGTGCTGACCTTACAATTATGGAAGAAGGAACAGAATTTATTGATAGACTTAAGAACGGCGGCAAACTTCCGATGATTACATCATGCAGCCCTGGTTGGATTAAGTTCTGTGAACACAACTTCCCTGATTTCCTTGACAATCTTTCAACATGTAAGTCCCCTCACCAGATGTTTGGTGCAATTCTCAAGACATATTATGCTGAAAAGATGGGTATTGACCCTGCAAAAATGTTTGTGGTTTCAGTTATGCCCTGCGTTGCTAAGAAGTTTGAGTCAGGTCGTCCTGAGATGGAAGTGAATAAGCTTCGTGATGTTGATGCAGTTATCTCAACACGTGAGCTTGCAAAGATGATTAAGCAGTCAGGAATTCTCTTCAACAAGCTTCCTGATGAAAAGTTTGATAATCCGTTCGAAGAAGCAAGTGGTGCTGGCGTTATCTTTGGTGCTACTGGTGGTGTTATGGAAGCAGCTCTTCGTACTGTTGTTGAAGTTCTCGAAGGAAAGTCATTTGAAAAATTAGACTATGAAGCAGTAAGAGGTACAGACGGCATCAAGGAGGCAACTCTCACAGTTGCAGGTACTGAGGTTAAGGTTGCTGTTGTCAGCGGTCTTGGTAATGCAAGAAAGGTTCTCAATGATATAAGAGACGGCAAGGCAAATTATCACTTCATCGAAGTTATGGCTTGCCCTGGCGGCTGTGTAACAGGTGGCGGACAGCCTATCGTTGATTCAACTGTTCGTATGGACATTGATCTCAAGGCAAAACGTGCGGCAGGTCTTTATGCAGAGGATGCATCACTCCCTGTTCGCAAGAGCCACGAAAATCCTGACATCAAGCTTCTCTATTCAGAGTTCCTTAAAAAACCGGGTAGTCACAAGTCACACGAACTCTTGCACACGCACTATACTGCAAGACCTAAATTTTAAGACTGATACTCAAATACCGGAGTGCATTTCGCACTCCGGTATTTTTATGCAAGAAAAGGTATAAAAAAGTTAGATGAAAAGATAAGTTTTATAATTTGTTGTGCAATTTGTCATTCTTTTCCGAAAAAATAGCAAATTTGGTGTAAAAAATAACTAAAAACTATTGACATCATTCTGGAAGATATGGTATAATTTCTATTAACGTAGGGAAGGTTTAATTTCCGGTTCGTGATTTTATTTTTTATGGATAGTTATATAATTTTTTGACAGCTTTTGTGCAGTATAACTATTTTACATATATTAAAAAACAATGTGGCGGTTATCAGGCTCACGATGATTGCAAAAACATTTAAAACTTTAGTGAGTCGGAAAGGTTAATGATTTTTATATGAAGACTTCGGTTAAACAAGAATTGACACTCAACAGAAAAAAATCAGTGTGGGTTAAAATGGCTTCCCAATGGCAGCTATATGTGTTCTTATTTCCTGCAATGGCATTTTTGATTACTTTCGCTTATGCGCCTATGTATGGTATTATTCTGGCTTTTAAAGAATATTTACCAAGTCTTGGTATTATGGGCTCTCCTTGGGTGGGTTTTGATCATTTTGAAAGATTTTTTAATCTTCCTAAATTTTGGACATATATCTGGAATACAGTGAAAGTTTCTGCTGTTATCACAGTTATCAATTTCCCATTCCCGGTTATTCTTGCTCTTATGTTGCACCATGTAAATTGTAAGTGGTATAAGAAACTGGTTCAGAACTTTACATATTTGCCATATATGCTTTCAATAGTTGTTGTTATCAATATAGCACGAGTTTTCTGTTCACCTACTGGCGGTGTATTTAACATCATAGGCGGATGGTTTGGTATTGATCCCATCAATTTCTTTGGCGAAGATAAATATGTATTCTATATTTACTGGCTCACGGGATTGTGGCAAACCCTTGGTTATTCGGCAGTTATCTATTTGGCAGCTCTTTCAGGCGTTGACCAGGAACAGCTCGAAGCTGCAAAGATTGATGGTGCAAATCAGCTGAGAATTATTTGGAGCATAGAGCTTCCTGCTATTGCTGATACGGTTATAATTCTTTTGATTTTGGCATTTGGTAGTATATTCTCTGTTGGTACTGACAAGATGCTTCTTATTCAGAACAGTGCAAACCTCGGTGCATCAGAAGTTCTTTCAACTTACATATACAAAGTAGGTCTTTTGGATGCTCAGTTTGGCTTCTCTACCGCTGTTAACTTGTTTAACACTCTGATAAATATCGCTTGCTTGCTTACAGTTAACTGGATATCAGGTAAAGTTAGCGAAACATCATTGTTCTAAGGAGGAGGGGATTTAGTTATGAAAATGAAAAGCAGATTTGACAGAAACTTTGATATTATAAACTATACCCTTTTGGGAATAATACTTTTTGTAGTTATGTACCCGTTGTATTTCGTTATTATTGCATCTATCAGTGACCCAAACTATGTAAATGCAGGTAAAACACTTTTGTGGCCCAGAGGTCTTACTTTTGAGGGTTATGCGAAAATTCTCGAGTATAAAGAAATTATGGTAGGTTACAAAAACTCTATTATCTATACAGTTGTTGGTACAATCATTAACCTTGTAGTTCTTATTCCTGCGTCATTTGCGCTTTCAAGAAAAGAACTTGTTGGAAGAAAGTTTTTCTCAACACTTTGTCTTATCGCGATGTATTTCAGCGGTGGTGTTGTTCCGCTTTATTTGCTCATTAAAAACATGGGTATGTTCAACACAATCTGGGCTTTGGTTCTT
>JAZNNB010000042.1:0-14399 GCA_045580025.1 Clostridia bacterium
AAGATATTTTTTTGCAAGTTCAACAACAGCTTGTCCCTTAGATGTTACGCTTTCATTTCTGTTGGGCATTTCGCCTTGAACGATTGTTATGTAATCAAGTGAAACATATCCTTCTGTTCCATAATATGAAACCCTTGCCCAACCTGACTCAATCCATTTTACTGAAACGGTCTGTCCGTAAGGGAGCTGTGCAAGCACAGCAGATGATGTAGTGGCGTTCTTGCGAAGATTAAGCAGTGACGCTGTAACAATGCCATATGATGAATTTCCTGTTGCCGACGCAAGCACAGACACCGCCGAAAAAACTATAACACATGCGGTGATTACCGCAAGAATTCTTCTAAACTTAAACAAAATTTTTACCTCCAAATTAGTCAGCACCTACGCTTTATTCCTTTTCCTCTCTCCTTTCAAATCAAAATTATACATTATAAGTATACATAATTTTTTCTTATTTGTCAACCTTTTTAAAGAAATTGATTATGGGAAGTAAATACAACATATAAAAATTTTGGGATATAAAAAGTTGACAAAAGCCTTGACAACGGTCAAATATTGTGGTATTTTAATATAAAATTGAATATAAATGCGTTGAAGAAGAGTGCTGTGAGGGTAGGTTTTAGAGAGAAGCGGCGGTTGGTGAAAGCCGCAAAAACCGAATTCACGAGCTGTAGCTTCCGAGCAGAAAGGAAGAAAGTCAAGGGAGACAAGTAGAACCTTTCCGTGTTTGCTACGTTAGTGCATAGGGCCTAAAAAAACAGAGGGTCTGAAGTGGCACCTGACAAATGGTGCAATTTGAGTGGTACCGCGGGTAAGAAAAAAATTTTTCAGCTCGTCTCAAAGAATCTCCTTTGGGGCGACTTTTTTTGTCTTGAAGGATTGTTAAGGAGGAAAACTATGAAAGATGAAATTATGACCGGTCTTGATTTTAAAATCAGCGAGGTTGCTGCCAGAATCAAAGAGCTTCGTCAAATCAGCGGCATTTCTGTTGAAACAATGGCAAAGCTTACCGGTGTTACACCCGAAAAATATATGGCTTGCGAAGAGGGTCAAAAAGACCTGAGCTTTGCATTTATTTATCGTTGCTCCCTTGCCTTCAAGGTCGGTGTTACTGACATTGTCGAAGGTGTCAGCTCAAATCTTAAGTCCTATACCGTTACACGTCTGGGCGAAGGCAGAAAAATTGAAGAAGCTCACGGTATGGTTTATTACAATCTGGCATCAGCTTTCAAAAACCGTGTGTCAGAGCCCCTTTTTGTCGAGTGTGCTTATGACCCGTCAGCAGAACAACGTGATATAGAGCTCACCACACATACAGGTCAGGAACTTGATATCGTGATTTCAGGAACTCTCAAAATCCAGATTGGTTCTCACAGCGAAATCCTTTCAGCCGGCGACACCATTTATTTTGACAGTTCAACGCCCCACGGTATGATTGCCGTTGGTGGAAAAGACTGCCAGTTTTATGCAATAGTATTAAACGGCAAAGAAACCGAAGAGCCCACCGGTACAGCTTTCATAAAGGAAAGCAAATATAAACCCCATCAGGAGTACAAGCGTGTTTATCACGATTTTATCGATACTGTTGAGGACGAAAAAGGCGCTCTTGTTTCAATCAGCTTCAAAAACGAAAACAAATTCAACTTTGCCTTTGACATTGTTGATGAAATTGCACGCCGCAAACCGGACAAGCTTGCTATGGTGCACCTTGACAAAAACAAGGTTGAGCGCCGCTTCACCTTCACCGACTTTATGAAAGAATCAGCAAGATGTGCAAATTATTTTGAATCCTTGGGCATCAAGAAGGGCAGCAAGGTTATGATGGTGCTGAAGCGCCATTATCAATTCTGGATTGCCATTCTTGCTCTTAACAAAATCGGCGCAATCGCAATTCCTGCCTCAAATCTTCTTCAGGAACACGACTATGAATATCGTTATGAGGCAGCAGAAGTTGATGCCATCATCTGCAGCGCCGACGGCGACATTGCCAACCAGGCAGAGCTTGGCGCAAAAAATGCACCAAATCTTAAAGAAAAAATCATTGTTGGCGGCGAAAGAATGGGTTGGAGAAACTTTGACGAAGAATATAAAGCTTTCCCCGACACTTACGCTCGACGCACTGACTCGCCCTGTGGTGATGATGATATGCTTATGTATTTCACCTCAGGAACTACCGGAAACCCCAAAATGGCACTTCACAGTTGCAAGTACCCTCTTGGGCACTTCCACACAGCGAACTACTGGCATTGTGTTGACCCCGAGGGTCTTCACCTCACCATTTCCGATACCGGTTGGGCAAAGGCTGCATGGGGCAAGATTTATGGTCAGTGGCTTTGTGAGGCAGCACTTTTTGTTTATGACTTCGACCGCTTTGATGCAGCAGACATTCTGCCACTGTTTGCACAGTATAAAATAACAACTTTCTGTGCACCCCCCACAATGTACCGCATGATGATAAAAGAAGATATTTCAAAGTACGATATGTCCTCTGTTCAGCACGCCAATACCGCGGGCGAAGCACTTAACCCCGAGGTTTACAAGCAAATCGAAAACCTCTTGGGGCTCAAAATCATGGAGGGCTTTGGCCAGACCGAAACCACCTGTCTTATTGGCAACCTCCACGGCAGAGAATACAAAATCGGAGCAATGGGCAAACCCGTTCCCCTTTATGATGTGGACATTGTTGACCCTGACGGAAAAAGCGTTGGTGTTGGTGAAAATGGTGAAATCGTTATCCGCACCTCCGAGAAAGTTCCCTGTGGACTCTTCAAGGGTTACTATAAGGACGAAGAAAAAACCGCTGAGGTTTGGCACGACGGTCTTTATCATACAGGCGACGTGGCATATAAAGACGAAGATGGTTTCTATTTCTATGTTGGAAGAATTGATGACGTTATCAAATCATCAGGCTACCGCATAGGGCCTTTTGAAATCGAAAGCGTCATTATGGAGCTCCCCTACGTTGTGGAATGCGGCGTTTCAGCAGAGCCCGATGACATTCGCGGTCAGGTGGTAAAGGCAAGCATTGTTCTTACCCGCGGAACCGTTCCCAGCGAAGAGCTGAAAAAGGAAATCCAGAATTACGTAAAAGAACACACCGCTCCTTACAAATATCCAAGAATCGTGGTGTTCAGGGACGAACTTCCCAAAACCACCAGCGGAAAGATTATCCGTGCAAAGCTTTAAAAACTTTTCCCCCGTTTCAAAAACGGGGGATTTTTATTTTTTCAATCTTTTAAAAACGGTGTTGTATATTTGGGACTCGTATGTTATAATGAGATGTAGTTGTTCTTTATATGAACTTTTTAGGATTTTTTCAAAGCGAGGACACTATATGTATTTACTAGCTCAAATAATCGGGATACTTGGTGTATCAACATTCCTTTTAAGCTATCAGCTGAAAAAAAGAAAAAGTATAATTCTGGTCAATGCAATATCAAGCGTTCTATATGTTCTTCAATATATTATGCTGGGTGCATTTGAAGGCGCTGCCCTTGACATTTTGGCAACCGTTTCAACCGTTGCCGCACACAACAAGGACAAAGGCTTTATTGCAAGACACACCAAACTTGTCATCACCATTTTGACTCTGTCATTTCTTGTTGCAGGAATGCTTCTTTATAGGAATATCTTCAGCTTGTGTTCTATCATTGGTGCAATTCTTCAAAACAGTGCATTCTGGATAACAAAGGAAAAGCTATTAAGACGCGTTTCTTTTGCAGCGTCACCGTTTTGGCTTATATATAATCTGACAAGCGGCGCATATGGTTCCGCAATAGGCAGTGCCCTCAGCATAGTGTCAATCGGTGTTGCAATCTTTCGATATGATATATTGGGAGATAATCCCCCAAAAGATATAACTGAAACAGCATAAAAAATTCAAATTCAACTTGAAAGAGCAGGTGTTTTATGTGCGCAAATCGGCTTGCGAAAAGAAAAAATCCCTCAAAACCTCTATCGGCGGACAAGCAGTGATTGAGGGTGTTATGATGCGTGGTCCTCACAAAATTGCAACGGCGGTAAGAAAGCCCGACGGTGAGATTATTGTTGATGAAAAACCCATCGGAGAGGGAAGAAAAAACAAATTTTTCAAACTACCCATAATTCGTGGCTGCATTAACTTTTTCGACTCAATGATTGTCGGCATCAAGGCTCTTATGTTTTCTGCCAAATTTTTCGAGGTAGACGAGGACGGAAATCAACTTGAAGAGGAGCCTGGTAAATTTGAAAAATGGCTGAATGAAAAGCTCGGCTCAGAAAAAGCAACCGAAGTTGTTATCTACGTTGCAGTATGTCTTTCTCTGCTCTTGAGCGTAGGTCTTTTTATTTTGCTCCCGGCTATTCTTGTGGGCTTTTTAAAAGGTTTAATCAAAAACCACATTCTTCTGACACTTTCAGAGGGCGTTGTAAGAATAAGCATATTTGTCATCTATATAGCCTTGGTATCAAAGACCGAGGACATCAAACGTGTTTTTATGTATCACGGTGCAGAGCACAAATCCATTCACTGCTTTGAAAGTGGTGAAGAACTTACAGTTGAAAACGTTCGCAAACATTCACGTCTCCATCCCAGATGTGGCACAAGCTTTTTGCTGATTGTTATGGTAATAAGCATCATTATTTTTTCCTTTATTTCCTGGAATAGTCCCCTCATTCGTCTGGTCCTAAGGCTTGCTCTTCTCCCCGTTGTAGCAGGTATTTCGTATGAAATTATCAAATTTGCCGGACGGCACGACAATCTCCTTACAAGAATTATCAGCGCCCCTGGAAAGTGGTTTCAGTATATAACAACCAACGAACCTGATGACAGCCAGATCGAAGTGGCAATTTTGTCCCTGAAGGCTGTTATTCCGGAAAACACGGAAGATGCGAAATGGTAAAAATAAAAGAACTCAGAAAAAATGCGTTAAAAGCGCTTGAACAAACAAAAAGCGACAGCCCTTTGGCTGATATTGATTATCTGCTTCTTCACCTGCTCCATTTTTCACGTGAAGATTTGATTTTGGGCGACAAAACCCTTGACAGCCATCAAGTGCAGCTTTTTGATAGCGCCCTCACAGAACTTAAAAAAGGTGTCCCTGTCCAGTATACAGCAGGTGGCTGTGAATTTATGTCCCTTTGGTTCGAGACAAGCAAAAGTACACTTGTCCCAAGGGCAGATACCGAGACTTTGGTTGAGCTTATAATCGAAAAGTATAAAAATAAAGGTCCGCTGAACATCCTTGACATCGGCACAGGTACAGGATGCATAGCCATAAGCCTTGCACATTTTCTGCCGGAGGCAAGGGTCTTTGGAATTGATATTTCACCCAAAGCGTTGGAAACCGCAGAAAATAACGCCAAAAACTTAGGTGTTGCTGACCGTTCCAGTTTTTTTCAGTGGGATATACTCAAGGGTTTCCCTGATTTGCCCGCAGAAATGGATATTATTGTGTCAAACCCTCCCTATATTCCAGATGCAGATATTTTATTTCTTTCCGAAAAAGTAAAAGACTTTGAACCCATTTCTGCCTTAGCAGGCGGAACTGATGGGCTTCATTTTTATCGGAATATAACCGAAAACGTAAAGCTCGCAAAAAATGGATGTCTCGCTTTTGAGGTGGGGATAAATCAGGCAGAAGACGTCGCCTCCATAATGGAAAAACGCTTTTCCCAAATAAAAACGGAAAAGGATTTAAACGGAATTGATCGTGTTGTCTGGGGGATTTTAAAAGACTGACCGCAAAAACACTCCTTAAAATACAAAATAAGACTTGAAATTCCTGAGCGTTTGTGTTAAAATGTTATTCAAGTGTGATACTCTTTTCGGTTAGGAGAGGATATTTGCTTATGCGAAGATTTTTCACAGAGCCAAATTTCATAAAGGACGGCATTGCCGAAATTTTTGAAGATTCAAAGCATATTGAAAAAGTTCTGAGAATGAACATCGGAGACTTCATTTTGGTCTTTGACGGCACAGGCACCGAATACGTGGCAAAACTTGTTTCTATCGAGAAAAACCTTTGCCGTGCCGAAATCATAAAAAGCCAAAAATCTTCTTCTGAGCCAAAGATCAGCGTTTCGCTTTTTCAAGGTCTTCCTAAATCCGGAAAGATGGAAACCATAATTCAAAAAGCCGTTGAGCTTGGAGTGTATGAAATTTTTCCTATTATAATGGACCGATGCGTTGTTCAAATAAAAAATAAGGCAGCGGGTGAGGAAAAAGCCAGCCGCTGGAATAAAGTTTCTCTGGAAGCTTCAAAACAGTGTGGTCGCGGCATTGTTCCCAAAGTTTATCCGCCCATCACCTTTGACGAAGCAATAAGAAAGCTTGGCGAGTTTGAGGTTTCGCTTATGCCTTATGAAGAGCTTGGTCACCAAGGTCTTTATGGGCTTAAAGAAATTTTGACAAATCAATCCTCTGCCAAAACCTTTGGTTTGATTGTGGGCCCTGAGGGAGGATTTTCTGACAGCGAAGCAAAAAAGGCTCTGGATGCCAAAATTAACACCTTTGGATTAGGGAAGAGAATTCTTCGTACTGAAACTGTGGCAAGCGCCGTTATTCCGGTGATTATGTATCAACGTGACGAGTTTTAGTTCTCAAATAATATAGATAGAAAGGTCTTGATAACTGATGTCAGCAGCAAAAAATCAAAATATAAAAAGACAAAAAAGAATGGAAAAACGCGCAAAAATTGATAAGGCTACAAACCGCTTTATGATAAACCTTTCCTGGGGTCTTCTTGGCATTTTGTGCCTGAGATTTGTGGAAAATGGTTTCCTGGGAAGCGCTGCCGCATCAATGCCCACTGTTATGAAAGTTTTTGCCGGTGTTTTTGCAGCTATTGCAATCGCTCTGGCAGTATGCGGAAAGTACCGTGTTTTCAAAAATACATCCCGCACCTTTGATTATTCAATTTTTGCGGCGGTTGTATGTGTGGTTTCTCTTTTCATCGGCTTTTATGCCCCAATCCGCCTTTTCCTTGGCAGTATCTTTAAAGGGCTTTTAAACGTTGACTCTCGCTGGTGGATTTCAAGAGGTCCTATTACATTGATTGTTGCCTATTTGATTATTGATTTTATTTGGATTGCTTTCAAAATCGCAAAAGTCGAACATAAATAAATTTTAAATTTTGAAAATTTAACCCCCGCAAATTTGTTGTTTGCGGGGGTTTTGGTATGTTTTTTTACTTTTTCCCAAGACTTCTTTTTTCTCTTTTAAAGCACACCTTTGCCATATAAGCTTAGTCGCCCCATAGTTTTTACAGGATAACTCTTTTCTGAATGCACAAACTAAGTTTGAGAAAGGAGCTTTAAAAAATGATTTCACACTTCAGAAAAATCGTTTTTGTGGCACTTGCCACAATGCTTATTTCAAAAAATTTTTACACTCCGGTTCTTGTAAATTTCTCTCCCACAGAAATCTTTCAAGGGGAACAAAATTTTGAAACAGCATAAAAAATTGGCAAACTAAAACCTCTTTCGGTGATAGTTTGCCGCATTTTTTTGTTTTTATTCAAATTTCAGAAATTAACCAAGAAATTTGTCATGAATTGCCTGAACAGCTCTTTCGGCATTATTCACATTGATGAGAACAGAAATTTTTGTTTCTGATGTTGAAATCATATGAATGTTGATGTTCGCATCATAAAGAGCCTCAAACATCTTTGCTGCAACGCCAGGATTGTTTGTCATACCTGCGCCAACGATTGAAACCTTGCTGATATCATCACGATGTGTGATTGCCTCATATGAAAGGCTTGCCTTTTCGCTTTCAAGAATTTCGATTGCATCATTAAGGTTTCCCTTTGAAACAGTGAAGGAAATATCCTTTTTGTTATCACGTCCGATGGACTGAAGGATTACATCTACATTTATACCCTTCTTTGCAAGCAATGAGAACACTCTAAATGCAATACCCGGCTTATCTTCAAGACCTATAATGGCAATACGGGCAACATCGTTGTCCCTTGCAACACCTCTGATTAACATTTTTTCCACAGCAATCGCCTCCTTAACAACTGTACCATCAATTTTTTCAAAACTGGATTTTACTTCAAGCTTAACACTGTATTTTTTTGCCATTTCAACCGAACGATTGTGGAGCACATTGGCACCAAGGCTCGCAAGGTCAAGCATTTCATCATATGTGATTTCGTCAAGCTTCTTTGCGGACTTAACAATTCTTGGGTCAGCAGTATAAACTCCGTCAACGTCTGTATAAATTTCGCATTTATCAGCGTGGATTGCTGCAGCTATTGCAACAGCAGATGTATCACTTCCGCCTCTTCCAAGTGTTGTTATGTTTTCGTATTTGTCAAGACCCTGAAAACCTGCAACAATAACAATTTTTTTCTGGTCGAGTTCCGCTTTTATTCTTTCGGTATCAATTTTTTTGATTCTCGCATTTCCCGCATTTGAGTTTGTCAGGAAACCCGCCTGCCATCCGGTAAGAGAAACAACCGGAACACCGATTTTTTCAATAGCCATAGCAAGAAGCGCTATTGAAATCTGCTCGCCTGATGAAAGCAACATATCCATCTCACGCTTTGATGGGCTCTTGTTGATTTCATAAGCTTTTTCAATAAGGTCATCGGTGGTATCACCCTGCGCCGAAACAACCACAACAACCGAATTGCCCGCACGATATGTGTCAACCACACGGTTTGCAACGTTGTTTACCTTTGCAGCATCTGCAACAGAGCTTCCGCCGAATTTTTGAACAATAATTGCCACTTTTAAAAACCTCCCATTTATTTATTCACCAATAAGTCTAAGTTTTCCTAAGGACTTGCAGCCTTCAAATTCAACAGCTTTCACAAATTGGTCAAGCTCTTTTTCTGTCATCGCCTCGGAAATTACAGCAAATTCGTTTTTGTTTGCATCAGCATCAAAGGTCACCAGTCTGCAACCCGGAATGTTTGGAACAGGTGCACCCTCAAACCTTACATAATAAGGATATTTCTGTGCGTCGCCCTCTGACTGATTTTCTTCTTTATATTCATTCCATCTTATGATGATGTTAACTTTTTTGTGCTTTATTGCATCAACCACATCAGCAACAACAGCATTGGCGGTTGGAAGCTTTCCTGCGCCTCTGCCATAGAACATCACTTCGCCCAAATCATCGCCTTTTACGATAATTCCGTTGAATACATCGTTGATGCCTGCCAAGGGATTTGTTTTGGGAACAAACGCCGGGAAAACTGCGGCATAAACTCCGCCGTCCTCAGCCCTTGTTGCATGACCGATAAGCTTGATTGAATAGCCCAGCTTCTCAGCATAAAAAACATCTTCTGCGGTTATTTTTGAAATGCCCTCGGTTTTAATGCGGTCAGTAATAACCGCATCGCCAAATGCAAGAGCTGAAAGAATAGCAATCTTGCGGCAGGTATCATGTCCCTCAACGTCAGCTGTTGGGTCAGCCTCGGCATAACCCTTTTGCTGTGCTGCACGAAGTGCATTTTCAAAAGTTTCGCCCTTTTGGAACATCTGTGTAAGGATATAGTTTGTTGTACCATTAAGAATTCCAAAAACATCGGTGGCTTCACCTGCAGTAAGGCAGGAGAAAAGCGGTCTTATAATAGGAATTCCTCCACCAACACTGGCTTCAAAGAGATAATTTATATTTCTTTCTCTTGCAATTTCAAGAAGCTCTGTTCCGTGTGCCGCAACAAGCTCTTTGTTTGACGTTACCACATGCTTGCCCGCAAGCAAAAGCGCTTTTGAAAACTGATAAGCGGGGTTTATTCCACCCATTGTTTCAACAACAACGCCAACCTCAGGGTCATTCAAAATATCATTGAAATCCTTGGTGAAGCATTTAAACTCACTGTCAGGGAAATCCCTCAAATCAAGAATATGAGCAATCTCAATAGGCTCGCCGCATTTTTTGATGAGCATTTCCTGATTCTTGGTAACAACCTCACCAACGCCTGAGCCCACAACGCCAAAGCCCATAATGGCAATTTTCATATAAATTCATCCTTTCTTTAAAAGATAGGGTTTTAAACACTTTTAAAATTTATGTACAGATAAATCAATAATACAACAAAATCCCCCACAAGTCAAGGAATTTTTGACTTTATGAGGAATTTTCTGCTTCAAAATTTTTGGGGTTCTTTTATGGCGTCCTTTGTGAAATTTATCCAACCGATGCTCTGATGAAATCAACAACCCGAAGCATATCTTCTTTTGTCTCTGCCTTATTTATAATTTCACGAAGCCTTGCCCCGCCTTTCATACCCTTTATATACCACGCCATATGCTTTCGGGCTTCCTGAATTCCTCGATATTCGCCCTTGTATAGAATCAGAAGTTCAAGGTGCTCCGCCATTTTTTCAGCACGTTCCAAAAGGGTTGGCGGCAAAAGTTTTTCACCATTTTCAAGAAAGTGAATAACCTCACGGAAAACCCAAGGATTTCCCTGAGCGCCACGCCCAATCATAATCCCATCACATCCTGTATAGTCAAGCATCCTTTTCGCACTCTCTCCGTCTGTTATGTCGCCATTTCCAATGACAGGAATTGAAACCGCGTCTTTTACCGCTTTGATTATATCAAGGTCCGCCTTTCCGCTATAAAACTGCTCACGTGTTCTTCCGTGTATAGTCAACGCCGCCGCCCCGCTTCTTTCTGCAACCTTTGCCATTTCAACCGCATTAACCAAACTTTCATCCCAGCCTTTTCGGATTTTTACGGTGACAGGAACTTTTCCACCGACAGCATCAACCACTGCCGAAATAACCTCTCCTGCCAAAGCTGGATTTTTTGAAAGTGCCGAGCCGTCACCATTATTTACAATTTTAGGGGCAGGACAGCCCATATTTATATCAAGAAGCTGTGCGCCATATTCCAGTGACTTTTCAGCAATTTCCGCAAGAATTTGTGGCTCGTGACCAAAGAGTTGCACCGCCACCGGCTTTTCAAAGTCTTCGACATCAAGTAGGTCAGCGGTTTTTTTATTCTTATAAAAAAGCCCTTTCCCCGAAACCATTTCGGTATACATAAGTGCAGGGCCAAAAGGCTTTACAATTTGCCTGAACGCCTTGTCGGTAACCCCCGCCATAGGTGCTAAAAATACATTGTTTTTAAGCTCAAGATTTTTTATTTTCATATGTTTTCCCTATCCGGATTTTATCCGATTATTATTTAAAATCTATGATTTTGTTGCCCTTATATTCAAGAGTACCCTTTTCTTCAATTCTGTACCCTCCAAACGAGAATTCAGACACATCAAAGGCGAGCCTTTTCCCTCCCGCAGAAAAAACAACCACATATCTCTCTGTTATGCCGTGTTTGGTGACAATTTGTTCTTTGAATTTGTCCACGACCTCTGCTTTAACTCGCTTTGCCGAGGCATACCGGTTTTTTAAAAGTCGGGCAACAATCAATCCCCAGCAAACCAGAAAAAGAACTATTGCAAAGCAGTTAAAAGCGGTGCTGAAAATTGCTGATACCATCATAAGAATTCTCCTTTTTGTTTTATTATAACATAATTCTATCTTCTTTTCAACATTTACCCATCCTGCTTGACAATATTTTGATAATTCAGTATACTTAACTTAGACTGGGAAGTGTTCGCAGTTTCATCAAATATCAAAATCAAAGACAAGTGAGGCGTCTTTTTATGGATTATTCAAGATTTCAAAATTTAAAACGCATAGTGGTTAAGGTGGGAACCTCCTCCCTTACCTATGAAACAGGAAAGCTGAATATCAAAAAGATTGAAAGCATTGTGCGCGTGATTTCCGACCTTAAAAACCGTGGCATTCAGGTGGTTTTGGTCTCAAGCGGTGCTGTGGGTGCAGGGGTAGGAAAACTCAACCTTACCGAAAAACCCTCGGACACTCAAAAAAAGCAGGCTCTTGCCGCCATCGGTCAGGCTACCCTTGTTTCAATGTATGACCGCTTCTTTTCAGTATATGGTCACTCCTCTGCTCAGGTTCTACTCACAAAATTCATCCTTGATGACCCCGAACGATATGGGAACACAAAAAACACCTTTGAAACAATGTTTGAATATGGTGTTATCCCCATTGTGAACGAAAACGACGTTATCTCTACATATGAGCTGGAATTTGGTGACAATGACACCCTTTCCGCATACATCGCAGAACTTGTTGAGGCAGATTTGCTCATTCTTCTCTCTGACATCGACGGGCTGTTTGACAAAAATCCCGTCACCTGCCCTGACGCAAAAATCATCCCCGTGGTAAGCAAAATTGATGAAAACATCTATTCTGTTGCCGGCGGCGCAGGCAGCCGCAGAGGCACAGGCGGTATGCTTACCAAACTGAAAGCCGCAGAAATTGTGACTCCAAAAGGAATAGATATGATAATCTCAAACGGCGCATATCCCGAAAGAATTTATGACATTCTCGACGGGAAACAAGTAGGAACTCTTTTTATTGGACATACTAAATGTTGATTTATGCCGACATTTATTTCTTAATTCTCCATAAATTAGTTAAGTTTTTGTCAAAAACATATTGAAAATTTGCAAAGCTTATGATAATATGTTATACAAGGGAGAAGTTGAAAAATTTGTCCTTTCATCTTTTTTTCTTTTATATTGTTAAATCTTTTCATATTAAATAAGGGGGTCAAAACTATGACTAACAACAAAAAAGTTCTCACTTGGCTTGAAGAAATGAAAGCTTTGTGCAAACCCGAAAAGGTGGTTTGGATCGACGGCTCAGAAGCTCAGCTTGAGGCTCTCCGTGAAGAAGCGGTTGAGACAGGTGAAATAATTAAACTCAATCAGGAAAAGCTTCCCGGCTGCTACTATCACAGAACAGCCGAAAACGACGTTGCGCGTGTCGAGGACAGAACCTTTATCTGTACCGAAACCGAAGAAGAGGCAGGTCCAATCAACAACTGGATGGCACCCGCCGAAATGTACGCAAAACTTAATGCTCTTTATGATGGTTCAATGAAAGGTCGCACAATGTACGTTATCCCTTATTCAATGGGTCCTGTTGGCTCACCTTTCTCAAAGATTGGTGTTGAGCTCACAGACAGCATCTATGTTGTTCTCAATATGGACATTATGACAAGAGTTGGAAACGATGTGCTTAAAGCTCTTGGAGAAGACGGTGACTTTGTTAAGTGTCTCCATGCAAAAAAGGATGTAAACCCAGACGAAAGATACATTGTTCACTTCCCACAGGACAACACAATTATGTCAGTTAACTCAGCATACGGCGGAAACGTTCTCCTTGGCAAAAAGTGTTTTGCTCTTCGTATCGCATCATACCAGGGTATGAAAGAAGGCTGGATGGCAGAGCATATGCTCATCCTCGGCCTCGAGAATCCAAAGGGCGAAGTTAAATACATCTGTGCTGCTTTCCCCTCAGCTTGCGGAAAGACAAACCTTGCTATGCTTATTCCTCCCAAGTTTTTGAAAGAACAGGGCTACAAGGTTTGGACAGTAGGTGACGATATCGCTTGGCTCAGAGTCGGCGAAGACGGTAGACTTTATGCTATCAACCCCGAAGCAGGTTTCTTCGGCGTTGCCCCCGGCACCTCTGAAAAATCAAACTTCAATGCGCTTGAGGCTACAAAGAAAAACACAATCTTCACAAACGTTGCTATCAACGAAGAGGATATGACAGTTTGGTGGGAAGGTCTTGACAAGAATCCTCCCATCAACGCAATCGAATGGAAAGGTGCAAAGGTTAACGGCAAGGAATACAGCGCTGAAGGCGGAAAGCTTGCTCATCCAAACTCAAGATTTACTGCTCCTGCAAAGAACTGTCCCTGCATTTCTTCTGAATTCGAAAACCCACAGGGTGTTCCGATTTCAGCTATCGTGTTCGGCGGCCGCCGTGCTAAAACTGCTCCGCTGGTATATCAGGCTCGTGACTGGGATCATGGCGTGTTTGTTGGTGCCACAATGGCATCAGAAACAACAGCAGCAGCAGCCGGTGCAGTTGGCGTTGTAAGACGTGACCCAATGGCGATGCGTCCTTTCGTTGGTTACAATATGGCTGACTACTTCCAGCATTGGTACGATATGGGCAAAAAGATTCAGAACCCGCCCAAAATCTTCAACGTAAACTGGTTCAGACTTGACAAAGATGGCAACTTCATGTGGCCTGGCTTTGGCGACAATATGAGAGTTCTCAACTGGATTCTCGATCGTTGCGAAGACAAAGTAGATGCCGTTGAAACAGAAATCGGCTTTGTTCCCAACAAAGAAGACCTCCAGCTTGACGGTCTCGACCTTTCTGACGAAGTTGTTGACGAACTTCTTTCAATCGACATTGACGCTTGGAAAGAAGACGTTAAAAACCAGAGAGAATTCTTCGCTCAGTTCGGCGACAAACTCCCCAAGGAAATCAAAAACAGCATGGACGAACTCGAAGCAAAACTCAACAAATAATCCACGCACTTTAAAAGGACACCCTTTCGGGTGT
>JAZNNB010000043.1:0-2670 GCA_045580025.1 Clostridia bacterium
CCGACAGAACAAGAAGGTCAAATTTTTGAGCATTGTCACGCACAAAACCGAAGGCATCACCCACGCTTTGTGTAGGGCGAACCGTAACCTCCCACCCATTCTTCACAAAGGTATTTATTATGCCTAAAAGCTTGTTTTTTATGTTTCCTTTCCCCGAAAGAGGATTAAAAACAAATAACATCCTTTTGCTCACAAACCTCACCTAATCTCTTAAACTGAATATTTTCTTTAAAGCCGCTGCAACACCTGCATTATCAACATCATCCGTAATCATATCAGCCGCTTCTTTTATTTCCCCTACAGCATTTCCCATAGCAACGCCAAGTCCAGCTCTTTCAATCATATCAAGGTCATTGAGACTATCACCCATAGAAATACATTCGCTCATATCTATGCCAAATTCTTTGGCTGCAATATCCATTCCACTGGATTTACTGCAACCACTTTGCAAAAGCTCTGCATATCCATTATGCTGCAAAATTACACAGTCCGTCAAAACATTCTCAAGCTCTTTTGGGGCAGTCCCAAGAATTGTAAACTTTTCAACAGCGAAATCTTTCTTCATATATTCTGAAATGTTTTCCTCATTGATGTTTATCCATTTACCTTGTGCTTCTTCGATTATCCCCATAAAAAACATATTTTCAACGCCCTCAAGAACGCCGATTATACCATTTTTTAAGTTATATTCACAAAAAGCTTTTATGTTTTCTCTGGTCATAGTTTTCAAGAAAACTTCTTTTCCGCCTATAACAACACGGGCTCCTGCTCCGCTGACAACGCCGTCAAAATATTTTTCTATGTCAATATTCTCAGGAAGATAGGCTGTCGCTCTGCCTGTGCTGATTAGCACCTTGTGTCCCAAGGCTCTCACCTTTTGTATAACGTCAAGATTTTTCTTAAGTGCTGCGAGTGAACCTCCCATAAGAGTCCCGTCAATATCAAGAAAAACTGCACATTTATCATTCATTGTATCCATTTTTACACTCCATTTTTATGATTTAATTTTATCACTGACAAATAGTTTTGTCAATAGACTTTCACCTCTTATAATTCCCGTTTCATAAGCTTTTAAAAAGAAAAAACATATTCATGGTAGCTTGTGCATAACATTGTATCAAGATAACAAGGTAAAAAATCCAAGGAGGAATAAAAATGCTGGAATATAACATCTACAACGACATCGCAAAACGTACCGACGGCGATGTATACTTAGGTGTTGTGGGACCTGTAAGAACAGGAAAATCAACCTTTATAAAAAATTTTATGAATCTTATGGTTATCCCAAACATCGAAAATGACCACAAGCGTGAACGTGCAATGGACGAACTCCCACAAAGCGCAGGTGGCAGAATGATTATGACCACCGAGCCAAAATTTATCCCCAACGAAGCTGTAACCGTACGTCTTGAGGACAACACATCTTTTAAAATCCGTCTTATTGACTGTGTTGGTTATATAGTAGACAGTGCTCTGGGATATATAGAAGGTGATTCGCCACGCATGGTTATGACTCCTTGGTCGGACTCACCCATTCCATTTCGTGAAGCCGCTGAAACAGGCACAAAAAAGGTTATAACCGAACACTCCACCGTGGGAATCGTTGTTACAACCGACGGCAGTATAACTGACATAGACAAGGAAGACTATATGGACGCCGAAGAACAGGTTGTGGGCGAACTCCGTGATTTAGGAAAGCCTTTTATTATTATTCTGAATACTGTAGACCCGCACTCCGAAAGCACCCGTGAATATAAAGAATTCCTTGAGGAAAAATATCACACTTCCGTTCTTCCCATAAACTGTATGGACCTTTCCATGGATGATATAAATCACGTAATGGAACATCTTCTTCTGGCATTCCCTGTTACTGAAATACGTATGAATCTTCCCTCCTGGGCAGATGCACTCAGCAACAATCATTGGCTAAAGTCCGCCCTGCAAAACTTTATAATGGATGCGCCGCAAGGCCAGCTGAAGCTTTCAGATGCAAAGGCCCTTGTTCCCTGGCTCTTGGAAAATGAATTTATAACCAACGCAACCATCTCCGATATAAATATGGTGAACGGCACCATTGACCTTTCCTTAACCATACCCGATGAGCTTTATTACAAAATAATCAAAGAAATGACAGGCTTCCAGGTAGAAAACGAAGAGAATCTTATGCATCTTCTTTGCGAGCTTTCGGCTGTAAAGAAAAAATATGACAAGGTTTCATATGCTCTTGAAGAAGTAAACCGCAAGGGCTATGGCATTGTATCTCCCTCCATTGACGAGCTTGCTCTGGAAGAGCCTGAAATTGTAAAGCAAGGAAGCCGTTTTGGCGTTCGTCTCAAGGCTTCTGCACCGTCAATACATATGATTCGTGCAGATATTGAGACCGAGGTTTCGCCAATCGTAGGAACCGAAAAACAATCTGAAGAGCTTGTTCATTATCTCCTCAAAGAATTTGAGGTTGACCCGCAAAAAATATGGGAATCCAACATCTTCGGCAAATCCCTCCACGAGCTTGTGAACGAAGGGCTTCACAACAAGCTTTATCATATGCCAGACGACGCCCAGATGAAGCTTCAGGAAACTCTCACGAAAATAATAAACGAGGGTAGCGGCGGACTTATCTGTATAATACTTTAAAAAGAAATAAGGACTTTAGGAAATTTCCTAAAGTCC
>JAZNNB010000044.1:0-28603 GCA_045580025.1 Clostridia bacterium
ATGAAAAAAATGTAATATAATCTATTGGTTAGTAAAATCCTTACTTTCGGGGAGACCGAAAGTCAAAGTCCACAAGGAGGTGAAAAGAATGGTTGAAATTATTAACAAGTACGAGACATTGTTTGTTGTTGACGCATCAAAAGGCGAAGAAGAAACAGCTGCTCTCGTTGATAAGTTCAAATCATTGATTGAGGCTAACGGTACAATTGAAAGCGTTGACGAATGGGGACGCAGAAGATTGGCTTATCCTATCAATGACTTGGCTGAAGGTTACTATGTTTTGGTAAACTTCTCTGCTAAACCGGAATTCCCAGCTGAACTCGAACGTGTGTTCGGTATTACTGACGGAATACTCAGAAACATTGTTATCAAAAAAGAAGAGAAATAATTGTGTAATGATTTACACAGAAAGCGAGATTGCTTATGATTAACAAAGCGATTTTGATGGGCAGACTTACCCGTGACCCTGAACTCAGACACACAGGATCAGGCACACCTGTTTGCAGCTTTTCTATTGCTATTGACAATGGTTTTGGCGAGAACAGAAGCACAGATTTTATCAACTGTGTTGCCTGGAACAAGACTGCTGAATTTGTTGAAAAATATTTCACAAAGGGCAGAATGATTATTGTTGTGGGAAGAATTTCTACCAGAACATGGGAAGGTCAGGACGGAAAGAAAAACTATGTTACAGAAGTTGTGGCAAGTGAGGTTTCTTTCGGCGAATCCAAAAAATCAGCAGATGATGGCGCGTACAGCGCACCTGCTAAAATGGACATTCCCCAGATGCCAAGTGATGCAGAGGACGATTTTGTCGCTCTGGAAACAAATGATGATTTGCCGTTTTAATGCGGCTTAGCTAATGATTGAAAGATAGGAGGAAAGACCAATGCCTGAAAAGGAAAAGAACGATAAGATGAGAGCAAGACGCCCTAAGAGAAAAGCTTGTGCTTTCTGCGTTGATAAAGTAGAATTTATCGACTATAAGGACGTTGCAAAACTCAGACGTTATATCACAGAAAGAGCAAAGATTCTCCCCAGAAGAATCAGCGGATGTTGCGCAAAGCATCAGAGAGAGCTCACTGTTTCTATTAAGAGAGCAAGATATATGGCACTTTTGCCCTATACTGCTGACTAAAAAGCAAGAACTTTTTGAGAGCCCTGCCAAGTTTTGGCGGGGCTTTTTTTCTTTTGTAATCAAATGTTAACAGCTTTGTAATAATCTTTGTTAATGTTGCGGGATAAATATTACGTTTTTTCTACATATTTCAAAAAAATAATTGTGATTTTCTATTGAAAACTTACAAAAATCAATGTATAATGTATATGGATAATTATGAGGTGAAAAGGGGTTTGCGATGAGAAGGGCGCATGTTTTGATGTTGACATTTTTTATCATTGTTTTTCTGGGGTTGACATCCAGTGTCTTTGCTGCCGCTTTCCCTGATGTTCCAGAAAGTCATCCTAATTTTGATGCTATCTCAGTTCTTACTGAAATAGGTGTTATTGCGGGGTATGAGGATTTTACATTCAGACCCGAAAGAGAAATCACCCGAACAGAATTTTGTGCCCTTATGGCAAGAACTTTGGGGTATGATAAAGAAACGTACATTCAGGCAGATATTCCTTTTGGTGATGTGCCTGAGGAGTATTGGGGCAGAGGGTATATTTCTTTCTGCTTTGAAAAAGGGCTTATCAATGGTATGGAGGAGGGGGTTTTTGCTCCTGCTGACAAGGTTACCGTGGCTCAGGCTGTGAAAATGACAGTGTGCGCCGTTGGAAAAAATGAGGAGGCTCTTTTGATAAAGGGTGAAAAATGGTACTCTGGATATATGGCTGTTGCAGGCGAAAATGGTCTTCTTAAAAAAATGTCACAAAAGGCAGATGAAAATGCCGCAAGGTCAAATGTGGCACAGGTTGTTTATAATATGCTGATGTCGGATGCTTTTAATGAGCAGGAAGATGAGGAGAACACAGAAAACCCTGGGGATTCTGAAAGAGAGGAGCTTTCTGACGAAGAACTTTCAGAAATAGAGAGGGTTTTTGCCAAGAAAGACTTTTCCGATGTAAAGGTTATATTGGTTGATGCCGGACACAACTGGCGTGGGAAAGACATTGGTGCTGAAAATCTTGATTATGGTATAAGAGAAGAAGAAATCACATGGCAGATTGCGGACAAGCTTAAAGAGCGTCTTGAGGATATGGGATATACCGTGGTGATGACAAGAGAAAAAATGACCGACAGCATAGCGAACTCATCGGTTATTGACAGTCTTCAGGCGAGGGTTGATTTGGCGCATACCTCATTTGCTGACCTATTCATTTCCATACATTGTAATATAGGAAATGGCGTGGGAAAAGGTATTGAAACATATTGTTTTCAGCAGGGTGGATATTCGGCACGGCTTGCGGCGTTAGTTCAGGACAAGGTTTCAGACTACACCGGACTTTATGACAGAGGCGTGAAGACATCAAACTTTTTTGTAACAAAAAACACAATTATGCCATCTATTCTGGTTGAAACAGGATTTATGGATAATGAGCACGATATAGAAATCTTAGCATCAAGAGACGGGCAGGAGAAAATTGCAGAGGCGATTGCTGATGCAGTGTGGGATTATGATATGATGGAGCCACTCAAGATAGATGTGGCAGAGGAAGAAAATTATGATGAAGAAGCCTGAACTTCTTGCTCCGGCGGGGAGTCTTAACAAACTTAAAATAGCAATCACCTATGGTGCAGATGCGGTATATGTAGGCGGTGAGGAGTTTTCTCTTCGCGTTGCCGCTGAGAATTTTTCTCCCGAAGAGCTTTGCGAGGGCGTGAAATTTGCCCATGAGCGTGGGAAAAAGGTGTACCTTACGGCAAATATAATACCTCATAATGCGGATATTTCTGAATATGAGAAATTCTTAAAAAAGTATATGACAGCGGGATTTGATGCGGTTATCCTTTCGGATTTGGGAATGTTTCAGCTGACCCGTGAGATTGCACCTGAACTTGAAATCCACGTCAGCACGCAGGCAAACAATGTAAATTTCAAAAGTGCTGAAACTTGGTACAATATGGGAGCAAAACGTGTTATCTTGGCACGTGAGATGTCTTTTGATGAAATTGCTGAAATTCGCAAGAGGACACCTGAGGGACTGGAGCTTGAGGCTTTTATTCACGGGGCTATGTGCATTTCTTATTCTGGAAGATGTTTGCTTAGCAATTATATGACGAATCGTGACAGCAATCTTGGGGCGTGTTCCCATCCGTGTAGGTGGAAGTATCATCTGGTGGAGGAAACAAGGCCGGGTGAATATATGCCGGTGTTTGAAAATGAAAGAGGGACTTTTATATACAATTCAAAGGATTTGTGTATGATTGAGCATATAGATAAGCTTATTGAGTCAGGACTTGACAGCTTCAAAATTGAGGGCAGGGTGAAAACTGAGTATTATCTTGCGACAGTCGTAAAAGCGTATCGTGATGCCATTGATAAATATTTTGAAGACCCTGACGGCTTTAAATTTGACCCCAAGTGGCTGGATGAAATAAAAAAGGTCAGCCACAGGGACTATACTACGGGTTTCTTTTTAGGAAAGCCTGATGGGAATGAGCAGAATTATGAAACCAGCTCGTATATAAGAAACTATGAGCTTTTGGGTATAGTAGAGGATTATGATAAGGAAACAAAGCTCTTGTCAGTGATTCAGAAAAACAGATTTTTCAAGGGCTCGGAGGTTGAATTTTTAAGACCCGATGGAGACTTTGTGAAACACAAAATCGAATATATGGAGGATGAAAGCGGTGAAGAACTTGAGGTTGCAAACAAGCCTCAGTCCATTGCCAAAATCCGAATAGATACTTATCTTTCACCAAACACAATGATGCGTGGTGTAAGAGAAAACTAACTTTGTAAAATTATTAAGTTTATATATTTAAGCAATATGGAGGTAGGAAAATGAAATTTTCAAAAAGACTTTTGTGCACACTGCTTGCAACTTTGGTTACACTTACAAGCATTGCAGTTGTGCCGGCATCTGCTGCATTTACAGATTT
This sequence comes from Clostridia bacterium, assembly GCA_045580025.1. Classification (GTDB taxonomy): domain Bacteria; phylum Bacillota; class Clostridia; order Monoglobales; family Monoglobaceae; genus SIG440. The sequence continues at coordinate 4,049 of JAZNNB010000044.1, forward strand.
GGAAGAAAACCACAATGCATATGATGCAGTTAACGTACTCAGCAAGCTTGGTGTTATCAATGGTTATGATGATGGAAGCTTCAAACCTAACAATAACGTAACTCGTGCAGAGTTCACAGCTATGCTTCTCAGAACACGCGGTCTTGGCAGTGTTGGTTCAACAAGCCTCGAAAATCCGCCTTTCCCGGACGTTATAACTCCTGATGTTTCATGGGCTATTGGAAATATTAGAACTGCTCGTGAAATGGGAATTATCAACGGTTATGATGACGGCACATTTAAACCCAACAACAATGTGTTGTATGAAGAAGCTGTAAAAATGATTGTTTGTGCCCTTGGCTATGGCGAAATGGGAACAGAGGGTGCAAAATGGTATTCAAAATATCTGATGACTGCTACATCACTTGGTTTCCTTGACGGTGCTGGCGGCATAGTGTCAGTTCCTGCAACCCGTGCTACAATCGCAAATATGCTTCATAACTGCCTTGAAATAAAGCTTGCAGAGAATAATTCTATAACAAACAAGACAATTCTTGAGGATGATTTGAAGCTTACAAAGAATGTAGGTTATATTTCATCAAACTCAAAAATCAGCCTTTCAAAGTCGGAAGCAAATCTTCGTGATGATGAAGTGGAAATTACCGTAAATGGCGTTGCTTCTACTTACAAGGTGGATGATGCATCAAAATACGAGGATATGCTTGGTGCACAGATTGAGTTCTATTATAAGGATGATTTCAACAGCGGACTTAAACACCTTATTCTTGCTACGATAAAGAACAGTACAACAATTAAGATTGATGCGGGGCTCATTCAGGATGCTTCAAACAGTGGTCTAAGCTATTTAAAGAGTGATGATGCTCAAAGAGAAACAAATGCCAATATTTCATCAGGCAGCGTTGTTGTATATAATGGAAAGCTTTATGGTGACGATGCTAAAAACAGCACTTTTTCAATATACTATGATGAAAAAGGTATGCCCAAGGTGGGAAATATTGAACTTATAGACCGTAATGGCGACAATGTTTTCGATGTAGTTTTTGTAAATGATTATGAACCATACTTTGTATCATCGGTTACATCTTCTGATTATAAAATTACTGATGATGCTCTTAGAAAAGGGCTTGATCCAGTTTACAGACAGGTTAAGTTGGATCATAAAACACACGATATCAGCTTCTTTAATGCAGATGGTTCTGCAACATCATTTAGTGCAATTAAAAAAGGCAGCGTGATTTTTGTAGCGAAACATAATCATTCTGAGAATGATGCCAAAGTAATTGTTTGCAACGAGACAATATCTGGAAAGGTTACAGCTACAAGTTCATCTAAGGGATACACAATCAATGGTAAAAATTATAAGGCATCAAGACTTGCTCCTTGGAAGAATGTTATAAAAGTAGGTGAGATTGAAGCGACACCTGAATTAACAGATGCACCAGTAATGGGTGATACCGCTAAGTTTTATCTTGATATGGATGGGAATATTATCTGGTATGATAAGACAGAGGCTGTATCAAATATCCAGTATGGATATATTACCGATGCGAAAGTTATAGAAAAGGATTTCGAAAAAACTGCTGGAGTAATGATATCAACAAACTCGGATGCAACCGGTTCATGGTATGTCATAACAAAGAAAACGAAGTTCTATGATGAATATGGCGTTGAAACCTTTGAAGACCTTGATGATTTTGTAGAGGCTCTTGATATTGCAAATGACGGTGATGACAATGATGACCTTACGCAGCTTGTGAAATTCAGCACATCTAAAGGAACAGAAATTGATGAGCTTATAACAGCTACAGAAGTAGATGAGGGCAAAGAAATTAAAAATAACGAACTTTATGGTTATGGCCTTGTGGAGGATACTGATTGGCTGACATACAAAAAAACGGGCAACAAGCTTGGTTCGCTTTATATTGGAGGCGCTGCGTTTATTATAAATGTAAGTGATGGTAAATATAAAACTATGAAAGTCGGTGATTTCAGGAATAATACAGAGTATAGAGTTAAAGTATTTGATGTAACAACCACAGGTTCAGTCAAAGCGATTATTGTTTTAGAGGGAAATACCAATATTGGAAAGCTCACAGGCTCATCTCCTGTTGTTCTTGTTGACTTTAAAGAAAATAAGGGCGAAAACTATGTTCTTTATGATGTGAATGGAAATGAGTATGTTCTTGCTGACGACGATGATACCAACGATGTAGCTGCTACAGTAGAACAGGGTGATGTTGTAAGACTTGGAGGAAGCGAAGGAAAATATACTCTTAGAGAGGGCGATTATGACGATAAAGGATATGTTGTGTTTAGATTAGCTGATGACCCCGCCTATAACGGATTATTTGATTATAGACACGATGAAAACAACAGTGTAAATTATCGGGCAATTTGGGGCTCAGTATATCAGCAGGATAGTGACCGTATTATCGTATCAAAAACAGTTCTTGATGGAACAGAAGAAAGTCCAGCAGTTTATGAAATGTTAAAATCATATTTCAAAAACGCTAAGATATACAAAATCAATGAGGACAACAATGAAATTATAACAGATATTACTGACGATGGATATGAGGCTGTTTTGGAAAGTCTGGTGCATTATAATGCTTCAGGTGATACCATAAGCAGACCATCTGAAATCTTTATTCATATGTCTAATGACACAACTGTTAAGACGTTGATTATCATTGAAAGATAGTATCAGGCAAACCAAAAGACACAGAACGAAAGTTCTGTGTCTTTTTTGTATAATAAAAGCCCGCCGTTTTTAGAGGTGGGCTTTTATAGTTAGTATAGGAACTAGTCGTTATCTTTCATAAGCTTCACGAGGACTGCCTTTTGTGCGTGGAGGCGGTTTTCTGCTTCGTCAAAGATTTCGTCTGCGTGTGCTTCAAGTACGTCTGCGGTGATTTCTTCACCCCTATGTGCCGGCAAGCAGTGAAGAACCATGGCATCACTTTTTGCAACAGCCATAAGATCAGCGTTTATCTGATAGCTTGCGAAGACTTTCTGACGCTCCTTGGCTTCAGCCTCTTGACCCATTGATGCCCATACGTCAGTTACAAGGATATCTGCGTCCTTTGCGGCGTCAGCACAGGACTCGGTGCAGGTGAACTTTCCGTTTTCACTTGCCCACTTCATAAGGTCCCTATCTGGTTCATAGCCTTTTGGACAGGCAATAGCAAATTCCATACCCATTTTTATAGCGCCTACCATCAGCGAGTTTGACATATTGTTTCCGTCACCGATAAAGCACATTTTGAGACCGCTAAAGCTTCGCTTATATTCTCTTATGGTCATAAGATCAGCAAGCACCTGGCACGGATGACAATAGTCGGTAAGGCCATTGATAATCGGGATAGAGCCGTATGTTGCCAAATCCTCCACCTCTTTTTGTTCAAAAGTTCTTATCATAATTCCGTCTAAGTACCTTGAAAGGACTCTTGCGGTATCTTCAACAGGCTCACCTCTGCCTATTTGCAGGTCATTTGAGCTTAAGAAGAGGGGATAGCCGCCAAGGTCAGCCATTCCTACCTCGAATGATACACGGGTACGGGTTGAAGACTTTTCAAAAATCATTCCTAAAGTTTTTCCCTCCAAGTAGCGGTGGGGAATTCCGTTTTTCTTGTCGTATTTCAGCTGGTCTGCAAGGTCAAGAATTTCAGTGATTTCCTGAGCAGAGAGGTCTGAAAGCTTAAGTAAGTGTTTCATTTTGTTTTCTCCTTTAAATTGTTTCAATAACTGTTTTTAATATTTTTATGCCCTTGTCAAGCTCTTCTCTTGCAATGTTAAGAGGCGGAAGAAGTCTGACCTTGTCCTTTGCAGTAAGGACCAGAAGTCCCTTTTCGAGACATTTTTTAAGGATGTCTTTGGCATCGGCACGGGTACTCAGACCTATCATATAACCCATTCCGCAGATTTCTTCTATGCCGTCGATTTTGGAAAGCTCGTGCCATAAATATTCGCTATTTTTGGAAACCTCAGCCAGAAAGTCATCATCAAGCCTTGAAAGTACATTTACGGCTGCAGCAGCAGAAATGGGGTTGCCGCCAAAGGTTGAACCGTGGCTGCCTGCAGGCATAATGTCTTTTAGCTTTTCAGAAAATACCGTAGCGCCTATGGGGAGTCCACCTGCAAGGCCTTTGGCAGTGGTGAAGATGTCGGGGGAAATGCCAAAATGCTGATGAGCATAAAGCTTTCCTGTTCTGCCGTTTCCTGTCTGGACCTCGTCGATGATTAAGAGCATATCATTTTTTTCTGCAATTTCTTTTGCTGCCAATACAAATTCTTTTGTCAGTGGAAGAACACCGCCTTCGCCTTGTATAACCTCAAACATAATTGCACAACAGTTTTCGTTTGCAGCACTTTTCAGTTCTTCAATATCGTTGGCGGTCACATACACAAAGCCTTCGGTAAAGGGGGTAAAATGCTTGTGAAAGCTGTCCTGACCGGTGGCGGAAAGGGTTGTCACCGTCCTGCCGTGGAAACTGTTTCTCAGAGTTATAATAATGTTTTTGTCAGGGTTTTTGTCTGTTCCATACTTACGGGCTGCCTTTATGGCGCACTCGTTGGCTTCGGCACCGGAATTCGAAAAGAAAACCTTGCTCATATTGGTTTTTTCGCAGAGCATTTTTGCCAGAGTTGAGCAGGGCTCGGAGTAGTAATAGTTTGAGGTGTGCTGAATTTTTTTGAGCTGTCTTGTCACAGCATCTACCCACTCATCGTCGCAAGCCCCAAAGGTGTTTACGGCTATACCGCTGCCAAAGTCGATATATTCTTTGCTACTTGAATCTATGAGTGTGCTGCCCTTTCCTGAAATTATTTCAAGGTCAAGGCGACCATAGGTGGGAAGCACATATTTTTTATCTGTTTCTTTTATTGTCATAATATTTTCTCCTGATTATTTTTTCAGTTTACCGCTTTTGTCAGGTCCTTGGAAAATTCAAGTGCATCTTTTTCGTTGCTAAGGGCAATAAATACTGTGTCGTCTCCTGCAATAACCCCTATTACATTGCTGAATTCAAGGGTTTCGATTGCCATTGCACAGCCTTGGGCAGAACCGGGAATGGTTTTTACCACAACTAAATTTCCTGCTATTTGCACGGTGATTACGGCGTGGGTGAGGACCGCTGTGTATCTTGCCTTTATGGTAGAATCCGATTCTCTGCCAGGGAGGGCATAGCGGTATTTTTCGCTCTTGTCGGCAATCTTGATAAGGCGAAGCTCACGGATGTCACGGGAAACTGTTGCCTGAGTTACCTTGAAATTTTCCTTAATTAGACAGTCTGTGAGTTGTTCTTGAGTTTCGATTGATTTGTCTGAAATCAGTCGGATTATTGCATTATGTCGGGCTCTTTTTGAGTCCCGTGAAATATCTTTTTCCTGCATAACCGAAAAGCTCCTTTACACAAACATAGTGCCGATACCTTCATCGGTCAAAATTTCAATAAGTATTGAATGGGGAACTCTGCCGTCAAGGATAAATACCTTGTTTACGCCCTGACGGATTGCATCGATGCAACATTCAATCTTTGGAATCATTCCACCGGAAATTATGCCCTCGCTGATGAGTGCAGGTGCTTCGCTGACCTTTACCATAGGGATAAGGGTGGAGTCGTCGTCTTTATCACGGAGAAGACCGCGGATGTCGGTCATTGAAATCAGTGACTCGGCATTTAAAACACCTGCAATTTTTGATGCTGCGGTGTCGGCGTTGATGTTGTATACATTTCCCTGATTGTCGCAGCCCACCGTTGAAATAACAGGAATATAGCCCTTTTCAATCACATCAAGGATAGGCTGGGGGTTGATGGAGGTGATTTCGCCCACATAGCCGTGGATGTCATCAAGCTGTTTTGCCTCTATCATATGTCCGTCAATTCCGCAAAGACCCATTGCCTTTCCGCCCATAGAGTGAATGAGGTTTACCAAATTTTTATTGATTTTTCCAGCCAATACCATCTGTACAATGTCAATGGAATCCTTGTCGGTAACGCGCAGTCCATCAATAAACTCGGTTTTTGTTCCTGTTTTTTCAAGCATTTCTGAAATCTCAGGTCCACCGCCATGGACAAGGACAACTTTTATGCCAACCAAAGAAAGAAGGAGGATGTCGCCCATAACTGCGTTTTTCAGTTCGTCACTTTGCATTGCGTTTCCGCCGTACTTGATAACCACGATTTTGTTGTAGTATTTTTGTATGTATGGAAGTGCCTCAATAAGTATTTTGGCACGATCCAGTGTCGAAATTTCGTTCATTTTTTTATCTCCTCGATTTAGGTGCGATAGTCACCGTTTATTTTTACGTAGTCATAGGTAAGGTCACAGCCCCAGCTTTTTGCTTCGCCATTTCCCTCGCTAAATGTTATGTCAATTATTATTTCATCTTCACTGAGAATTTTCTTTGCCTCGTCCTCGTCAAAGTCAATACCGCTGCCACTCTTGCAAACGTCGATTTTCCCTGCAGTTGAAGATAGCGAAACATCAACTGCATTGATATCACAGTTTGCACCGCTGTAACCAATGGCACAAAGAATTCTTCCCCAGTTCGCATCCGCACCGAACATAGCAGCTTTAAAGAGAGAGGAACAAATAACACTTTTGGCAATAATCCTTGCGTTTTCTGTGTCTATTGCACCGTGAACTCGGCTTTCCAGAAGCTTTGTTGCTCCCTCGCCGTCTTTCGCAATCTGGCGGCAAAGGTAGGTGGTGACAGATGAGAGTGCCTTGCAGAATATATCAAAGTCTTCTCCTTCGCTATCGATAATGGGGTTTTCGGCCATACCGTTTGCCAGGACTGACACCATATCGTTGGTGGAGGTGTCGCCGTCAATAGAAATCATATTGAAAGAATTAAGAATGTCTGCACTTAGGGCTTTTTGAAGCATTTCGGGGGTGATTGACACATCGGTTGTGACAAAAACCAGCATTGTTGCCATATTGGGGTGAATCATACCCGAGCCTTTGGCAATTCCGCCGATTTTGCAGAGCTTTCCACCGATTTCAAAAGAAAATGCAATTTCCTTTTTCTTGGTATCCGTAGTCATAATTGCTTCAGCAGCGTCGTTGCTGCCGTCAGGATTTAAACCGCTTGCAAGATTTGGCATAGCGTTTTCGATAGGTGTGATGTCAAGGGGCTGACCGATTACACCTGTTGATGCAACTACAACGTCGGTTTTTGAAATACCTGTGTGCTTTTCTACCAAATCACACATAGCCTCTGCAATTTCGATGCCGTTGGCGTTGCAGGTGTTGGCGTTCCCGCTGTTGCAGATTACGGCTTGGGCATAACCGTCTTTTAAGTTTTCTTTTGTAACATAAAGAGGTGCGCCTTTAACCAAATTCTGTGTATATGTAGCAGCGGCTGATGCCTTTGTTTCACTCGTAATCAGTGCCAAATCTTTTTTGTCTTTGTTTTTGCGTATTCCGGCGTGGATGCCAAAAGCCTTAAATCCTTTTGCGGCACAAACACCGCCTTTTATCTGTTCCATAATTTATGCCTTTACAAAACCAGTCCTTTGGTTTCGTCCTTTCCTGTAATTAAATTAAAACATTGGATTGCGGCACCGGATGCACCTTTTCCAAGGTTATCAAAAGTCGATGCCACCAAAATGCGGTCATCGTTTCCGGTGACGATAATTTCCATACTGTCCTTGTTTGAAAGTTCATTGGTGCCAAGGAAACCCTCCTGACCAAAAGGTCTGACTTTAACAAGCTTTTGACCCTTGTAGTGTTCAGAAAGAATTTCGTGGATATTTTTTGCTGTAACCTTTTTTGAAAGGAGTCTTGAATTTAGCGGTACAGAAACAGTCATTCCACTGTAAAAGTCTGAGACAATGGGTGAAAAACAAGGCTCAAAGCTGAGACCGCAGACTGACATCATTTCGGGAAGATGTTTGTGATGCTGAGTGAGACCATATTGACGGGGACTGTCAAGAAGCGTGCCCCTTTCAGAGGACTCATACTCTGCAATCATTTGCTTTCCACCGCCGCTGTATCCAGTAACAGAGGTAGCAACTATCGGATAGTCAGTGGGGATTATGCCATTTGCCACAAGAGGCGCTATGATTGAACAAAAACCGCTGGCGTGACATCCGGGAACGGCAATGCGATTGGATGCAAGGAGCTTTTCGCGGAAAGTGTCAGACAGTTCAGGAAATCCATATGCCCAAGCGGGGTTTGTGCGGTGGGCAGTGGAGGTGTCGAGAATTTTTGTTGCTGTATCACCTACTGCATTTATGATTTCCCTTGATGCAGCATCCGGTAGACACAAAAAAGCGGCATCAGAGGAGGTCAATGCTTCACATCTCGCACTTAGGTCTTTTCTGTTTTCTTCAGTTAGGGTGATTAGTTCTATGTCATCGCGGGCAGAGAGTCGGTCATATATCCTAAGACCGGTGGTGCCACTGCTTCCATCGATAAAAACCTTTGTCTTTGTCATTTGGATACACCTTTCGCATAAATATTCATCATTACATCATATATTAAACCACAATTTACATATATAGTCAAGGGTATTTTTGCATAAATATTCAAAAATATTTATAAAAATGCATATATTTTGCATAAAAAAGTCCACAGCAGGAAAGTGCTGTGGACTGAGTGTTTGTTGAATTATTCTTCGTCAGCTTTTGCTAAAGATATAACCATACGGCGATTTGGTTCTTCGCCAATGCTGTGGGTTTTGATTCTTGGGTTATTCTGGAGTGCTGAGTGAATGATTCGTCTTTCGTTTGCTGTCATGGGCTCAAGAGTGATTGATTTTTTGTCACGGAGAACGCTGCGTTCAAGACCGTGAGCCAGACGAACAAGAGTATCTTCTCGCTTTGAACGGTAATTTTCGGTGTCGATGCTTACCTTTACATAAGGCATATTTTTGTTTCTGTTTACATAAAGAACAGTGAGCATCTGAACGGCATCAAGAGTATCGCCGCGTTTGCCGATGAGGAGACCCATTTTGTCACCTGAAACATCAATGCTGATAACGTTTTTATCAAGCTTTACGTGTAGCTCAAATGTAAGACCAATTTTTGTGAGAAGCTCTGAAACGAAATATTTTGCATCGTCAACAGCTGTCTTTGGAATGACAAAATCTTCATCAACTGTCGGGGCTGCTTTCTTTTCGCGGATTTCGGATTTTTCAACCGCTACAGGTTCTTTTTTGTCAGCTTTCTTTTCAGTTTTTGGGGCTTCTTTTTTCTCGTCTGCTGTGCGCCATGCTACGATTTCTACCTCGCTGCTGCCAAGTAAAAATTTCATAAGCCCTTTGCCGATTTCTTTGGTTACGGTGTATGAAACCTCATCCTTTGAAACGCCAAGGTCTTTCGCTGCAAGCTCTAATGCTTCATCGAGATTTTTTGCGTTTTTTTCTACTTTTAACATTCTCTATATCTCCTTTTAATTCTTCAAGGCTGATGTCGTCTTTAAAACATTTTTTAACAAAAAGCTGCTGTGCTATCTGAATAAGATTGCTCACTGTCCAGTAAAGACCGATTGCAGCGGGAAGAGTGAATGCGAACCATGCGGAAAATAGTGGCATAATCAAAGTCATTGACTTCATGGTGTCGCCGCCTGCGGGAGTCTTTGGCTTTTCGTTTTCAGCCAGAACAATATTTTTGTCAGTTTTCTTTTTGCCGTTTATAATGCGGCTTGAGAGCCATGAGCTAAGTCCTGAAAGGATAGGGACTATCCACAAAAGAACAGTGGAAAGAGTCAGGCTCGCAGTATTTCCTGTGAACACACCCAGAAGCGCACCAAGACTTGGAACTTCCGAAAGGTCAATGCCAAAGAAAGTAAAATCAATGGCACGGAGTGAATTATCCCAGGAAAGAATTGCAGGATGCTGCAAAATTTCAGGATGTTTGAAAATTGCCTGAGCAATCTGGATTTCGTTTGCACCAAATGAGTTGTTTGCAAACTTTTCGCCATAAGTAACAGGAACAACCTTTGCAAGTGATTCAGGAAGACTTTCTATATTGGCACTTGCCCAAGAATTGAAAGCTTCGGCAATACGCCATGTTTCAGAAAAGTCAACACCCATCATATATACGATAGGTTTTCTAACTACCCAATAAAGTGCAAATATAATAGGAAGCTGTATAATCATAGGCAGACAGCCACTCATAGGGCTTATGCCGTACTTTTGATAAAGCTTCATTGTTTCCTGATTGAGTTTTTCCTTGTCGTTGGCATACTTTTTCTGCACTTCCATAAGAAGCGGCTGAATTTTCTGAGTCTTTGACATAGAACGACGTTGCTTTAAATCCAATGGGAAAAGAAGCAACTTGATAAAAACGGTAAAAAGAATAATGGCAAAGCCATAATTTCCGATAATTCGGTAAAAAAGGTCGAGTATAAAACCCAGTGCCGTCATTATATAGGTCATAAAAATACCTCCGTTTGTCAGCAGTATAATCGAATAAAACGTGTAATTACGGCATATCAATGCCGCCTTTTGAAAAAGGATTGCATCTCAAAATGCGCCACACGGCTTTTAAAGAGCCCTTAAAAGGACCATATTTTTGGATTGCGAGAATTGCATACTCTGAGCAAGTGGGATAAAACCGACAGGATGGCGGTTTAAGTGGTGAAATAAACCGACGATAAAAGGAAATTCCTTTGATAAGGATGAATGAAAGCGGTTTATTCATCGCAAGTCACCCCAAGCTCTTTTGCAGCTTCTAAAAAATCTGTACTGAGTTTTGAAAAAGGAATAGTGGCCGTACGACCTCGTGCCACCAGAACAAAGTCAAAGCCGCATTTGAGATTTTTGATATTCAATTTGTATACCTCGCGCAATCTTCGTTTTGCACGGTTTCTGACAACTGCTTTGCCAATTTTTTTGCTTACGGTGATGCCCACACGGTTATGGGCAAGCCCGTTTCGTTTTGTGTAAAGGACAACAGAAGGAGTAACCGATGAAGCACCGCGTTGGTAAAGCTTTTTGAACTGAGCGTTTAAGTTCAGGCTTGTTATACCATTGACAGATTTTCTCATAAAATTTCTCCTGTCAGGCAGATAGAGTCACATAACCCGCAAAACCTTTCTGAAAAAAAGTGCGTCTTATAGTCAAAAAGACGCACAAAGGCGTCTTTAGGCTGACAATTTCTTTCTGCCTTTAAGTCTTCTTCTGGCTAAAACCTTGCGGCCATTGCTGGTCGACATTCTTTTTCTGAAACCATGCTCTTTGGCTCTGTGTCTTTTCTTAGGCTGAAATGTTCTAAGCATTTGTATCCCTCCAATTCAGTTCTTAAAATATATAAGAAATTTAATAATAATCTGTAAAACAGCATTTATCATTGTAGCACAAGATGTTCTTGATGTCAAGAGTTTATGAAGGTAAATTTTTTAAAAATTTTTATTTTAGAAAAAAACCATAGATATTGTAAAATAAAAACGATAAAAATCAATATTTTGTGTTTTAGGTAATTTTAACACTATTTGCAAAGGTTTTTTGAAAATTTTGCTATTGAAAAAGGAATAAAAATCTGTTATTATTAGTGTGTATGCTTGTGAAAAATGGTAGACTGTGGGCATTTCCCCTTTTTGCTCGAAACGTACCGTTTATATATACATAATTAAATTGAAAGGAGATTTGGTTTTGGAAAAACTTAAGCAAATCTGGCAAAGAGTTCTTGAAGACTTGTCGGAAGAAGTTTCAGCTGTTTCGTTTGATTCCTGGATAAAGCCTATTGAGGCTGTGGAAATCAACGACACAAGAATTGTTCTTAAAGTTCCTTTTGCTGTTAATAAAAACATGATAATGACCAAGTATTTTTCTCTTATCGAAAGCTGCCTTGAGTCTGTTACATCGCATAAGTTCGACATTGATGTGGTGGTGGAAGAGGAAAAGGACTTCCCAGCAGAAATTGACCATATTACTACAGAGAATACTCTTAATCCCAAATACACGTTTTCATCTTTTGTCGTAGGTAACAATAACAATCTTGCATATGTGGCATCTCTGGCTGTGGCAGAGCGCCCAGCAAAAACTTACAATCCTTTGTTTTTGTACGGTGGTAGCGGCCTTGGAAAGACACATCTTATGCAGGCGATAGGAAACTATTTTATTGAAAACTACCCGAAGAAAAGAGTTCTTTATACCACAAGTGAAAAGTTCACTTATGAACTGGTTACTGCCATTCGTGAAAGGACAAATCAGGCATTTCGGAATAAGTACAGAAATGTTGACCTTTTGCTTATTGATGACGTTCAGTTTTTGGCAAACAGAGAACTCGCTCAGGAGGAATTTTTCCATACCTTTAATGCGCTTTACGAAATGGACAAGCAGATTGTTCTCACATCAGATAGGCTTCCATCAGAAATCCCTCAGCTTGAGGAAAGACTTGTTACGAGATTCAACAGTGGACTCCTTGCTGATGTTCAGCCACCTGACTATGAAACCCGTATGGCGATTCTTAAAAACAAAATCCAGAGCGAATATTTGTCTGTGGATGATGAAATTATGGAGTTTATTGCCGACAGCATAAAGTCAAATGTCCGTGACCTTGAAGGTGCGGTGAAGAGAATTTTGGTTTATGCGGGCATAAAACGTACTAATGAAATTTCTATGGAGCTTGCAACAGAAGCACTTCGGGATATACTTTCTTCCCAGCCTGAAAGGGCGATTACTACTAAAGTAATCATTGATGAGGTTGAAAAGTATTATGGACTTTCAAAAGGCTCTCTTGTTTCAAAGAAGAGGTCTGCGGATATTGCGCTTCCCAGACAGATTGCTATGTACATAGCAAGGGAAATTCTTGATGACCCGTCATTCCCTAAAATCGGTGAGGCTTTTGGAGGCCGTGACCATACCACTGTGCTTCACAATGTAAGAAAAATTGCGAAAGATATTGAAACCGACAGCGAGGTTTCAAAGTCGGTTAAAGAAATTATTTCCAATATCAAAAAAGGTTGATTTGGCTATGAAAGAATTTGACACAATTTGTGCGATTGCCACTCCTGTAGGTGTGGGCGGTATTGCAATTATAAGAGTGAGCGGAAATGATGCCGAAGCGGCGGTTGGGAAAATTGCTTTCCCAAAGAGTGGAAAAAAATTTGAAGACCTTGAAAGCCACAAGCTTACGCTTTCCGATATAAAAACGTCAAAAGATGCTGAAATGCTTGATGAGGCTTTGGTGGTTGTTATGCGGGGGCAGAATTCCTATACTGGTGAGACTGTTGTTGAAATAAACTGTCATGGTGGTTATCTTGCGGCGGAGTCGATAATGGAAGAACTTTTTTCCATCGGTGTAAGGCAGGCAGAAGCAGGTGAGTTCACAAGGCGTGCTTTTGTGAACGGAAAGCTTGATTTGGCAAGAGCTGAGGCTGTGATTGACCTTATTCACGCAAATTCCGAGAAAGGTCAGTCGAATGCCGCTAAAATCCTTTCGGGGAAGCTTTCGGAAAAAGTTAACAAAATACGTGACAAGGCAGTTTTGTTTGCGGCAAATATTTCTGCGGTGGCAGATTATCCTGACGAGGTTGATGAAATACCAGAAAATGAGCTTATAGATAAGATTGAAGGAATTTCAAGGGATATTGATGATATGCTTGCAGGGTTTTCAAAAGGAAAGATTATGCGTGACGGTGTTTTAACTGTTATTGCAGGAAGACCCAACGTGGGAAAGTCGTCACTTCTTAACGCACTTACCAGAACGGACAGAGCGATAGTTACCGATATTCCAGGTACGACGCGGGATACTGTTGAAGAATATGTAAATATAAATGGCATAGCTATTCGTCTGATTGATACTGCGGGAATACGCGAAAGTGAAAATTCGGTTGAAAGAATGGGCATCGAAAGGGCAAAGGAAAACATCAAATCAGCGGACCTTTGTCTGTTTGTGCTTGATGCATCTGCAGGAATTACATCGCGGGATTTAGAAATTTTTGAGTATACAAAAGACAAAAATATAATAGTTATATTAAATAAGACCGACATTGTTAGCAGCTTAGATGTTTTCAAGGTTGCAGATAAGCTTGGGATAGATGAAGAGAACATAGTTTTGACGTCACTACCAAAAGAGGGGGAGGTTTTTGGTATAGCCGAGCTTGAAGAATGCATAACACGGATGTTTATGTCGGGCACTGTTTCAAAAGACGATGTATTTATTTCAAATGACAGGCAAAAGAATGCTCTTATCAAGGCGAAAAAAATCGCCATGGAGATGACAAGCAGTGTGGAGTGCGGGATGCCTGCGGACATGCTTTATGTTGACCTTGAAGAGTTGATTGCAGCACTTGGGGAGATTACCGGGCAGACAGTTCAGGACGAAATTATTGACAAGGTGTTCGAAAGATTTTGTGTGGGCAAGTAAAAATGCTATTTAATAAGGAAAAAATCGGGAATATTCCCGGAGGAAACAAAGAATTATGAAAAAAGGTTTTGAGATTGAGTTTGCCTTTGTGGAAAAGTGGGGCAGACTCGCTAAAGGGGAGTATCTTAAGATATATTTGTATGCACTCAGCAATTACAAAAAAAACGGCACAGTTTTGTCGCCTGCGGATATTTCAAAAAAATTGCATATCAGCCTGGATGAAGTTTTGTTAGCTATTGACTTTTGGATTACGGCAGAGGTCTTGAAAGAAAAAGGCGATGGTTATGCCTTTTGCGACAATGAGGAACCTGAAAAAAGAGAGGCAAAAGACATAAAAGCACACCTAAGAAAAAGACCGGCTTATAGTGCGGCCGAAATTGATGCGGCGGCATCTGTCAACAAAAATGTTGATTATCTTTTGCGTCAGGCAGAGGAGATTTTGGGGAAACTCCTGAGCCCCTCTGATTTTGAACTTATCTATTCCTTTGTTGATTGGCTTGGACTTCCGGTAGAGGTTGTTATTATGCTTCTTCGGTTTGCAAAATCTCAGGGCAAGCTTGGAAAACGGTATCTTGAAACGGTGGCTATTGACTGGGCAGAAAAGGGTATTGATACCTATGAAAGTGCTGAGGAATATATAAAGGAAATTGAAAAACGCCTCTCAAATGAGGGCAAAGTCCGTGGCATACTTGGAATTTATGACAGAGCCTTGAGTCAGACAGAGAAAAAGTATATAAATCTTTGGACTGCTGAAAAGCAAATCCCCGTGGATTTAATAAGAGAAGCTTATGACAGGACGGTTGCCGGAACAGGAAAGCTGGCATGGGCATATATGAATAAAATTCTTGTAAGCTGGCAGGATGAGGGAATAAGAACCCTGAAACAGCTTGAAAAATATGAGGCAAAAAAACCACAGAGTGACTTTGGAAAGGGAAAATTGGGCGGCAAAAAGCGTGGAATCAATAATTATGAAGATACAAACAAGCCTGATTATACAAATTTTGCAGAAGAGATATTAAATGAAATGCTGGAGGGATAAATGATATGGAATCAGCTTATGTGCTTGCGAGCCGCGAGCTTGAAAACATCCGTATGGAAAATCAAACCGAGCAGGCAAGACGGCACAGTGAGATTTGTGCCAAAATTCCAAGGTTTTCTGAGGTTGAAGCAGAGCTTATGAAAAATGGAACACGGCTTCTTGGGTGTATTCTTAATAAGAATGAGAGCTTTGAGGACGTGAAAAACAGCATAAAAGAGCTCCAGCGAAAAAAGGCGGAGCTTTTGGTGGCAAACGGTTTTTCTGAGGACTTTGCTGATGATATTTACAACTGCGAAATATGTCGTGATACGGGATTCGTTGAGGGCAAGCGGTGTGTGTGCCTTAAAAATCTCATTAAAAAGCATATAGGGGCGAACTCGAATCTTACTGAGTTTATGCGGGGACAGACCTTTGAAAAGTTTGATATGTCGCTATTTGCAAATCAGGGTGAGGGAACTGACAAGGTGCTAAAGATTATGCAAATCGTATGTGACACTGCATACAGCTTTGCTGAGAACTTTGACAAAAACCACGAAAACCTTTTGATTATGGGAAATGCCGGCACGGGCAAAACATTTGTTTCAAGTTGCATTGCAAATCACGCTCTTGAACGGGGAAAGTCGGTATATTACCAGACAGCATTCAAACTCTTTCAGTTGTTTGAGGATGCTAAGTTCGGCAAAGGTGACGAGGGCGATGCGGCTGAAATTGTCAGATATGTTTATGATGTTGACCTCTTGATTATTGATGACCTTGGCACTGAGTTCTTGACACAATATACAACGGCGGCGCTTTTTGACATAATAAATTCAAGAATAACGTCAGGAAAAAGCACGGTTATTTCAACCAACCTTGCCTTTGAAGAGCTTTCAAATATGTATAGCCAGAGAATGACTTCAAGATTCAGGGGTGAATATAGAATAATCCAGACACTTGGCAAGGACATTCGCGAAATTATACATCAAAGAGATAAAAAATAATATGAAATTAATAAAAGGGATAAGAGAATTAAGAAAATGACAGGGGGAATTTTCGAGTGAGACTTAAAGGAAAGACGGTAGTCGGTCCCGCCACTTTTAAAGGCGGTATACATCCCGAGGATATGAAGGCTGCTACCTGCAAAAGACCCATTGTGGACCTTCCGGCATCAAAGGAAATGGTTTATCCGCTTCAGCAGAGCCTTGGAGTGCCTGCTGTTCCTTGTGTTGCGGTTGGAGACAGGGTTTTGATGGGACAGAAAATTGCGGAAGCTGGCGGATTTGTTTCGGCACATATCCATTCCGCGGTCTCTGGTACGGTTACTGGGGTAGAGCCGAGAATGACTGTTTCGGGAATAAAAATGAATTCGATTATTATTGAGAACGATGAACTTGACGAGCTTTGTGATGACATAAAGCCACTGGACTGGAGAAAGCTTTCTCCCAAAGAGATTGTTGACGCTGTGCGTGAGGCTGGGGTTGTTGGACTTGGCGGTGCTACGTTTCCCACTCATATAAAGCTCAGCCCTCCTGAGGGAAAGAAGATAGAATATGTTATAATAAACGGTGCAGAGTGTGAGCCTTACCTCACTTCTGATCACAGAGCTATGCTTGAGACACCTGAGGAAATTATTGAGGGTATGAAAATAATGCTCAAGGTTTTTGGTCTCAAAGTTGCTTATATTGGAATTGAAATAAACAAGCCTGATGCAATCCAAAAAATTGCTGAGTATGCTGAAAAGGAAAAGGACGTCACAATAAAGGTTGTGAAGCTCAAAACTAAGTATCCTCAAGGCTCTGAAAAACATCTCATCAAGGCTGTTACAGGAAAGGAAGTTCCGTCAGGAAAGCTTCCGGTAGATGCCGGCGCGGTTGTTGATAATATTGATACCTGTGCGGCTATTGGGAGGGTGTTTATGTACGGCGCGCCGCTGCTTAAACGAATTGTGACTGTAAGCGGCGATTGCATTCAAAATCCTTCAAACTTCAGGGTGAGAATAGGCACAAATGTTCAGGATGTAATAGAAAAATGCGGTGGATTTGTAAAGCCTGCGGCAAAGGTTATAATCGGCGGTCCTATGATGGGTGTGGCAATTTCTGATATTGATATTCCCATTATAAAAGGCAGTGCGGGAATCCTTGGCTTCAGCGCCGATATGGTAGCAAAGAAAAAGGTTCAAAACTGCCTCAGATGCGGAAAGTGCGTTGAGGGTTGTCCTATGAATCTTCTTCCAAATGCACTCAAAGATGCGGTTATTAAAGAAGATATGGAAAAACTCAATAAACTCGGACTTATGGACTGTATTCAGTGTGGTTCTTGCACCTATGTGTGTCCTGCTGAACAGACTCCTCTTCAGTACATAAGAACAGGAAAAACAAAACTTATCAAGGCAAGACAGGAGGCGAAGAAGTAATGACTACTCAAAATGTAAATGATATGCTTATTGTGACAGAAGCGCCTCATACTCGCGGAAAGAATACTACATCAGGGATTATGCTTGATGTTATTATCGCACTTATTCCGACACTTATTGCGGGAATTGTTGTGTTTGGATTTAGGTCTTTGATGCTCGCTGCTGTTTGTATGGTATCGGCGGTTGTTTTTGAATGGGCTTGGTGCAAAATTCTCAAAAAACCTTCGAGTGTAGGTGATTTCAGTGCGGCGCTTACCGGCCTTTTGCTGGCACTTAATCTGCCGGTTACAATGCCATATTGGATGGCTATTTGCGGTTCGCTTTTTGCTATAATTGTGGTTAAACAGTTTTTTGGCGGAATTGGGCACAACTTTATGAACCCTGCTCTTGCGGCACGTGCGTTTTTGCTTACATCATGGGCACAGGCTATGACTACATGGGCTGAGCCTTTCTCAAAAACTGCAGTATTTAAAGGCGCTGATGCGGTGACCTCTGCTACACCACTTGGAATGATTAAAGAAGGAATGACAGATAGTCTCCCCTCATATATGGATCTGTTTTTGGGTAACATAGGCGGATGCATTGGTGAGGTTTCGGCTGTTGCAATTTTAATTGGTGCTGCTTATCTTCTGGCAAGACGTGTTATCAGTATAAGAATACCCGGTGCATACATTTTGACCGTGGCTGTTCTTACATTTATATTTGGTGGAAAAGACGGACTCTTTGCCGGTGATGCACTTTATCACGTGTTGTCCGGCGGACTTTTGATTGGTGCGTTCTTTATGGCGACAGATTATGTCACAACACCTTATACCAAAAAGGGACAGATTATTTTTGGTGTGGGTTGCGGTGTTTTAACTGCCGTTATCAGAATTTTTGGCGGATACCCCGAGGGTGTTTCTTATTCGATTCTGCTTATGAACGTTGTTTCGCCTCTTATTGAGCGTTATACTGTTCCCAAAAAGTACGGCATAGTTAAACCGGAAAAGGGAGGTGCTAATTGATGTTTGGAAAAGAAACGATAGTTGTAGCTATTAAACTTTTTGTGATAACTGCTGTTGCGGCACTTTGTCTTGCTTTTGTGAACAAGGTGACGGCGCCGATTATCCTTGAAAATTCCGAAAAGGCACAGACCAAGGCACTTCAGGGTGTTTTGAGCAGTGCCAGCGAATTCAAAAAAAGTGCAGCTTCCTTTGAAATCGACGACAATAGTGTGACGGTTGACAGCGTGAATATTGGTTTTTCAAATTCTGAGGTTGTTGGTTATGCTGTAACTGTTACATCAAATGCGGGTTACGGCGGCGATGTAAAGATTATGGTGGGTGTTGACAAAGACCTTGCAGTTACGGACATTGAAATTCTTGAGTCATCAGAAACGGCAGGGCTTGGTGCAAATGCCTCAAAACCGAAGTTCAAGGACCAGTTTAAAGGTGTAAAAGGCGCTCTTTCTGTTGTGAAAGGCGTGGCAAAAAATGGCGAAATTTCTGCCATTGCAAGTGCTACCATTACATCAAAGGCTGTTACTTCCTGTGTAAATACGGCGCTCGTTGCAGCAGAGGAAGTGCAGAAATCCGATGCTGCCAAGAATGCTGTACAGACCGAAAAGAAGCTTGAAGAAATCAAGCAGGAAACCGAAAAACAGATTGGAAATATGACAGAAGGAGGGGACAAAGAACAATGAAAAAGATATTTTTAAATGGAATCTTAAAAGAAAACCCCACCTTTGCACTTTTCCTTGGTATGTGCCCGACCCTTGCTGTTACCACTGCTGCGTTTAACGGTGTAGGAATGGGACTTTCTACAATGGCGGTGCTTATTTGCTCAAATATTTTCATCTCGCTTCTTAGAAAGTTTATTCCCGAAAAAGTGAGAATTGCGGCATATGTTGTGGTAATTGCTAGCTTTGTTACTGTGGTTGAAATGGCGCTTAAGGCTTATGCGCCGGCGGTTTCGGAGTCATTGGGACTTTATATTCCGCTGATTGTTGTAAACTGTATCATTCTTGGACGTGCAGAAGCTTTTGCTTCCAAGAACGGTGCCCTTGCATCTGCTGTTGACGGGCTTGGAATGGGTCTTGGCTTTACGTTGGCTCTTACTCTTATCGGAAGTGTCCGTGAAATCTTGGGTGCCGGAACTTTCTTTGGCGTTTCGCTGTTTGGCGAAAGCTTTCAGCCGGTTACCATTATGATTTTGCCCCCAGGTGCATTTTTGACACTTGGAATTATTGTTATGGTCATAAATATCATTTCGGCAAAGAAGAAAGGGGCGGATAAAGTTGCTTAAAGAATTTATCATTATCAGTATAGGTGCAATTCTTATACAGAATTTTGTCCTTGTTCAGTTCCTTGGAATTTGTCCTTTCCTTGGCGTTTCAAAAAAGGTTGAAACAGCTCTTGGCATGGGCTTTGCGGTGGTATTTGTTATGGCCTCTGCATCTGCTATTACCTGGGCGGTACAACAGCTTTTGGTGCTTTTCCATATTGAATATTTGCAGACTATAGCATTCATTTTGGTTATTGCTGTTCTTGTTCAGTTTGTGGAAATGTTTTTGCAGAAGTCAATACCCGCGCTTTATAATTCATTGGGTATTTATTTGCCTCTTATCACTACAAACTGTGCGGTGCTGGGTGTTGCTATTGTGAACATAACAAAGTTTGGCGGTGCAGAGCTCAGCTTTTTGAAATCTCTGGTTTATGGTACAAGCGCAGGTCTTGGATTTACCCTTGCTATTGTGCTTTTTGCCGGTGTCAGAGAACGTCTTGAAAGTTCAGATATCCCACAGTTCCTCAAGGGTATGCCCATAACGCTGATTACGGCAAGTCTTTTGTCCATTGCGTTTATGGGATTTTCAGGACTTAGCTTTTAGGATTAGGAGGATAAAGTGATGGATATTTTATTACCTGTTATAGCCATTGGCGGTATGGGACTTATATTCGGTGCCCTTCTGGCAGTGGCAGCAAAAATATTTGCTGTTGAAAAGGATGAACGCATTCCAAGGATTGTGGAGGTTCTTCCCGGTGCGAACTGCGGTGGTTGTGGTTTTGCAGGATGCGGCGCTTACGCTGAGGCTGTGTGCAAAGGCGAAGCAGAAGTGAATTGTTGTCCCGTTGGCGGAAGTGATGTAGCAAGCAAAATTGCTGAAATTATGGGAGTTGAAGCGGGCGACACCGAAAAGATGGTGGCTTTCGTGAAATGCATGGGAAAGACATCGGTGGCAACTAACCGTTACATAAATGAGGGAAACCTTGATTGTCACACTGCACACCGTCTTGGTGGCGGAATGAAAGGTTGTGCTTTTGGATGTCTTGGGTTTGGCTCTTGCGCTGAGAAATGTCAGTTTGATGCAATCAGTATTGAAGACGGGGTTGCGATTGTAGACCCTGATAAATGCACAAACTGCGGTGCGTGCATAAAAGAGTGTCCAAGGGGAGTTATTGAGTCAATTCCATATAGTGCAAAAGGCAAGGTTGCTTGTGCGTCAAAAGAAAAGGGAAAACCCGTTATGGCGGTGTGTAAGGTCGGATGTATTGGTTGCGGGCTTTGTGCAAAAGTATGTGAAAGCGGTGCAATAACAATCGAAAACAATCTTCCGATTATTGATGCATCAAAGTGTATAGGATGCGGAAAATGCACTGAAAAATGCCCAAGAGGTGCGCTTTTGATTGAAATCGCAGATGAATTTAAGATAAAGGAAACCATTGAGGCATAAATAGAAACAAAATAAACCCCCATACAATGTATGGGGGTTTTGCTTTTGGAAAATTTAGTTTTGCTTTCTGACAATGGCGTATTCGTCACCATTTTGCCAGAATGAGCAGTCAAATTCGCTGCCGCTTAAAAATTTTTGCATATCGTCTTCGTCAAGGTTTATGGCACAGACGTAGCATTCAAAATATTCGTCATATTCATAATTTGCACAGGTTTCACAATTCGTTGCCATAATTTCACCGCCTTTAGTTTGTTTTATTTTATAATAAGGCGATAATTCTGTCAAGAAAAACATTATTTTTCGTCTGAAATTTCAAGAATATAATCTGTAGAAACATTAAAAAATGTTGACAGCTTTACAAGGACGTCAATAGGGAGTTGACGTTGACCGTTTTCATATTGAGAATAAGTGTTTTGCTTTATGTGTAAGTATTCTGCAACTACTCTTTGTGGAATATCCAAATCTTCTCTCAACTCTTTTAATCTCATAAAAACACCTCTCCATTATTATAAACAATCGCAAAATGAGATATTGACTTTTATCTCAATATGTGATAAAACAAAAAATGGAGTGATGAAAATGTGGATAAGGAATAGACTGATAGCAGGGTTGTGCGTGGGTATTTTAGCAGTACCTTTTTATATTGCAGGGTATATAAATGATACAGTTAATAAAGAACATATATGTTATATTCAATTGGAAGATAATGTTGTGGTAGCAGAAGAAAATAGAGTCTATATAACACCAACAGGGGAATGTTATCATTTAAAGAAAACTTGTGCGGGTAAAAATGCAATAGAAACAACATTGGAAAAAGAAGAAAAAGAAAAAAGACCATGCAAGAAGTGTGTGTATTAAAAAAAAGAGGAGTATCATTCTGATACTCCTTTTTAAATAATATTTTTTATTTCAAGGGGGACAGTCCCCCTTGAACCCCCGTTCCGCTGCAAAAGCCTTGGATATCTGTAGTTGCTCAATTTGTCCAAAGGCACAACCATTCGGAAAAACAAACCTATTGTTTGAACTCATTAAATCGGCGTCACCAGCAAAGGGAAATGTGACGCCGATTTTTGTGCCTTTCTCCAACTTTCGCAAACAGCTATCACTCGCCTCTCGCCTAAAGCGGAATATAGACCGCAGTATTCCTTTAGGGTCTTAAATTCTCACAGAGACGGACCCCAAAAACCTACTTTTGAAAAGTCGAGTTACAGATGTTTGTGAAGATTTTTTTGTTTTGGTGAAAAACGGCAGACATCAGTTCCCTTTTTCGTCAGCCGTTTTTAGCGAGTGCGTTCAATATATATTGAACTCCCGAGCGTCAGCAAAATGGAAAAAGATGAACAGCTACATCTGTTGAGACTTTGATAGCAGAAAGGGGTTTCAAAGGGGGTTAGACCCCCTTTGAGATAATATTCATGCGAAAGGCAGCTATCTGTACAATAAAAGAGGGCTACCGCGTGGTAACCCTCTTAAATTATCATAAGTGGATGTTATTTCATATCCTTGATAGCTGCCTGAGCCGCTGCAAGTCTTGCAATCGGAACACGGAAAGGTGAGCAAGAAACGTAGTCAAGTCCAATCTTGTGGCAGAATTCAACTGATACAGGGTCGCCGCCGTGCTCGCCGCAGATACCGCAGTGAATGTCGGGTCTAACCTTTGTACCCTTTTCAACAGCCATTTCCATAAGCTGACCAACACCTGTCTGGTCAAGTTTTGCAAACGGGTCGTTTTCAAAGATTTTTGCATCATAGTATGCATCGAGGAACTTACCAGCATCGTCACGTGAGAAACCGTATGTCATCTGTGTAAGGTCGTTTGTACCAAAGCAGAAGAATTCAGCCTCTGTTGCGATAGCGTCTGCTGTGAGACAAGCTCTGGGAATTTCCATCATTGTACCAACTTCGTACTTGAGTTCAATGCCTGCTGCTGCGATTTCTGCATCTGCTGTTGCAACAACGTCTTTCTTAACAAAGTTGAATTCTTTGAGGTCGCCAGGGAGAGGAATCATAATTTCAGGAACTACATTCCAATCAGGATGAGCCTTCTTAACATTGATAGCAGCTCTGATAACAGCCTTTGTCTGCATCTTTGCGATTTCAGGATAAGTTACAGCAAGACGGCAACCGCGGTGACCCATCATTGGGTTGAATTCGTGGAGTGATGCGATAATTGCTTTGATATCAGCAACAGTCTTGCCCTGAGCGTCAGCGAGAGCCTTGATGTCAGCTTCCTCTGTGGGAACGAATTCGTGGAGAGGAGGATCAAGGAATCTGATTGTTACGGGGTTGCCTTCAAGAGCTTCGTAAAGCTTTTCAAAGTCGCTCTGCTGATAAGGAAGAATCTTTTCGAGAGCAGCAATTCTTTCTTCAGCTGTATCAGCACAAATCATTTCACGGAATGCAGCAATTCTTTCAGCTTCAAAGAACATATGCTCTGTACGGCAAAGACCGATACCTTCAGCACCAAGTTCTCTTGCTTTCTTAGCATCAGCGGGTGTATCTGCATTTGTTCTTACTTTAAGAGTTCTGAACTCGTCAGCCCACTGCATAATTCTACCGAATTCGCCAGCAATTTCAGCGTCAACTGTAGGAATGATACCATCATAGATGTTACCTGTTGAACCGTCGATTGAAATTTCGCTGCCTTCTGTGAAGGTTTTGCCAGCAAGTGTGAATTTCTTATTTTCTTCATCCATATTGATGTCGCCACAACCTGATACGCAGCAAGTACCCATACCACGAGCAACAACGGCTGCGTGTGATGTCATACCACCACGAACTGTGAGGATACCCTGTGAAGCCTTCATACCTGTGATATCTTCAGGTGAAGTTTCAAGTCTTACGAGAACAACCTTTTCGCCTCTTGCGTTCCAAGCTTCTGCGTCTTCAGCTGTAAATACAACCTTACCACAAGCAGCTCCTGGTGAAGCGCCAAGTCCCTTACCTACAGGTGTTGCAGCCTTGAGAGCCTTAGCATCAAACTGTGGGTGGAGAAGTGTATCGAGGTTTCTTGGGTCAATCATAGCAACAGCTTCCTGCTCTGTTCTCATACCTTCGTCAACGAGGTCACAAGCGATCTTGAGAGCAGCCTGAG
>JAZNNB010000045.1:0-2367 GCA_045580025.1 Clostridia bacterium
CGAGGTTAACCTCAAAGAATTTCAGGACATTGGAAAATACCTCCCCCATGGAAACAGCAAACGCTCCATTGACGTCTTGATTTCGGGATATTATGGTTTCCACAACAGCGGTGATGATTCCATTTTATCATCGATTATAAATGGTCTCAAAGCAAGCTGTCCCACAATAAAAATCGTGGTTCTTTCCAAAAATCCCACCGAAACCTCAAATTTTTACGGGGTAGAGAGCATCAATAGATTCAAATTTGGCAAGATTTTAAAAGCTATGCTTAAAACCAAACTGTTAATCAGTGGCGGCGGAAGTCTTATTCAGGATGTCACCAGTTCAAAGTCACTTTATTACTATCTTTCGATTATGCACCTTGCAAAGCTTTGCGGAGCGAACGTTATGGTATATGCCAACGGCATTGGTCCCATCACAAAAAAGAGAAACTTAAGACTTGTAAAAAATGCCGTAGTCAAAGCAGATATGATTACCCTCAGGGACAAAGCATCTCGAATGGAGCTTGAAAAGATACTGGGCAATGAATTCACTTCTTTTGTGACTGCAGACCCGGTGTTCGCACTGGAAAACGCAGAAGAAAGCCTTGCTGAAAATGTTCTCGAAAAAAGCGGCATAAAAAGCGAAAGTGAGTTTTTTGTAGTTGCTGTTCGCGAATGGAAGCACAACGACAAACAGTTTGAAGAAAAAATCGCAGAATTCTGTCGCAAGACCAGTGAAAAGCACAGTCTCAAAACACTGGTAATTCCTATGCAAAAAGGCATCGACAAAAAAATCAGCGAGAAAATAGTCTCTCTTTGCGGTGAAAATTGTAGCCTCTTGGAAGAAGGTCTTTCTCCTCAAATCCTTCTGACAATTATAAGCAAAGCAAAATTTGTAGTGGGTATGCGTCTTCACACCCTTATCTATGCTGTGAAAAACAACATTCCCCTTATCGCCCTTGATTATGACCCAAAAGTAAGCGCTGTTATGGAGCCTCTTGATATGATGTTCTCACAAAAGGTCGAAAGCATTGACCAAGGGGAATTATGTGGCTTTGCGGATGAAATCCTTAAAAACCGTGATGCGATCTCCGAAAAAATAAGAGAAAAAAGCCAGCAATACAGCATCCTCGCTGACAAAAACATTGAAATGACAATGGAACTCCTTTAAAATTGCCTGAAAACAAAATAAAAAAACGATACACCTTCGCCCCGAAAGACGGATGTGTATCGTTTTTTTTGAGAAAATCTTAAATCGTTAAAACCTTATTCTTCAACGCTAAATTCAGAAAGAGATTCTTCGTACTTTGCGAGAATCATATTCTGAAGAAGTTCTCTCATCTCGGCATTGATAGGATGTGCAATATCCTTGAATTCGCCGTCTGGTGTTTTGCGGCTGGGCATAGCGATGAAAAGTTTCTCCTGACCCTCGATTACTTTGATGTCATGAACTACAAATGCGTCATCGAAGGTAACAGAAACAACTGCTTTCATTCTGCCTTCCGCATTGATTTTTCTGACTTTAATGTCAGTGATTTGCATAAAAATGCACCCACCTTTGCAAAAAGTTTATATGATTTTAATTATTTTCTGAATAAAAAAATTTAAGAATAATATAATACCTATATTGATAAATTCTCACTTTTGTGTTAAAATATTAAAAGAAAGTAAAATTATCCCAAATTCTAAGGAGATGAGCCCTTTGAAAAACTTTCGTTTTTTGGACCTTCCAAAAAATTCACACATACATATGGTGGGTATAGGCGGCATAAGCATGAGCGCCCTTGCCCATATGCTGAAGCATTTCGGATACACTGTATCAGGCTCTGACCGAGCAGAAAGCAGTTCCACACAGAAATTGGCTTGTGAAGGGTTTAACATTCATATCGGGCACAGCGCCGAAAACATCCAAGACCCTGACCTTGTCTGCTACACAGCAGCAATTCCAAAAGACAATCCTGAAATCGTGAAAGCCCGTTCTCTCGGCATTCCGTGTCTTGAACGTGCGGAGCTTCTGGGGCAGCTGATGGAAAGCTATAAACACCCCATAGCAGTTGCCGGAACGCACGGAAAAACCACAACAACATCAATGCTGTCGCTGGTTTTCCTTGAAGCCGGGCTCGACCCCACCATTCTGGTCGGCGGTGAGCTTTCTCAAATTGGCGGAAACTACCACATAGGAAGCCAGAATCATCTGATTTTTGAGGCTTGCGAATACGTAGAAAGCTTCCTGAATTTTCATCCTTATTTGTCAATTATCACCAATGTAGAAGAGGATCATCTCGACTATTTTAGTGACCTTAATCATATTATAACATCTTTTAAAAAATTTACAAGCCTAAATTCACCCTCAGGATGCATTATTGTTTGTTCTGACGATAAAAA
>JAZNNB010000046.1:0-22408 GCA_045580025.1 Clostridia bacterium
AAAAAACCTTTTCAAAAGATGTATCTCCTCTCACAAATTCAATTATTCAGACATCAAAAGGGTGTGCAGTGTCTTGATTTCTTCAAGGGCTTTTCCTGCACCGATAGCAACACATTCCATAGGAGACTCCGCAATAAAAATGGGAATTTCGGTATGTGCATTTATAAGTTTTCCAAGACCTTTCAGCATACATCCGCCTCCGGTAAGCACAATACCAGATTCAATAATATCAGCAGCAAGTTCGGGTGGTGTTTTTTCAAGTACCGCCTTGATTCCATCAATAATCATAGCAAGGCTTTCCTTTATCGCTTCACGAACTTCTTCTGATGTAACAGTGGCAGTTCTCGGAAGACCTGAAACCAAATCGCGTCCCTTTATACTTGTAGAAAGCTCTTCTTTCAGTGAGCAAGCCGAACCAATCTCGGTTTTTATTTCTTCGGCTGTAATATTTCCTATGATAAGATTGTGATTTTTCTTAAGATATTGAATGATATCATTGTCAAAAGAATGGCTTGCAACTTTGAGACTTTGAGTTGCAACAATTCCACCAAGTGAAACAACTGCAATTTCGGTTGTTCCGCCACCAATATCAACAATCATCGAGCCAACAGGCGCATTTACCTCAACCCCGGCACCAATAGCCCCCGCCATTGACTTTTCAAGAAGATAAACATCCTTAACCCCGGCAGCAAGAACAGCATCACGCACAGCACGTTTTTCAACATCAGTAATGTGCGACGGCAGGCATACAACAGCCTTTGGCTTTAAAAACGTTGTGCCAACAGCTTTTTTTATAAAATACTTGAGCATAGCAACCGTAATATCAAAATTTGCAATAACCCCTTCCTTTATTGGAGTAACTGCACAAATATCAACAGGAGTTCTTCCCAGCATCTCACCGGCTTCCTTGCCTATTGAAAGGATTTTCCCTGATGCACGGCTGATAGCAACAACAGTAGGCTCGTTCACAACAATGCCTTTTCCTCTTACATAAATAATAGTATTGGCAGTACCCAAATCAATTCCTATTTCATTTGCCATAACAAAAACACTCCTTATGTAAATTTTGAAAATATTTCTTAAAATATCTTTATGCCAAAGTTTTCCTTCAAAACCCCGGCAAGCTTTGAAACCGGCAACCCTACCACGTTAAAATAATCGCCGTTTATTTTTTCCACAAAAACCGAGCCTAAATTCTGTATTCCATAACTTCCCGCTTTGTCCATAGGCTCCTTAGTTCTAATATAATCTTTTATTTCATTTATGTCAAGTTTTTTAAAGAATACTTCGGTTTTTTCGCAAAAAGAAATTTCTTTTCCAGTTTCTGTATTTTTAACAAAAACTCCCGTGAAAACATGATGCATATTTCCGTTCAAACAGCTGAGCATTCGGAAGGCATCTTCTTCATCTTTTGGCTTACCCAAAACCTTTCCGTCGATTGCAACAACTGTATCCGCCGCAATAACAATTTTGTCCGCACCTTTGTCCAGTTTCTTGATAACATTTTCACCTTTAAAGCGGGCAAGAGCACACACATCCTCTTCAATACTCTCAAAACTGACGTCAGGTTCTGGCGTTTTGTCCACCATAACTTCAAAACCAAGCCCAAGCATCCTCAAAAGTTCTTGTCTTCGGGGTGAGCCGGATGCAAGAATCAAATCACTCATAAATACCACCGTCTTTCAATATCCTGTCCCCTAAAACTTTGGCACCCACACCCGTAACTGTTCCGCTAACAGCAGCAACAATCAATAGTTGTGGCAGATAGGAAAACATATACACTGTATAAAAAATCAAACTTGCCACCAAAATCTGTGCAAAGTTATATAGTGTTGCACCAATGACGCTTAGGCCTACAACACTCACCTTTGGGTAAAAATATCTCTTAGCCAATATCATTCCCAAAACAGAGAAAAATGTTCCCATTAAGCTGTAAGGCAAAGCAGTCACTCCACCCGACAAAAGCGTCCCCAAGAATGCTCGAAAAAGAGAGATAACCATAGCGTTCTTTCCGCCATAAAGAAATATATTCAATATTGTCACTATGTTTGCAAGTCCGAGCTTTCCACCGGGAACTGGTGAAATCAAAATTCGGTTTTCCACATACTGAAGCACAATTCCCACCGCCGTGAGAACTGCCATAATACATATATTTTTTGCGGAATATTTTTTCTTTTTCATCAGTATGTCACCCTGTCAACCCTTTTGTCTTTCTTCCCGGCTATTTTCACTATAACCCGATTCGGTGAGCAAACAATCATCTGTCCTGCTTTTGTTATTTCTCCTGATTTCACATCAAGTTTGTCAGGACAGGATGCTTCTGTCATTTTTGCACCCCTTTTTGTTATCTCGAGCCTATTTTCGCCATTTTTACTTTCTATTTCAATGGTTTTTGTACCTGAAATTTCTGCGAGGTTATAAACTGCATATTCATTCCCATCAACAAAAATTTCCACAGTTTCTGCACTCCCCACAAAAACAAAGGCTCCAAAGAGAATATAAATCAAAACAGCAAGCAAAACCACCAAAAAAATTATAATCTTATCCAAAGCAGTTGTCATTATTTAAACCCCTTGTTAAAATGTCCTCTTGTAAAATCTTCCTCGCTGTATTCACCATCCACGAGAAATGCATTTGAAATAACTTTGCATTCATCGGGCTTTTCATCAGTAAAATACAGTCTGACGAAACCGACATTTGTATTTTTTATTTTCTCCATGTCGCCAAGAAGCACCGTCTTTTTACTGTTTAAGATGACGCTTCGGCAAATATCCCCGTCTTTGACAACAGGAAACTTAATCCCCAAACGGTCAGTAATTGAATTTTCGCTATCACACGGACATTTGTCACCATTTCTTATGAGACAATTTTCAGAAACAGCAACAGGCAACCGTCCATAAACCATAATACCACCAAAGAGTGGCTTTGATATTTTTTTAATTTGCCCAAAATTCAGTTCAGGCGAAAGCTCAACCGCTTTAAGTCCAGCTCGTTTTAAGAACTCCAGCGAATATGAATTTGCTGTGTTAAGCCTGAAACCGCCATAAATATTATATCCCGAAAACTCATTTATAAGCGAAACATTGTGAACAAGCACTCCGTGATAACCGTCATTAAGCAGAATTTTTGCCCTCTTTGTGTAACTTGCATATTCATCGTTTTTAAGAATTGCAGGCAAAACAATCACTGTTTTTTCTTTTATTGTGTCAGTTCTTCTCCGGTTTCGTTCTATTATGCCAACGGGAATATAAAACTTGTCAAACGCCAAATCCTTAACCGCTTCAAGCTGGTCATCTTTTGTTATTTCACAGACAAATTCTGTTAACTGCACATCGCAACTTAAAACTTTATCATCATATTCTTTTCTGTCATCTGTCCGTTCAAATGAATGTATAATTCTTTCTTCAAGAATTTTGAGGGCTTCTCTACGGATTTTATTGAGCTCCCCCGCTGATAGAAACAGACCCTCCTCAACCTCAGCCGAAATTTCGCTGAATTCAAAGGGCGTACCCCCTGTTTTTGAAAGTTGGGCTACTATAGTGCTTACATCAAGTGACGCATTCCTCGCTTTTTCAGGAATCGCATTATGCTTATACTCAACTTCTATATCACCACAATTCAGGCACAATATTGGCGGTGTTTCATTCTTAAATATAGCCTTTCCCGAAATTCTCATTTTCCGATTTTCATTTTTTATTGAGGCAAGCAGTTCTTTTTCAAGGCCCAAAGTTTCTTTTAGGTATGGATTGTCAGGCTTCTTGGGTGCAAACATATTCTTTCCCTGATTTTCCGAAAGATAGCCGTCTGTATATCCGCCACGATTAAAAATGCTTTCAAGAATTTTTATATCATCATACGTCACGCTGTCTGGGTCATCA
The DNA here is from genome assembly GCA_045580025.1 of Clostridia bacterium. Classification (GTDB taxonomy): domain Bacteria; phylum Bacillota; class Clostridia; order Monoglobales; family Monoglobaceae; genus SIG440. The sequence continues at coordinate 3,879 of JAZNNB010000046.1, forward strand.
ATATATTTGCGATAAACACCCACTACTGCTGCAACATAAGCCGCACCTTTCATTCGTCCCTCAATTTTAAATGACAAAACACCAGCACGAGAAAGCTCATCCAGATAGTTTATTCCCATAAGGTCTTTAAGACTTAGGAAAAACGCCTTATCCCGTGAATTGTTTATGCTGTATGGAAGACGGCATGGTTGTGCACACTTGCCACGATTTCCGCTTCTTCCACCAATCATACTACTAAAAAGGCACTGACCTGAATAGCTCATACAAAGTGCGCCGTGAATAAACACCTCAAGCTCAGCACTGGTATTTTCAGAAATTTCCCTTATTTCACGAACAGAAAGTTCTCTCGAAAGAACAACTCGTTTCACGCCCATCTCTTCAAGGAACCTGACACCCTCAATGTTATGAATGGTCATCTGAGTACTTGCGTGAATTGGCAAATCTGGTACAATCTTTTTCGCCAGTTCCAAAACGCCCATATCCTGAACGATTATGGCATCAACACCTGTCACTGACAAAAAACGTAAATAGTCACAAAGCTCGTTCATCTCTGCGTCAAGCACAAGTGTGTTCACAGTAACATACGCACGTACGCCACGAAGATGACAGTAATCAACCGATTTTTTCAATTCATCACGGTCGAAGTTATCGGCAAAGTTTCTTGCGCCAAAACTTTTACCGGCAAAATATACCGCATCTGCACCGCTTTGAACAGCGGCAACCAGACATTCAAAATTTCCTGCCGGAGCAAGAAGCTCTACCTTTCTCATAACCTTTCAAATCCTTTTAATATTTTCTGTAATTTTGCGCGCTACCTTGTGAACTGCATCTTGCAAGCTCAATCTTTAAGTTTTGTACTTCCTTTTCAAGCTGTGCCGCCTTTTGCGAGCGTTCATCAAGTGCCGCAAGAAGCTTACCTTCACTGCTTGCATAATCAGACACTTGCTTTCTCAGATTATCCGCCACATCCTCAAGCTTTATGTACTCATCCGACAAGTTTATGGCTGCAAGCATAGCAATCATAACATTTGTAAGCTGAGGATTTTCTTGTCTTATATCCTTTATCTTTTTGTCAACACGAACAGCAACTCTCTGCACATACTCTGCCGATTCAGCAGTAACAAGGGTATATTCTGCCCCGTCAATCAAAACCTTTACCTTGTTCTTTTCCAAAGCAAATCACCTCTCAAACAAATTCATCGCATCGCATTTTAAAAATGCAATCACAGATTTTGCATCATTTATTTCGTTATTTAAAACCATTTTTCTCAAATCTTCCACCGAAAACTCCTGAACGTCCAAAAATTCATCTTCGTCAGGGCAAACGTCCCCTATTTCAAGGTCACGGGCAAAAAAGATGTGTGTAACCTCATTGGCAAAGCCGGGTGATGGATAAAGAAACCCAAGTGGAACAAGCTCTTTTGCCACATATCCTGTTTCTTCTTTGAGCTCACGTATGCCGCATTTTGAGGGTTCTTCATTTTTGTCAAGTTTTCCCGCAGGAATTTCCCAAATTGCTTTTTCTATTGGCTTTCTGAATTGTCTAACCATAGGAATTTTCCCATCGGGTGTAAGAGCAATAATCCCAACACCGCCAGGGTGGTCTACAAGTTCGCGATAAGCGGTTCTCCCGTCAGGGAATTCAACTGTTTCAACACGCAAATCAATTATTTTTCCTTCAAACAATTTTTTTGATTCAATGGTTTTTTCTTCAAAAATCAAGTCTCCAAGCCTCCTCAAAATTTTAGGCATTCTGTCCCGCAAGAACTCCGGTAGAAAATGCAATCTGCAAATTAAATCCGCCGGTATATGCATCAACATCAATTATTTCACCAGCAAAGAAAAGTCCTTTTATTTTTTTTGATTCCATAGTGGACGGGTCAATTTCCTTAACCGAAATGCCACCCGACGTAATTATTGCTTGTTCTATGGAGCAAAAGCCTTTTACTGTAAGGGTTATACCCTTAATAAGTTTTATCAGCTTTTGTCGTTCTTCTTTTGTAACGGAATTCACCTTTTTGTGCGGATCAATTTCTGAAAGCTCCACTATGGGCACTATAAGCCCTTTTGGAATTAAATCAGAAAGACTGTTGACAAAATCCTTGTTCATATATTTGGCAAAATCCCGAAGAATACGTACATCAAGCTGTTTTTCATCAAGAGCAGGCTTTAAATCAATCACAATTTTATATTTCCCACTCTCCATCGGCCGCATATGTGCAGAAGCACTGAGTACTGTTGGACCGCTAAGTCCAAAATGTGCAAACATAAGCTCACCAAAATCGTCATAGACCTTTTTCCCTTTTTCATTAAGAACTGTTATTTCAATGTTTTTGAGAGAAAGTCCCATAAGGTCATAGGGCCATTTCTCCTCAACTTCAACAGGAACAAGAGACGGAATTATGTCTGTTACTGTATGTCCAAGGCTTTTCGCAAATTCATAACCGTCACCCGTAGATCCTGTTGCAGGATATGAGACACCGCCCGTTGCAACTATAACTGAATTTGCCTCAATTTTGCCGTTTTTTTCAGTTAAAACGCCTTTGATGCAATCATTATCTGCAACAACACTCTTCACCTTGTCGCAAAGAATCTTTACGCCTTTTCTTTTGAGTTCTTTCTCAAGTGCATTCACCACACTTGTGCTCTTATCGGAAACAGGAAACACCCGATTTCCCCTTTCAACCTTTGTTTCAACGCCAATTTGGTTAAAGAAGTCTATTGTTTCCTGATTGGTAAACCCATAAAACGCACTATAAAGAAAGGAACTGTTTTTTGTAACATTCTTTATCAGTTCCTCTACGTCTTCACAAGCATTTGTAATATTGCAGCGTCCCTTGCCCGTTATCAGCATCTTTTTTCCCAAAATGCGATTTTTCTCGATAAGAAGAACACTCAAGCTCCGATTTGCTGCGGTAATTGCCGCCATCATTCCTGCAGCACCGCCACCAACAACAATCACATCAAATTTGTTATTTATCATTTTTCTTACCTGTTTTCTGTGTTCGCCTCTTTGAATTTGTCTTTGAATATGCCTTTACACGCGGTTTCGAGGGCGACTTTCCTTTGCCGCCAGCCGCTTCAATTTTCTTCAGCATATTAACCTCTGACTCACTGAGTTTTCTCCATTTTCCTGAGGGAAGATGTCCGAGAGTGAGCCCCGCTTCTTGTGTACGCTTAAGCTTTTTTACGATGCAGCCCAGAGCCTCAAACATCTTTCTTACCTGGCGGTTTCTGCCCTCGTGGATTGTGATTTCAACCTTTGTTCCATATTGCGTAGCACCCACAACCTCAACCTCAGCAGGACTGGTTTTAACACCGTCAACCACGACGCCACGTCTCAGCTGCAAAATCGTGTCCATAGTGATGTTTCCTGTGACCTCAGCCACATAGGTCTTTGCAATATCGTGCTTTGGGTGGGTAATTTTGAAAGTAAGGTCACCATCATTGGTAAGAAGCAAAAGGCCCTCTGTGTCATAGTCAAGCCTTCCCACAGGATAAATTCTTGCAGAAATATCCGAAACCAAATCCATAACAGTGGGGCGACCCTTGTCATCCGAAACAGTTGTAACAAAACCAACGGGTTTATTGAGCATTATATAGTATTTCTTCTCGGTATTTTTGACTGTTTCGCCGTCAACCTTTATAGTGTCATAGTCTTCATCAATCTGAACACCCATCTCGCGGATAATCTCATCATTGACCGAGACTCTTCCCTCTGCAATCATTTTTTCAGCCGCACGTCTTGATGCTACTCCTGCATTAGCAAGATATTTTTGTAGTCTTATCATAAAGCATCCATTCCTTAAAAAGAGTTTATCAAATCAATTATTTAAACAAGCTGTTGCAAACAACAACGTCATCTGCAACAGCCATACACAATCAAATCTATTCGTTTCTGTATTTTTCAAGGATGTTTTCAATTCTCTTTATTGGATTGAGAAGTTCGCTGATTGAATGTTCAGCATTGAGTTCATCGATGAGAAGTGCCACATACTTGCTCATATCAACCTGATGATACCAAGGCTTTGTAAGAAGCTCAGGCTTTGCGTAAATGAGGTTTGTGGTGAACACACCCTCGATTAAACCTTCTTCATATGCTTTATCAAATCTATCAAAGCCTTCTGTAAACAAACCAAATGTAGAGAACACAAACACTCTTGCTGCTTTTCTTTTCTTGAGTTCTCTTGAAACATCAATCATTGAATCCCCTGATGAAATCATATCATCAACAACAATCACGTTTTTGCCCTCAACATCGCTACCCAAAAATTCATGTGCAACAATAGGATTTTTGCCGTTTACCACCCTTGAATAGTCACGGCGCTTATAGAACATTCCAAGTTCCATCTCGAGAACTGAAGAATAATACATACATCTGGTCATTGCGCCCTCGTCAGGAGATATAATCATAGTATTTTCCTTATTGAGAATTATGTCCTTGTCATATCTGATACAAGCCTTTATCATCTGGTATGTAGGCATTACGTTTTCAAAGCCCTTGAAAGGTATAGCATTCTGAACTCTTGGGTCGTGAGCATCAAAGGTAATAATATTATCAACACCGAGGTTTGCAAGCTCCTGAAGTGCCACTGCACAGTCAAGAGACTCTCTTGCTGAGCGCTTATGCTGACGTCCCTCATAAAGCATTGGCATAATCACTGTAATTCTCTTTGCCTTTCCGCCTATTGCAGAAATAGCACGCTTGAGGTCCTGATAATGGTCATCAGGGCTCATTGGAATATCAGTTCCATAGAGCTTATATGTTTCGCCGTAATTGAAACAGTCAACTATGATATAAACGTCATATGTTCTTGCAGAATGGAGTAGTGTAGCCTTTGCCTCACCTGTTCCAAACCTGGAAATCTTGAGAGGAAGCAAAAACGTTCCATGGTTTTCTATCTCGTCGTCATTGAACTTTTTGAGATAATAGTCCACTTTCGAGCAAAAGTCTTCACAGCCCGTCATTCCAATAACACCAAGTCTGCCAAGATTGTAGGATTCGATTGTTGATTTCATTTGTTTTCTCCTTTGATTGATTGTTTTATGTTTAGATAATTATTATACTTTAAAATTGCGTCTATGTCAATAAATCCTGATTTCAAAATGTCGAATTTTAGTTTTTATATTCTGCCAAAAGCTTGTATTTGATGTTCCATAGCTTTTGTGACAAATCCACATAATATTCATGGGGGTTTTCAAAGCGCTTTACCTCGTCCCATATCTTGTCAAGCTGTTCCTTTGAGTAACCACGAATTTCCTGAAGTGATGGAGATTTATAAACACATTTTCCCTTTTCGAATATAGGAACCTGAAGTTCTACCGCTGTGAAATCTGAAATTTTCTTTCTCTTCCACGTATTTTGGGGGTCAAAAATTTCGTATTCTTTTGATGTATCTATTTTCTCTTCCGCCAGAGTAATCACATCAGCAATAGCCTTTCCCGTATCATTGGCAAAGAGTCTGTATACCTTTTTGAAACACGGATTTGTGATTTTTGCAATATTTTCACTGACCTTTATTTTGGGAATTATATCACCATTTTTTTCAAGAGCCACCAGCTTGTAAACACCCCCAAACACCGGCTCTGACCTTGATGTAATAAGTCTTTCACCCACTCCAAAGGAATCCACGCAAGCACCTTGCTTGAGAATATCCTGAATTATATATTCATCCAAAGAATTTGAAATAACAATTTTCACATCACTGTAGCCCGCATCGTCAAGCATCGTTCTTGTCTTTTTAGTAAGATATGTGATGTCACCGCTGACAATTCTGACACCCTTTGGGCGAATACCCATAGGCGCAAGAACCTCGTCAAAAACTTTTATTGCGTTGGGTACACCAGATTTCAGCACATTGTAAGTATCAACCAGCAATGTGCAATCATTTGGATAAGCAAGAGCATAAGCACGAAAGGCTTCATATTCACTGTCAAATGACTGAACCCAGCTGTGTGCCATTGTACCCAGTGCCGGAACACCAAAAAGTGCATCGGAAATTGTACACGCAGTCCCTGTTGCTCCGCCAATATATGCCGCTCTTGCACCGTATATTGCACCACCCGCACCCTGAGCACGCCGTGAGCCAAACTCCATAACAGGTCTGCCCTCTGCCGCACGGACAATTCGGCTACACTTGGTAGCAATAAGGCTTTGGTGATTTATAGTAAGAAGCAGCATTGTCTCAATGAACTGCGCCTGAAGAAGAGGACCTCTCACCGTAAGAATCGGTTCATTTGGGAAAATAGGTGTCCCCTCAGGAATAGCCCATATATCGCATGAAAACTCGAAATTTTCAAGGTAATTCAAAAATTCCTCACAAAAGAGTTTTTTTCCTCTTAAAAACTCAATATCCTCAGGTGTAAATTTAAGTTCTTCAAGATATTCAATAACCTGCTGAGTTCCTGCCATAATAGCAAAACCGGCATTATCTGGAACCTTTCTGAAAAACAAATCAAAGTATGCAATTTCATCCTGCATACCATTTTTGAGGTATCCATTTGCCATGGTTATTTCATAAAAATCGGTGAGTAAAGTGTAATTCATAAATCTGCTCCGTAAAATACAAATTTCTACAAACTAAGTATACCATTTTAAGAAAGAAATTACAAGTATTTTTAACCTTAAAATACAAAAAAAGACGGTTTATTTTTCACCGCCTTTATTTCAGTGAATCGATTATAATAATATCATCACCAATTTTTTTAATATTTTCCCACTTGATTACTATATCGTCTTCTCTACCCAAAAAACCCATCATCCGATAAGCTCCCGGAACAATTATAGCAGTAAGCCGTCCGTCACTTAAATCAATTTCAACATCCGACACAAACCCAAGTCGTGCCCCGTCAGTAACATTTATTACCTCTTTTGTTTTCAGTTCATTTATACTGCAATTCAAGGTATCACTCCTTTTCTATTAAATTTATATACACCTATTTCTTCGCATATTCGAATTTGATACTTAATTTTTTGTATACCTTTTCCTTATGTGTGAAATACTTGTAATGAAAAATATAAAAAAGGGGCTGATTAAAATTCTAATTAACAAAGTTGAAATCTGCGGGGTAAACACTTCAAAGCTTCCTTGTTTAAGCGAAAAACAAAAACAAGAGCTTTTTGAAAAAATAAAGAACGGTGACGCAGGCGCCCGCCGTGAGTTTATATACGGAAATCTCAGACTTGTCTTAAGTGTTCTTCAGCGCTTTGGAGGACGAGGTGAAAACATTGACGACCTTTTTCAGGTGGGTTGTATCGGTCTTATAAAAGCCCTTGACAACTTTGACACCTCACATGGTGTTAAATTTTCTACGTACGCTGTGCCGATAGGTGTCCTTTGTTGAAATTTTATTTAAACCTGTAATAAATTTCTGTTTTATCTCCTGATACCACTATTTCAGATATGCAATTCTCCACAATAGTTCGTTTTTCTTTCGGAGTCATATATTCCCAGCTTTCACGCAGAGTGGTAAGCTGTTTTTTTATTTCCTTGTTTCTCTTCGAGATAATATTTTGTTGTTCTTCGCGTTTGATTTCTTTGTCAATTTCATTGAGCCTTTGTTTTTCATCTTCTATGGTTTCTCTGAGTGTTTCATCATCCGCTTCCGCATAAAGTGAATAAAGCCTTTTCAGCTTTTCTGTTATCTTTTTTCGATTTTCAGCGAGAATTTCAAGCACAGTTTTTTCCCTTTCACGCTTACCGCCCTGACTTTTTATTGACAGCGAAAACAAGTCTTCCTTTACAACATTTTCAAGTTCCTCCGCCCACATTCCGGGGTTTTTGCAGTCAGGGTCTTTCACAAGGTGTGGCTTTGTCTTGTCCTTTGAATAACACACCAGCCTCATCCCTTGTTTCCCCCATCTCTGATATCTCATTTTTGCACCGCAAACGCCACACCGAACGAGACCTGCAAGAAGATTTTGAGAGTTTCCCTTGAACTTTCCTGACCTCTCCGCCATTCTCTGCATGGTCCGTTCATATGTCTCAAGACTAATGAGGGGCTTGTGTTTTCCCAAAAATTCTTCACCTTTATAGACAATATACCCTGCATAAGTTTTTCTCGTAAGTATTTGCCTTGCAAGCTTCTCGTACTTTAGTCCAAGCATACGGGAAATAGCATTTGAAGAATATCCTGAAAGATACAATTCAAACACCTTTACAACCGTCTCAGCATCACTGTTAGGAACAAGAACACCAAGTGTTTCATCATAATCATACCCAAATGGAATCCTTCCTCCCCCCATCCAGAAGCCTTCTTTGATGCGTTCTTTCATACCCATACTGGTACGTTCTCTTATGTTTTCCCTTTCAAGCTGAGCAAATGCAGAAAGTATCCCAAGCATAAGCCTTCCAAGAGGAGTTGATGTATCCATACTTTCATTAAGAGAAACAAAGTCCACTCCGTTTGGATTAAACACATCCTCAATGAGATAGAGTGTGTCCTTCTGGCTTCTTGACAGTCGGTCAAGCTTATAAACAAGAACGCAACCCACCTTGCCCAGCTTCACATCCTCAATCAGCCTCTTGAGTTCAGGTCTTTCAATGTTGCTTCCACTGAAACCGCCATCAATATAATAGTCATAATCCTTTATACCCTTTGACACACAGTATGCCGTAAGCATCTCCTTTTGAGCATCAATAGAATATCCCTCTTCTCTTTGGGCATCTGTGGAAACACGGATATATATTGCTGCAATTTTCCTCATGCTATATTTCCGTTACTCTTTCCTTGATTTTTGTTTATTTCTTTGCTGAGTCTTCTGTTTACATTAGTTATAGTGTTCACAATTTCACCGCTGTCCACTGTGATTTTTTGGGAAATCCCACCGTCAATTCGTTTTCCGTTTACATATCTTGTTATTTTCACAAAAATCAACTCCTTATCCCTGAGTATTAACAAAAATACAAAAAGAAAAACAGCCTTTTATTAAAAAGGCTGTTTTTGACTAAATACCAAATAATTTCTTTGCATTTTCGCTGAGAATTTTTCTGTTGTCTTCCTCTGAAAATCCAAGTTTAAGAAACTTTTTAAGTTCATTCTTTGCACGCCACATAGGATAGTCCGTTCCGAACAAAACTCTGTCAGTGCCATATTTCAAAGTGATTTCTTTAAAATCTGAATGGTCAGAAAATTCAAAACTGGATGAACAGTCAACATAAAAATTCTGAAATTGCGCCAATTTTTCTACCGCTTCTTCCCATACCGACCAGCCGCCAAAATGCGCACCGATAAACCGAAGATTGGGAAAGTTTTTGAGGACATTCGCCACTCGATCAGGATTTGAAAAGTCATACCTATAATCACCGGTATGCACCAGCATAACCAAATCTTTTTCTTCGCAGATTTCATACATTTTGAAAATTTTCTCGCCGTCAAGCTGAAATCTTTGAATATCCGGATGAAGCTTCACACCCTTTAGCCCAAGATGGATTATGTGGTTTATATCCCCCAAAATGTCTTGACTGTCAGGATGGAGTGTGCCGAGTCCGGTCAAAAAACCGTCACTTTCCTCTACCTCACCGGCAATAAATTCATTTATGCTTTTCACCTGATGGGCGGTTGTCGCCACAGACTGAACAATGGCGTGATCCACACCATCTTTCTTGCAAACTTTTTCGAGGTCCTTGACCGTCCCCTTGCCAAAACCCTTGACACCATAAAAGGCATCCGTTGCCCCTGCAGCCTTTGCCGCAATCTTTTCGGGGTAGATATGACAATGAGCATCAATAACCTGATAACCTTTGTACATTTATGTTGTCACCACGCTGTCTGCCTTTTGAAGGCCCAGTTTTTCAACCGAATCTTCGCGCATTTTATATTTAAGAATTTTTCCTGCAGCATTCATCGGGAACTCATCTACAAACATGAAGTATCTTGGAACTTTGTGTCTTGCAATAGAAGCATTACCAAATTCTTTCATTTCGTTTTCATCAGCAGTTTCGCCCTTGTGCAGGATAATCCAAGCACAACATTCTTCACCATATCTTTCATCAGGCACACCAACAACCTGAACATCTCGAACCTTTGGATTTGTAAGATAGAATTCTTCAATTTCTCTTGGATATAAGTTTTCACCACCACGGATAATCATGTCCTTTAATCTTCCCGTTACTTTGTAATATCCATCTGGTGTTCTCATGCAAATATCGCCTGAATGGAGCCATCCGTCTGCATCTATTGCCTGTGCTGTCGCTTCAGGCATTTTGTAGTATCCTTTCATAATGTTAAAACCACGAGCTATAAATTCACCACTTTCGCCATCGGGTAATTCTTCGTTAGTTTCAGGATCAATAATTTTACATTCAACACCGGGGAACGCACTCCCGACAGTCTCTACTCTATGGTCAAGATCCTCATTAACTTCACCCATTGTACAACCCGGTGATGCTTCTGTCTGACCATAAACGGAAATGATTTCACGCATATTCATTTCGTTAGCCGCACGACGCATTAAATCTGCCGGACAGTTTGCACCAGCCATAATTCCGGTTCTCATATACGAGAAATCCGTCTTTACAAAATCAGGATGAGCAAACATTGCAATAAACATTGTCGGCACACCATTAAAACAAGTAATGTGTTCATCATTTACACAAGCAAGTGATGATTTCGGTGAGAAATAAGGAATAGGGCAAAGTGTTCCACCGTGTGTCATCATAGATGTCATAGAAAGTACCATTCCAAAGCAATGGAACATAGGCACCTGAATCATCATACGGTCTGCAGTTGATAAATCCATTCTGTCACCGATTGTTTTACCATTATTAACGATATTTCGGTGTGTAAGCATAACACCTTTGGGAAAACCTGTTGTTCCGGACGTGTACTGCATATTACATACATCGTCAGCCTTGACAAGGGAAGCACGTCTTCTTACTTCTTCACGAGGAACAAGAGAAGCCCGAGAAAGCATCTGTTCCCACTCTAAGCAGCCTTCCATCGAAAATCCGACTGTTACAACATTTCTGAGGAACGGAAGGTTTTTAGAATAAAGTGGCTCGCCAGAAGTAAGAGTTTTAAGTTCGGGGCAAAGTTCTTCGATGATTTCCTTGTAATTGATGTCTTTGCAGTATTCAATCATAACAAGAGTATGTGTGTCAGACTGTTTTAAAAGATACTCAATCTCGTGGATTTTGTATGCAGTATTTACAGTAACCAAAACAGCACCGATTTTTGTTGTTGCCCAGAATGTAATAAACCACTGTGGTACATTTGTTGCCCAAACAGCAACATGGTCACCCGCCTTTACGCCAAGCGAGATGAGGGCTGCTGCACATTCATCAACATCGCGTCTGAACTGCTCGTAAGTCCTTGTATAATCAAGTGTAGGATACTTAAACGCATACTGATCGGGATATTTTTCTACCATTTTGTCAAGCACATCCGAAAAAGTCGCGTCAATTACATCATACTTTTTCCATACAAATGTACCCGTCTTATCTCTGTTGTAATAAGCCTTATCAAAAGACTTTTTATCTCGGTTAAGCTTTGAAATGTAATTTGCGAAGTGAGTCAAAACGATATCTGCATCATTAATTTCTTCGTTCCACGCAGCACAAATATACCCCTCATAGTTAAGCGAGGAAAGTGCGCCGATAAGCTTTTCAACATCAAGTTCGCCCTCGCCGATTAACACGGTCTTTCCGCCTTTCATATCACCAAGACGAACATACTTTATGTATGCTCCCAAAGTCTTGATTGTTGTTTCAGATGTTTCGCCCGCATCAAAATATGTACCTCTTACGTTCCACGAAGCACCAATTACTGCAGAAGAAAAATGATTGATTATATCAATTACTTTTTCGGTTTTTGCCAAAGCACCAACTGTTTCAAACAAAATACTTACATCTCTGTTTTCTGCTTTTTTGATAGCATCCGAAATTTTTTCGTCCAAAACCTCAAAGGAAACTTCATTATCAACACGCAAAATAACATTAGAAATTCCCGATGCCAAGGCCATATCCACATATTTAACCACCACATCAGAAGTTACATCGGGACTATCAACGCTTTCGGGCATACGAAGCGCCGAAACCGAAAGATTTCGGTTTATGAGTTTTCTCTTTGCATCAGCAATGCGGTCACGTCTTAATATGCTGTCGTGATGAAAGTTTCTCTCTTTTATTGCATCATATATTTCAAATCCGTGGAATCCATAATCAAAAGCATAACGGCAAGTATCAACAAAAGTCGCACGACTTACATTCTTGGTCGAAAATACTATTTTCATATTACCCCTCCTCAAAAACAATCTTGTTAAGAGCATTTATATAAGCCCTGATACTTGCGGCAACAATGTCAGTTGAAGTTCCGTTACCCGAATAAAGTTTTCCGTTGTTACGAAGTCTAACAAGCGCAGAGCCTAAAGCTTCCTTGCCTTCAGTAACAGACTGAACCTGAAAATCGTCAAGTTCATAGTGATGACCAACACACTGCTCAATTGCACGGAATGCCGAGTCAATAGGCCCATCACCGTTTGCAACACCGCAGATGATTTCGTCATTGCACTTGAGTGTAACCTGTGACATAGAGCTTGCAACGTTGCTGCTTGTTGTTGTGTATGTCTCGAAATGATAAGTTGATGGTGCCTGCATCGCAGAACTTGCGATTAAAGCCTCAAATTCTTTCAAACCGACAGCACCCTTCTTTTCACATACGCTGATAAGTGCCTTGTATACACTGCCGATATCCGAGTCTGAAAGTTCGTATCCCAAAACTTCTGCCGCCTGAGTAACTTGTGCAACAGTGGAATCAGAATCAAGTAAAATCTTTTTCTTATCACTTACAGTATTTTCTGCGTCATAGCTTTCGTGGCTTATCTTCGAAATCATATCGTCAATGCTTGCATGAATTTTAGTTGTATCAAGCTTGATCTCAGCGTCAATTCCCGAGCCGCAAGCACGCATTGCATCAGAAAATTCTCCTGTTAAAAGAATATCTTTTCCTGCCATTGCTGATTTGATACCATCAGCGCCCTTAGAAATTGCAGCCAAAGCCGACGCAACGCCCATATTGATACGGTCAGAAACCTGAACATACACAGGGACTTTTACAGCTTCTTTAACCTTAGACGCAAGCTCTGCAATTTGCTCCGGTGTTGATATGCCTGCATCATCGCAAATTGTTACAATTGTTGCGCCGTTTGCTTGTGCTTCTTTCATAGCAGCAACAAGGAACTCTACGTCTGCTCTTGTTGCATCAAGCGCCGAAAGTTCTACATCGTCACAGTATGTTTTTGCTGTCTTTACAAGCTCTGTAATTTTCTCGAGCATAACTGATTGCTTTATATGATATGTATATTCCATTTGGATTGTCGAAACAGGAATTTCAACCTGAAGACGAGGACTTTTCGCGTCTTTGATGCATTCCCAAACAGATTCGATATCTTCCTTATTAAATCCAACAGGAATCGTAAGTGTCGCATTTTGAACATTCTGCGCAATTGTTTTGTAGATAATTGTATCCTCGCGCAGATTTTTAACAGCCGGCAGTTCAATAGCTGATACGCCAAGTGCATCCGCACAGTTTGCTATTGCCGATTTTTCGCGAAAAAGAAGCGAAACCTGACGATCCTCCGAAAGCTTCTTAAGAGTAATGTCTGTAACATTGATTGTTCTCATTTTTAAAAACTCCTTTCAATATAAATACGGGTTATTTCAACAAAAAAAAACGTTCTCGTCTCTCTGCTAGTTCAAAGAGACGAAAACGTTAAATTTCACATTAATGTTTCCGCGGTACCACTCTTTTTCATCCACCAAGGATGCCCTTTAGATGCAAACACACCTTAACTCTGTAACGGGAGTTCCCGTCTGTCCCTACTAAAAGTTCACGACAGCCGCTCCGCGGCGAGTTCTGCAAAACTCTCCCGATGCCTCGCACCACCCGACATCTCTCTTAAGGCGAAAGTATTTGCGTACTATTCCGCATCACTGCGTTTCATTTTTAACAATTTTAGCACACAAAAGCGCTATTGTCAATACTTTTTTAAGAATAAATTGTATTTGAAAAAGTTCAGGGGAATCGCAAGGCAACCCCCCCTGAAAAGATCTATTATACAATCTGAGTCCAACCAAACTCATCTTCAAGCTTGCCCCACTGAATACCGGTAAGTGTATCATAAAGTTTCTGTGTAACCTCACCGATTTCACCATTGTTTATTGTGAAAATTTTATCCTTATAACGAAGCTCACCGATAGGTGAAACAACTGCTGCTGTACCACAGCCCCAAGCTTCTTCCAAAGTTCCTTCATCCATAGCATTTTCAAGCTCATCAATGCTGAGAAGTCTTTCAGAAACGTTGTAGCCTTCCTTTTTAAGGACCTCAATACAAGACATACGGGTGATACCCGGAAGAATAGAGCCTGTAAGCGCTGGTGTAACGATTTCGCCGTTTATTTTAAACATAACGTTCATAGCGCCAACTTCTTCAATATACTTTCTTTCAACACCATCAAGCCAGAGAACCTGAGAATAGCCCTGCTGTTCTGCTCTTTCGCCTGCACGGTTACTTGCAGCATAGTTGCCACCGCATTTTGCATAACCGGTACCGCCACGAACTGCACGTACGTCGTCAGCTTCAATCATAATCTTAACGGGGTTGATACCCTCTTTGTAATAGCTTCCAACAGGTGATGCAATAATCATAAGTCTGGCATTGTGAACTGCGTGAACACCAAGGGTTTCATCGTTTCCAAACATAAATGGTCTTAAGTAAAGTGATGTTCCGGGAGCAGATGGAGTCCAGTCCTGTTCAAAAGCTACAAAAGTTTTCAGGATTTCCATAGCCAAATCTTCATCAATCTGGGGGAGGCAGAGTCTTTCAGCACTGCGGTTCATTCTGCGGATGTTCTCGATAGGTCTGAACATCTGAACTGTTCCGTCCTCACGGCGATACGCTTTAAGGCCCTCAAAAATTTCAGAACCATAGTGAAGAACTGTTGATGCAGGATGAAGCTCAACATTGCCAAAGGGAACTATTCTTGCATCATACCAGCCTTTTTCTCTTGAATAGTCCATAATAAACATATGGTCAGTAAAGAACTTTCCAAAACCCAAAGTAGAGCTTTCAGGATGTTCTTTTGGTGTTGTTGTTTTAACAATCTTTATATCCATTTTTATGTTCTCCTTTAAAAATTAGTTCTCAGCACCAATCTGCATAGCCTTGAGGTTTGTCTCAAGCATATCTGCACGTTTCGCCGAAATAACCTTTTTAAGCGCAGCATCAACCGATTCTTCTGAAAATCCGTCTGTAACACTTAAAATTTTGCCTGCAATAATCATATTTGCAAGAGTTGGCATATTATTATCCGATGCAAGCTTTGTTGCAGGGATGTAGTACACCTCAACGTCTGTGCGCTTTACCTGTCTTTCGATAAGTGTTGAATCCACGAAAATCTTTCCGCCGGGAACAACGGTATCTTCATACTTATCAAGTGACGGAAGATTCATAGCCACCAATACGTCAGGCCTTGAAACGATAGGTGAACCTACCGCCTCATCACTGATTATAACGCTGCAGCTTGCTGTACCGCCACGCATTTCAGGACCGTAAGAGGGAAGCCAGCTTACTTCTTTTTCTTCAACCAGGCCTTTGTATGCAAGAAATTTACCCGCAAAGAGAATTCCCTGACCGCCAAAGCCTGCAATAAGCATATTTGTTGTACTCATTACTTTTCCTCCTTTTCTGCGCTGCGGTCCTTATATACACCAAGAGGATAATAAGGAAGCATTTTTTCATCAATCCACTTCAGCGCATCCTGAGGAGTCATTCCCCAGTTTGTGGGACAGCTTGAAACAACTTCAATAAGTGAGAAGCCCTTGCCGTCAATCTGATTCTGGAATGCTTTCTTTATTGCTTTTTTCGCATTCTTTACATTTTTAACATTGTTAACAGTAACACGTTCAAGGTACTCAGGACCATCAAGAGTTGAAAGCATTTCGCAAACTCTGATGGGGAAACCGCAAGCATCAGTATCTCTTCCATAAGGTGAGGTCTGTGTAACCTGACCAGGAAGTGATGTAGGTGCCATCTGTCCGCCTGTCATACCATAAATTGCGTTGTTAATAAAGATAACAGTAATATTTTCGTTTCTTGCAGCACTGTGAACAGTTTCTGCCATACCGATTGATGCAAGGTCGCCATCGCCCTGATAAGTGAACACAATGTGATTTTCAGGGTCAGAACGCTTAACGCCTGTTGCAACAGCCGGAGCACGACCGTGTGCCGCTTCAATCATATCGCAGTTGAAATAATTGTAAGCCATAACAGAGCATCCAACAGGAGCAATACCTATTGTCTTGCCCTCAATTCCAAGTTCATCTATAACCTCAGCTACCAGACGGTGAACAATACCGTGGGTACAGCCGGGGCAGTAATGCATCTGGACATCAGCCAGAGCCTTTGGTTTTTCAAAAACTACCATTATTTGTTACCTCCCTTTGCTGCTTTTTCTATTGCCTCAAGCACCTGCTCAGGTGTAGGAATCATACCTCCTACACGGTTGCAAAGGCTAACCGGAACCTTGCACTCCGATGCAAGACGTACATCCTCAATCATCTGTCCCATTGAAAGTTCAACAGAAATGATTTCTTTAACCTTATCTGCCGCTTTCTTATAAGGAGCTTTCGGGAACGGCCAGAGTGTAATCGGTCTGATTAAGCCTACCTTTATACCCATTTTTCTTGCTTCATTGATTGCGTTCTTTGAAACACGTGCTGCGATACCGAATGCAGTAACACAAATTTCTGCATCATCCATCATATATTCTTCATACATACATTCGTTTTCTTCTATGTAGCTATATCTCTCATAGCGCTGGAAGTTTGATTTTTCAAGAACGTCCGGTTCAAGGAAAAGTGAGTTCACAATATTGTGCGGTCTTTCCATCTTTGTACCAGTTGTTGCCCAGGGCTTTTCAACCGGTTCACCGATTTCATAATCTAACGATACAGGTTCCATCATCTGACCCATTGTTCCGTCAGCCAAAACCATAGCAGTCATTCTGTATTTGTCAGCAAGGTCAAAGCCTTTAACAGTGAGGTCAGCCATTTCCTGAACTGAGCTTGGTGCAAGAACTATCATATGAAAGTCACCGTGTGCCGTACCTTTTGTCGCCTGAAAATAGTCAGACTGTGAGGGCTGAATACCACCAAGACCTGGGCCACCACGCTGAACGTTGATTATAAGTGACGGAAGGTCCGCACCTGCGAGGTACGAAAGTCCCTCACCTTTCAGGGAAATACCAGGGCTTGAAGATGATGTCATAACCCTTTTACCTGTTGACGCTACACCGTAGACCATATTTATCGCTGCGATTTCACTCTCAGCCTGAAGGAATGTTCCACCAATCTTTGGCATTCTTTTTGCCATGTATGCCGCAACCTCTGTTTGCGGTGTAATAGGATAACCGAAATAATGACGGCAACCTGCGATTATGGCAGCTTCAGCGATTGCTTCATTGCCTTTCATCAAAACTTTATCTGACATGATATGTACCTACCTTTCTACTGTAATAATGCAATCGGGACACATTGTAGCACAAAAAGCACAACCGATGCAACTCTCTGGTTTCACTGCCTCAACGGGATGATGTCCCTTTTTGTTTATTTTGTCTTTTGCAAGAGCCAGCACCTGCTTTGGACAAGCATCTATACAAAGTCCGCAGCCCTTACAGTTGTCTGTTTTAAATGTAAGCTTTGCCATATTTATCTCTCCTTCACATTAAATAATCTTTTTTTGTAATTTTAAAGCAAACAGATTTTCTATTTTCCCAAAAAGCTCATCAAAAAGGTCTTCCTTTACACAAGTTGCCACAATGGGCAAGTCAGTAATTTCAGAAATTTCTGATGCATATTTAAGAGAACCTAAAACATCGTCTGCTGTTGTTTCTTCGCCAAGATTTGAATTGTTCACAATCCCCGTGAACCTTATTTTCCCCGCATTTTCGATTTCTCTCATAACCTCAAGAGTATCTTTCGCATCACGGGTCAGGGGACGAAAGCGATTTATAACAAAAAGCATATCATAGTCGTTTTCTTCCACAATCCCATCTGAATACCTGCCAAGAGCAAGTGCCCCACGGTCATCACCACCTATGTCTATCACAGCCATCTGGGACCTATCATCAATCACAGAATACATATCTTGAGGAAGTGCCGGTATATCCACATTCGTGTTTGCATACAGGGAACATATAAGCTTTATGCCGGCATCCTGCAGTTCTTTCTGGCTGTCCTTTGTCCTGAAATACGGATTTACAATATCAAGGTCAGCAATGGTGACATTCTGGGATTTTCCCTTCATATCGAATGCCATATTCACTGCAATATTGGTCTTGCCGCTGCCATAATGTCCCGAAAGCAAGGTTATTCGTTTGTAATCATAACTCATATGCACACCCCCCTCAACAATGTAAAATTTTGGGTTTACAAAAGAAAACACCCGACTCAAAGAAATGCTTTGAGACGGGTGCAAAGCACTCGCGGTACCACTCAAATTGCGGAAACAATACATCCGCCACTCATCAGGC
>JAZNNB010000047.1:0-29883 GCA_045580025.1 Clostridia bacterium
ATCCAGCTTGCAAAGGCATGTGGCGCTGCCAAAGTAATCGCCTCTGTCAGAGGTCAGGAAAGAATTGGTTATGCAAAAAAATTCGGTGCGGATGTTGTCATTGATGCAGCAAGGGAAGATGTCCTCGCCCGAGTTCTTGAAGAAACCGAAGGTTTTGGTGCAAGATACTCAATCGACGCAGCAGGGTCACCTTCTTCAATCCAAATGTCAATAGACGCTTGTGCCAATGGCGGTGACGTTTTCCTTTACGGAATTCCTGGCAAGGATGACGAAATCCCATTCCCTGTTACAGAAATAGTGCTGAAACATTTGAACCTACATGGTATTTGCGGAAACTATCTCACATGGGAACCTTTTGTAAATCTGGTAGCAAGCGGAAAATTCAACGTGCGGGATATGGTAACCCACGAATTTACCCTTGAGGACCTTCCAAAGGCCATAGACCTCATAAAAAATCGTGCCAAGAATCTTATAAAAGCAGTTATTGTTATGGACTAACGAAAGAAGAGGAGGAATAAAAATGTCCGAATACAGACCAAAAGGAGCCTTTGGCGTTTTGCTCACGCCCTTTAACGAGGCCGGGAAGGTGAATTATGAAGTATTTGAAAAGGAAGTAGAATTCCTTGCATCAAGTGATATAGACGGACTTTTTCCCAGTGCTACCACCGGAGAATTTGTTCATATGTCACCTGAGGAGAATATAGAAATCCTAAAATTCACCGCAAAAGTTGCCCGCGGAAGAAAGCAGATGGCAGCAGGTGCCTGCAGTTCAAACTTCGACACCACTGTTTCATATATGAAAGCTGCCAAAGATGCAGGATATGATTGTGCAGTTATCTGCGTTCCCTACTATATAACAATGCCTCAGGAAGATGTCTATGAATATTTCAGACGCCTGGCTCAGCAAAATATAATTGATATTGTTCTTTACAACATCCCTATGTTTACCGGTGAAATCAGCATAAACGTTTTCAAACGGCTTCTTGAAGAAAAAAATATTATTGGAATAAAAGATTCAAGCGCACATATGAAGCGAATTGCACATCTTATTGATATTGTAAAGCACGAACGACCTGACTTTTCTGTTCTTTCAGGAACTGACGACTGTCTGGTCCCTGCCCTTACCTGTGGCTGTTGCGGAAGTATGACTGCTTTCTCAACCATTCTGCCCGAAGTAAACGCTGCAATATACAGAAAGTTTGCAAGAGGCGACATAAAAGGTGCACAGGAACTCAACAGCTCATATCTTTCTCTCATCCGTCTTGCTGACAGCATTGCATTCCCGGCAGGCTACAAGCTGATTATGGAAATGCGCGGCTACAAAATGGGTCAAAAGCAAATCGTTCACGAGCTAGGCACCCGTGAATATCAAAGACTTATGGAAGAAATGGGAAATGAGCTTTTGAGAGTTGTAGACTTCTACGTAAAAAACAAATAAACATTTAAAATCCAAAAGACCTATTCGAAAAGAATGGGTCTTTTTAATTTTACTAAAATTTTCTTTGGATAAAATTCTCGCAATGTCAAATAATAGATTTGTAAAATCAACCAAAAGGAGCATTTATTATATGAAAGCAACAGGAATTGTTAGAAGAATAGACGACCTTGGAAGAGTTGTTATTCCAAAGGAAATCCGCCGCACAATGCGAATCCGCGAGGGCGACCCTCTTGAAATTTATACAGAAAGTGACGGCACAGTTATTTTCAAAAAATATTCACCCATAGGTGAGCTTGGCGAGTTTGCAAGCCAATACGCCGAAGCCCTTGCCCACACCGCCGGCATCCCCGCCTGCATCTCGGACAAGGATACAGTAATCGCAGTTTCAGGTGTATCAAAGAAAGAGCTTATGAACAAAAAAATTTCTGATGACATCGAAAAGGTAATGTCACAAAAAAGCACCTTTGTCCTCAAAAACGGCGAAAAAAACATCACTGTTTCAGACAGTAACGATTCCCTTATGGCAGGAATTGCCGCACCCATAATCTATGACGGGGATGCCATTGGAACAGTTATGTTTTTGTCTTCCCCCGAAAAAGAGAGCTTTGGCGAGCTTGAACAAAAGCTTGCGGAATCCGCCGCCGCTTTCCTTGGAAAAACTATTGAATAACAAACAAAGCCCCGACCAAAAATGTCAGGGCTTTTAATTTTATATTTATCTACGCTAAAGAAATTTTACTTATTCAAAAGATAATCACAAGCCGCAAGTGCCGCAACACTTCCGTCTCCCACAGCTGTGGTAAGCTGACGTACTGTTTTATTTCTACAGTCTCCAGCCACAAAAACGCCCTCCACATTAGTGTGGCAATCTTCCCCCGATGCGATGTATCCACTTTCATCAAGACTTATAAAACCCTTGAAAATATCGCTCTGGGGAATTTGACCAACAGCAACAAAAGCGCCGTCAAGTTCAAGAAAACGTTTTTCCCGGGTCTTTACATTTACAACTTCCATACCCTTAAATCCACCATCTTCAATGAATTTTTCGGGCACGCTGTCAAGAACAAGCTCTACGTTTTGCTTGCCCTCAAGCTCACGCACAAGACGGCTTTCCGCCCTGAACTCTGTTCTTCTATGAACAAGATATACTCTTTTTGCAATATTAGAAAGATAAATTGCATCCTCAACAGCAGTATTTCCACCACCGATAACAGCAACCACCTTGTTCTTATAAAAAGAGCCGTCACACACTGCACAAAAAGAAATTCCCCTGCCAATGAGACCGTCTTCGCCCTTAATTCCAAGTCGGCGGTTGGTAACACCTGTGGCAATAATTACGCATTTACCCTGATGTTCACCAAAATCAGTTACCACCGTCTTGGGATTTCCATCCTTAATTTCAAGAACCGTCTCATATTCAATCTCGCCTCCCAAAGCCTCCACCTGAGATGCAAGATTTGAAGCAAACTCCATACCACTCATTTTGGGCGTTCCGGGAAAATTCTCCACGTGCTCAGAAAGGGCAATCTGTCCACCCAAGCCCATTTTTTCAATTACCAGAACCTTCTTTTCAGCACGGAGCGCATAAAGCGCCGCAGTAAGCCCCGCAGGTCCTCCACCGATTATAACAATGTCATAAAGCATTTTTACTTTTCCTTTCGCAAAAGTAGCCGAAACGTAATTGTTTCGGCTACCTGAAATTTTTTAGCCCTTAAGTGACTCAATATACTTTCTGATTTCACCAACACCGGCAAATTTCAAAACATCACCGCCGTTTACTGCGACCAAAGTAGGAGCCTGACGAACACCAAACTTTTCAGTAAGGGCAGCATCCGCTTCCGCATCAACAATATTATACCCAACATTGTTCTTTTCCAAAACAGCTTTTGCCGCATTACAGTTGGGACAAGTTTTTGTAGTAAAGAGCATCAAACCGTTTTCACATTCGCAATCAGTTTTTTCGCCGCCTTTTTTAAGAACAGAATTCTCAATATCATAAAGCTTTCTTTCTTTATATTCCTGAGTTTTTCCGTCATTCCAGTTGCGAACCGGACGATAATAACCGGTAATTCTGCTATAAACCTCAGTCTGACCACCACAAATCGGGCACTTGTCCTGTTCACCAATCAAATATCCATGCTCACGGCAAACCGAATATGTAGGCGACAACGTATAGTAAGGAAGCTTATAATTTTCAGCAATCTTTCTCACTAAATCAGCAGCAGCTTTCCATGTGGGAAGTTTTTCGCCAAGAAATGCGTGGAACACTGTACCTGATGTATATAGGGTCTGAAGCTCATCCTGAATATCAAGAGCATCAAAAATATCAGAGGTAAAGCTAACAGGAAGATGTGAACTGTTTGTATAATAAGGTGTTCCGCCCTCTTCTGCCGCTGTTATAATATCAGGGTATCTCTTTACGTCATGTTTTGCCAAACGATATGTGGTTGACTCAGCAGGTGTTGCTTCAAGGTTATAAAGGTCGCCGTATTTTTCCTGATAGTCTGAAAGTCTGTCTCTCATATGGTTGAGAACTTTCTTGGTGAATTCCTGAGTTTCGGGATTGGTCATATCCTTGCCCAGCCATTTTGCATTAAGTCCAACCTCGTTCATACCAATAAGTCCAATGGTTGAGAAGTGGTTGTTAAATGTGCCAAGATATCTTTTTGTATATGGATAAAGTCCCTCGTCAAGAAGTCTTGTGATAATATCTCTCTTTACTTTAAGAGAGCGAGCCGAAATATCCATAAGCTTATCAAGACGTTTGAAGAAATCTTCTTCATCCTTTGCAAGATAAGCAATTCTCGGCATATTGATGGTAACAACACCAACAGAACCTGTGCTTTCACCACTACCGAAGAAACCGCCTGATTTCTTTCTGAGTTCGCGGAGGTCAAGACGAAGACGACAGCACATACTGCGAACATCGCTGGGTTCCATATCGCTGTTGATATAGTTTGAAAAGTAAGGTGTACCATATTTTGATGTCATTTCAAAGAGAAGCTTGTTGTTCTCTGTCTCCGACCAGTCAAAATTGCTGGTGATTGAATATGTGGGGATAGGATACTGGAATCCACGACCGTTGGCATCGCCCTCTATCATTGTTTCAATGAACGCACGATTTACCATATCCATTTCTTTCTTACAGTCTTTATACTTAAAGTCCATTTCTTTTCCGCCAACAATCGCAGGAAGCTCAGCAAGGTCAGCAGGAACAGTCCAGTCAAGAGTGATATTGGAAAAAGGTGCCTGCGTTCCCCAACGTGACGGAGTGTTTACGCCATAAATAAAGGACTCAATGCACTTTTTAACCTGGTCATAGCTGAGATTGTCCACCTTTACAAACGGTGCAAGATATGTATCAAAAGAGCTGAATGCCTGAGCGCCTGCCCATTCATTCTGCATAATTCCAAGGAAGTTTACCATCTGGTTACAGAGGGTAGCAAGGTGACTTGCAGGGGATGATGTAATCTTACCCTCTACGCCGCCAAGACCTTCCTGAATAAGCTGTTTCAGCGACCAGCCTGCACAATAACCTGTGAGCATAGAAAGGTCATGAATGTGAATATCCGCATTTCTGTGAGCATTGGCAATCTCTTCATCATAGATTTCACTAAGCCAATAGTTTGCAGTAATAGCCCCCGAGTTTGAAAGAATAAGACCGCCCACCGAATATGTAACGGTAGAATTCTCCTTAACACGCCAGTCATTAATTTTTACATAATTGTCAACAACCTCTTTATAGTCAAGAATGGTTGACTGCATATTACGCATTTTTTCATGCAGCTTTCTGTAAAGGATGTATGCCTTTGCAACATCAGCATATCCCGCCTGAACAAGAACAGACTCCACACTGTCCCGAATATCTTCCACAGATATTGCATCGTCCTTTACCTTGGGTTCAAAATCAGCGGTAACTTTCAGTGCCAAAAAGTCTATAATGTTCTGGTTATACTGTCTGTTCTGGGCATCAAAAGCCTGGAGCATAGCATCACTGATTTTAGACAAATCAAACTCAACAAGCTTGTTATCTCTCTTTTTTACCTTATACATAATTTTCCCCTCCGTTTTTCTATCAGCTTATCTGCTGTAATTTTTATTTATATTCCTCTCAACTCAGCTTCAGGAACATATTCCCTCACCGATTTAAGCAAATCTTCCATTTCATCTTTTGAAAATTCTGTCAAAGTCTTATCAGGAACGCCGTCACTCATCTTAAACCCTTGAAGAAAATATTTATTTTCGCCCGCAATAAGCTTTGCAATTTTCTCAAAGCTGCCCTTCGAATGAATTCCTTTCACAACAGTGGTGCGAAATTCGTGATCAACCTTTGAGTTTTTCAATACTTCAATAGACTTTTCCACCTTTGATGCATCAAAGCCATCAATTCCCACGCACTTGTCATATTCAAAAATGCTACCCTTTATGTCCATTGCCACATAGTCGATACTTCCACTCACCAATGCCTTTTCAAGATTTTCGGGAAAGCATCCGTTGGTATCAAGTTTCACCAAGAAGCCCATATCTTTTATTTTTTCAAGAAATTCAAAAACCTCTTTGTGCATAAGGGGCTCGCCACCGCTTACACAAACCGCATCCAATACGCCTTTTCTCTTTTCAAGAAACGAGAAAAACTCATTTTCTGACAAGATATCCCCATTTTCTTCAAAAGCAAGGGCAGAATTGTGGCAAAAAGGACATCTGAGGTTGCATCCCCCAAGAAAAACCGTGCAAGCTACTTTCCCAGGAAAATCGAGCAAGGTCGTCTTCATAAGTCCGCAAATTTTCACTCAAATCCCCTCCTCTTCAGCAGTTTTCAAGCCTTTGAGGGGCTTGTATGTATTTTTATTAAAACACAACATATTGGTTTAAAAAGATTTAAAGCGCACTATATATGCTATTATATAGTAACAAACTTTGTTTGTCAACACAATTTCCAAGCAGTTTTCTTTTTACAGTTTTTCCCATATTCCCCAAAGCCTTGGGACAGTAGATTTTGCCGAATTAAGTAAAAAAATGTAAAATTAAACTTTGTCTATTTTGACGATTTTTAACTTTGTCTTTTGTTCAATATTTTCCATATACTGTTATAATAAAAACGTCCCAAACACAACATCTTGTGTTTGGGACAAATATAACGCAACTTTGAACCCATTAAAAAATTTAAATAAAACAATAGTTTCAAACAACGTCAAACCTCTGCAACAAAAAAATATCCACCCTTTTGGGTGGATATTTTAATTTAGCATAAATGCTTAAAATTACTCAATGATTTCAGTAACAACGCCTGAACCAACTGTACGGCCACCTTCACGGATAGCGAAACGGAGACCTTCTTCAACAGCGATTGTTGTTGTAAGTTCAACAGTCATTGTAACGTTATCACCAGGCATACACATTTCTGTTCCTTCAGGAAGGTTTACAACACCTGTAACGTCAGTTGTTCTGAAATAGAACTGAGGTCTGTAGTTTGTGAAGAAAGGTGTATGACGTCCGCCTTCTTCCTTAGTAAGAACGTAAACTTCGCCCTTGAACTTTGTGTGAGGATGAATTGTGCCGGGTTTCGCAAGAACCTGTCCTCTTTCGATTTCGTTTCTCTGAACACCACGGAGAAGAGCACCGATGTTATCACCAGCTTCAGCCTGATCGAGAAGCTTTCTGAACATTTCGATACCTGTAACAACAACTTTTCTTGATTCGTCTGAAAGACCAACGATTTCAACTTCATCAGAAAGGTTAAGTGTACCTCTTTCAACTCTACCAGTAGCAACTGTACCACGGCCTGTGATTGAGAATACGTCTTCAACAGGCATAAGGAAAGGAAGATCGCTCTTTCTTTCAGGTGTAGGAATGTATGCATCTACTGCATCCATGAGTTCCTTAATGCAAGCATATTCAGGAGCAGAAGGATCTGTTGAAGCAGATTCGAGAACTGCGAGACCTGAACCCTTAACGATCGGGATTTCATCACCCGGGAATTCGTATTCAGAGAGAAGGTCACGGATTTCCATTTCAACGAGTTCAAGAAGTTCAGGATCGTCAACCTGGTCAACCTTGTTCATGAAAACAACAATCTTCGGAACGCCAACCTGACGTGAAAGAAGAATGTGTTCTCTTGTCTGAGGCATAGGACCATCAGCTGAAGAAACAACGAGGATAGCACCGTCCATCTGAGCAGCACCAGTGATCATGTTCTTAACGTAGTCAGCATGTCCGGGGCAGTCAACGTGTGCATAGTGACGAGCTTCTGTTTCGTACTCAACGTGAGCAGTAGAGATTGTGATACCTCTTTCTCTTTCTTCCGGAGCTTTATCGATCATATCGTAAGCTTCGTACTGAGCCTTACCGTCCATAGCAAGCACCTTTGTGATTGCAGCAGTAAGAGTTGTTTTACCATGGTCAACGTGGCCGATTGTACCAATGTTAACATGGGGTTTGGTTCTTTCATATTTAGCTTTTGCCATTATTAGTTCCTCCTAACTTATATAAGTTAATTATTTACTGTTTATTATTTTACTACAATTTTGCACAGTTTTCAATAGCTTTTTTGAAAAAAGTTCTAAAAACCTGTACAATTATTCGCCGCTTGTTCTGGCACTGATAATCTTGTCCTGAACAGACTTAGGAACTTCACTGTAATGTGAGGGTTCCATTGAATACTGTCCACGTCCCTGAGTACCACTTCTGAGAACTGTTGCATAACCGAACATTTCTGAAAGCGGAACATCAGCTGTTACCTGAGTAACACCACCGCTACGAGATTCCTGGCACTTAATCATACCACGTCTTGAGCTAAGGTCACCGATAACAAATCCAAGATAATCATCAGGTGTGATAACGTTAACAAGCATAATAGGTTCTTTGAGCACGGGGTCTGACTTTCTCATAGCTTCCTTGAATGCCATAGAAGCAGCAATCTTAAATGCCATTTCAGAAGAGTCAACTTCGTGGTATGAACCGTCATAAAGTGTAGCCTTAAGGTCAACTACGTTGTAGCCTGCAAGAACACCATTGAGCATAGCGCTCTGGATACCTGCATCAACAGCGGGGATATATTCCTTAGGAACAGCACCGCCGACAACCTTGTTTTCGAAGATATAACCTTCGCCTTCGCCAAGGGGCTCAAACTTAACAAGAACGTGTCCGTACTGACCTTTACCACCTGACTGACGAGCATACTTGTGGTCAACATCAACAGCTTTTCTAAATGCTTCACGATAGGAAACCTGAGGTTCACCAACGTTTGCTTCAACCTTAAATTCACGGAGCAAACGGTCAACGATGATTTCAAGGTGAAGCTCACCCATACCGGCAATGATTGTCTGACCGGTTTCTTCATCTGTATATGTCTTGAATGTTGGGTCTTCTTCTGCAAGCTTTGCAAGAGCTATACCCATCTTTTCCTGACCAGCTTTTGTTTTTGGCTCAATAGCCACACGGATAACCGGTTCAGGGAAGTTCATTGATTCAAGAACGATAGGATGCTTTTCATCACAAAGAGTTTCACCCGTTGTTGTATTCTGGAGACCAACTGCAGCAGCAATGTCACCTGAATAAACTATATCAAGGTCTTCTCTGTGGTTTGCGTGCATCTGAAGAATTCTACCAATACGTTCACGCTTGCCTTTGCAAGAGTTGAGAACGTGTGAACCCTTCTCAAGTGTACCTGAATATACACGGAAGAAACAAATCTTTCCAACGAATGGGTCTGTTGCAATCTTGAACGCAAGAGCTGCGAAAGGTGCATCATCGGATGATGGTCTTTCGTCATCTTCCTCGGTATCAGGATTTACACCCTTGATGTTAGGAACATCGGTTGGTGCGGGCATATATTCAATAACTGCATCAAGAAGCAACTGAACGCCCTTGTTTCTGTATGCTGTTCCGCAAAGAACAGGCACGATTTCGTTGTTGATGGTAGCTCTGCGAAGTGCCGCTTTAAGTTCATCAACAGTAATTTCTTCACCGCCAAAGTACTTTTCAAGAAGTTCTTCGTCGGTTTCGCATATAGCTTCAATCATTTTATCATGATATTCCTGAGCCTTGTCCATCATGTCAGCAGGAATAGCGTCTTTGTGATAGCTGTTACCGAGTTCATCATCATAAATCTCGGCTTCCATATTCATAAGGTCAATGATACCAACAAATGTGTCTTCAGCACCGATAGGAAGCTGAATGGGAACACCGTTAGCATTAAGACGCTCATGAATCATATTTACAACATTGTAAAAATCTGCACCCATGATATCCATCTTGTTAACAAATATCATACGGGGAACTTTGTATTCGTCAGCCTGACGCCAAACAGTTTCAGACTGAGGCTCAACACCACCCTTAGCGCACATAACAGTAACAGAACCATCAAGAACTCTCAGTGAACGCTGAACTTCAACAGTAAAGTCAACGTGTCCAGGAGTATCAATGATGTTGATTCTGTGCTTTAAGCCACCGTAAGGACCTTCTTTAGGTTCCCAGAAACATGTTGTAGCAGCAGAGGTAATTGTAATACCACGCTCCTGCTCCTGAGCCATCCAGTCCATAGTAGCGCCGCCTTCATGGGTTTCACCAAGCTTGTGGTTGATGCCTGTGTAATACAAGATTCTTTCGGTTGTAGTTGTCTTACCGGCATCAATGTGAGCCATGATACCGATATTTCTTGTTCTTTCAAGCGAATACGCTCTACCCATAGTAACTCCTTTCAACACATAAGTGTTAAATTAAAATCAAAAATTGGCTTTTCATCCATACGAGATTTTGCGAAGAAAATGCCTTATGCAGCTTTCAGGGCAAAACCTATTTTGCAAAGAAATTTGCTTTAGACTTGGCAGATGTGAGGTGCGAAAAAGCGGAGCGTATATGATATACGTGAGCATTTTTCGTCGCCGAACAACGCTGCCAAATATGAAGTAAATTTCAAAGAAAAATCCTATCTCGCACAAAAAATCGTTTTAGACTTGGTGAATGCGAAGCTGAAAAAAGCGGAGCATATATGATATATGTGAGCATTTTTTCATGCTGAGCACATTCGCCGAAGATGATACGATTTTTAAAACGAGATTACCAACGGAAATGAGCGAATGCTTTATTCGCTTCTGCCATTTTGTGTGTGTCTTCTTTCTTTTTGAATGCACCACCTGTGCTGTTGATTGCGTCCATGAGCTCGTTTGCAAGTCTTTCAGCCATTGTTCTTTCGTTTCTCT
Organism: Clostridia bacterium; assembly: GCA_045580025.1. Lineage (GTDB taxonomy): Bacteria > Bacillota > Clostridia > Monoglobales > Monoglobaceae > SIG440. Next base: position 10,639 of record JAZNNB010000047.1, read on the forward strand.
GTCTTGCATAAAGAGTGATCCAACGAAGACCCAAAGTCTCTCTTCTTTCAGCTCTAACTTCAATCGGAACCTGGTAGTTTGCACCACCAACACGTCTAGCCTTAACTTCGAGAACAGGCATAACGGCATTCATAGCTTCCTCAAACACTTCAACAGGGTCTTTTCCTGTCTTTTCCTTTATGATATCAAATGCATCATAAACAATAGCCTGAGCAACACCTTTCTTACCGTCAAGCATAATGTTGTTTATAAGACGTGTAACAGTCTTGCTGTTATACATAGGATCCGGCAGCACATCACGGCGTGCAATATGTCCTTTTCTTGGCACTTATCTTCCCTCCATTCTTTGTGGTAAATGCTATCCACAGGTACTCAATACCCAAATTGGATACTGCTAGTGCTGTACTACATATTTAGGCCAAAGACATGCTGTCTTTTATATATAAAATAGTAATACGCACTATAAAGTAAATTTCATACTTAAATCTTTGTCTTACTTACCTTCTTTAGGTCTCTTAGCTCCGTACTTAGATCTTGACTGGTTACGTTTCTGAACGCCCTGAGTATCAAGTGTACCACGGATAATGTGATAACGAACACCAGGGAGGTCCTTAACTCTACCGCCACGGATAAGCACTACGCTATGTTCCTGGAGATTGTGACCAATACCGGGAATATAAGCTGAAACTTCGATACCATTTGTAAGACGAACTCTGGCAACTTTTCTAAGCGCTGAGTTAGGCTTTTTAGGTGTCATAGTTCTAACAGAAGTACAAACACCACGCTTTTGCGGAGAATCCTGATCGGTATATCTCTTCTTGATAGTATTGAAACCTTTGAGAAGAGCCGGTGCTGTAGATTTCTTTTCCGCAGTCTGTCTGCCTTTCTTAACAAGCTGGTTAAATGTTGGCAATTATTTTCACCTCCTGTATATAATATAGGTGGGCAAAGCCCATATAAAAACGCAAATTATACGTCTTTAACAATAGTAGCAACCGCAGTGGGAACTTCAACGTGACAAGCCTTCCCAAGTTCTTTCATATTGTTGACATAAACCACCGCAATATTCTTTTCACCGCAAAGCCTCTCGAGAGGAAAAACCACATGGCTGTCAGCATCTCTTGCAACAAACACAAATTCTGCCCTACCTGCCTCAATAGCTTTTTTGGTCTGTTTGAGCCCCACCACGTGAGCACTCGTTTTTATTCTTTCCATTTTATTTCACCTTTGCAGTTTTGCCTGCCGGAATAGTCAAAATACCGCACTATCCCAATATTAAAAATACATCTTATTGTACCAATTTTAAATCCATTTGTCAAGTACTACATATATGGTTTATTCTAAAATTTTTCACAATTTATTGTGGATTTAAACCCCCGTCTTTTAGCAATTCGTCAAAATGACATTATTACGCCTCTTTTGCCGCAGCAAGTGCCTTTGCCAGTTGGTCAGGGCAAGATGTTCCCCTGCCCCCGCAATCAATGCCCGAAAGCTTTTCTATTGCCTCATCCACTTTCATACCTTCAACAAGCCTTGAAACCCCCTGAGTGTTCCCCATGCAACCCATAACAAACCGCACGTTTCTTACAATATCACCATCAACGTCAAAATGAATTTCTCTCGAGCAAGTTCCACGGGTTTTGTACGAATAACTTTTCACAACAAATTCCTCCCCTTTCAAAAATGTAAAACACGCAAAAAGAACGCCCAAAGGCGTTCTTTTCAAGCTTTTTTGACTTTCCTATTTATTGATAAGGTCTTTAAGAGCTTTGCCTGCCTTGAAAGTAGGAACTTTAGCAGCAGCAATCTTCATTTCAGCGCCTGTCTGGGGATTTCTGCCTGTTCTTGCAGCTCTTTCTCTAACTTCGAAACCGCCGAAGCCAACCAACTGAACTTTGTCGCCCTTTGCAAGAGCACCTTCAACTGCGCAAACGAAAGCGTTAAGAGCAGCTTCTGCATCTTTCTTTGAAAGATTTGCTTTTTCAGCCATTGCTGAAATCAATTCTGTCTTGTTCATTTTTAAAAACTCCTTTTCTTTAAATATAAAATATTTAAATGTAATAATAATGTTTTTTATATTTTACTACATTATTTTATAAATTTCCATAGTTTTCTGTATTTTTTTATATTTTTGTGACTTTTCACAATTTTGAAGGGCGTGTTTTGAGCCAAATGCACAGTAAACATAGGCTTTTTATGATTGTTTCCACTATCTGTCAGAATTATTCATCATCATTTCATTGAGTTCTGCACGGCTTATCAACACCTGTCGGGGCTTTGTTCCCTCATAAGGTCCAATAATTCTGTTTTCTTCAAGCTGGTCAATAATTCTCGCAGCCCTCTGATAGCCTACCTTGTACTTTCTCTGAAGCATAGCAACAGACGCCTGTCCTGATTCAAAAGCAAGCTCAGCCGCTTTCCAGAAAAGCTCGTCCTTTTCACCACTTCTTGTGTGGCTGTCATCATCATCGCTGTCGCTGCCATTCTCCTGTTCTTTCTCAATGTGTTCAAGTATGCTTTCATCATATACGGCTTCGTATTGCTTCTTTATATATGAAATAATTCCCTCAATTTCTTCATCCGACAAAAAGTTGCCCTGAATTCTTATAGGCTTCACAGCACCTCTCGGAGCATAGAGCATATCACCCTTTCCAAGAAGTTTTTCAGCTCCCATACTGTCAAGGATGGTACGGCTGTCCACCTGAGACGACACTGCAAAAGAAATCCTTGACGGAACGTTCGCCTTGATTACACCGGTAATAACATCAACTGACGGTCTCTGAGTTGCAATAACCAGATACATTCCGGCAGCCCTCGCAAGGGCGGCTAAGCTGTTTATGGCATCCTCCACCTCATTCTTGGCAGCAAGCATAAGGTCCGCAAGCTCGTCGATTATTATGACAATCTCGGGCAGCTTGTTTTCAGGCGTACCCATTTCCTCCATAAGCTCGTTGTATCCCATAAGGTTTCTCACCTTATTGTCTTTCATCAACTGATAACGGTTTTTCATCTCAGCAACCGCCCAGTTAAGGGCCCCTGCTGCGTGCTTGGGATCGGTAACAACAGGGATAAGAAGATGAGGAATTCCGTTATAAACTCCAAGCTCCACCATTTTGGGGTCAACCATTATCATTTTGACCTCATTGGGCTTTGCCTTATACAAAATACTGGTAATAAGCGAATTTATACAAACACTCTTACCCGAGCCGGTAGCACCCGCAATCAAAACGTGTGGGAAGTTCGCAATGTCCGCCACAACACAGTTCCCTGCAATATCCTTACCCAGGGCAAACGCTGTCTTCGACTTAAACTCACGGAACTTCTCGCTGTCAATAACCTCCCTGATAGGCACAGGGCTTGGTGTTTCATTTGGAATTTCAATACCTATGGCAGACTTTCCAGGGATGGGCGCTTCAATACGCACACCGGATGCAGCGAGGCTCAGAGCAATATCGTCTGCAAGGTTTGTGATTTTTGAAACCTTTATTCCGAACCCCGGCTGAAGTTCAAACCTCGTAACAGACGGACCTTGGGTGATGTTTATAATCTTTGCATCAACTTTGAAACTTGCTAAAGTTTCAAGAAGTCTGTTTGCCTTATCCTCAAGCTCATGCTTTATTTCAGCACGGCTCTTTGTTTTGGGCTTGGGTTTTGCAAGAAGAGAAACCGACGGCAGCTTATAATTTATAAGCTTTGTGGCCTCAATATTTTCTTTTGCAGCTGCGTCCACTCTGTTTGCCGCCTGCAAAACCTCCTGCTGACTTAAGCGTTTTCCCGCCTCTACTGCACGGTCCATGGGCACACCGCTGTCAAGTGCTGCCTGAGTAAGCGGGTCAATCCTTTCCTCCATCTGCACAAGACTTGGCGGTTCAAATTCGTCGCTTTCTTCCTTGAATGTCCCGTCCGCCCCCGGAAGATTGGTAAGAACTCCGCCACTACCGTCTGCTACAATAACAGACCCCTTATCCTCTGCATTATGTTTTTCAAGAACCTCACGGATAGCCGCCTCGGTTTCGTCCGCCTCATCCTCAAATTTGAAACGCTTTTTGGGCGTAGTTACAGTTTTCGCTACCTCTTCAATAGCTTGTCCGCTGAAATAAACATCAAAATAATCGCTGTTTGGACATTTGTGAGGTATAGCATCATCTTGAGCAGTTTTGTCCCCTGCTGTTTTTTCAGCCTTTTCCTTTTTCTTTCTTCCAAAGAGACCTTTCTTTTCGCCGTCTTCCTTTTCCTCAATTTCCATATCAATTTCTTCGTCAAGGCTGTTTGCAATATTCTCTTTGTTTTTCTTGAGCCAAAGGGCAATGCGCCTAAACAGTTTCTCGATTGATACTTCGGTAAGAAGTACAAACAAAATAAGTAGCAAGGCCACAGCCAAAATGGTTGTTCCCACTGTGCCGATGCACTTAACAATTCCTATACAAAGAAGTGTGCCGATAACACCGCTGTCGCCGTCAATCCCGCGGGAATACATTTCCTTTATTCCGGAAATAAAGCCGTCATAAACCCACTCGGTGTTTTCACAGAAAATCGCCCACATAACAGATGCAACCACCATAAACGCAAAAAGCAGCCACACCTTGTATTGCGCCTTTCCGCTTTTCTTTTCCAGGAACAGCGTAACGCCCGTCCAGATAAGGAACACAAAGAAAATCACTGCAGGTCCGCCGAAAAGTCCCATAAGGATTTCTTTGAAATAGTGTCCGAAAGCACCAGTCGCATCGGTGAAGAAAGTTGTCGCAAGAAAAAGTCCAAGGGCAATCAAAACAATCCCCCTGATTTCAACACCACGGGTCTTTCTTGCCACAGTCTTTGCCCGCGCCTGACTTGCTGCCCGTCTTTTTTCAGCCTCTGTTTTCTTTGTTGTACCAGTCTTTTTTCTTCCAGCCATAATTTAATAACACCACCATTTTTTTCTTTTGAAAAGGTTAAACCGAGGGAAATTGAACCCCACGAGGCTTAAACCAAAACAAAATACAAAATAACCAAAATACCTAAAATAATTCTGTAAATTCCAAAGAACTTAAAGTCGTGATTTCTCACATAATTCACCAAAAACTTAATTGATACAAGTGAAACCACATACGCCACAATCATTCCCACAAGAAGCACTGCGGCATCCGAGGCACTCATCATAAGTCCATATTTGAGAATCTTGAGAAGGCTCACCCCGAACATAACGGGAATTGCCAGAAAGAACGAAAACTCCGCCGCCATACTTCTGCTGCAACCAAGGAGCATTGCGCCAAGAATGGTAGAGCCTGACCGTGAAGTCCCGGGTATAATCGAAAGCACCTGAAATGCCCCAATCAAAAAAGCTGTTTTATAAGACATTTCTTTGACGCTGTGCACAGCGGTCTTTTTATCAATCTTTTCTACGAAAATAAACGCCACACCATACAAAATCAGCATAGCCGACACAACCTGCCAATTTTCAAAATGCTCCATAACGCTATCAAGCAAAAGCCCGATAACCGCCGCAGGAAGACACGCAACCACGACTTTGAACCACATACTCCAGGTATCAGCCTTTTCCGTCTTTGTTTTTGACGGTGAAAACGGATTGAGTGCTTTAAAATAAAGTGTAACCACCGCAAGAATTGCCCCAAGCTGAATAACATAAAGATAAATATCAGACGCCGTAAATCCGTCATGGTTCCGGAGGAACTCATTGACCAATATCATATGCCCGGTAGAGCTGATGGGAAGCCATTCGGTAATCCCCTCAACAATGCCCAATATAATCGACTTAATCATTTCCATAACAAGCCCTCCAAAAAAGAGTATAAATCAATATATGTATATTAAAAAATTTCATACCACATTATATTTTAACATAAAAAAATTCTTGTTACAAGGGTTTTTAATAAAATTCCCCCAAAAGCTATCCTTCTTAACCACCAAAACAGCAAAAAAGAAAGAAACTCCTGATAAATAGTGCAGGAGTTTCTTCCTTATTTATATAAAATTTTTAGGGGGCATTTTTTAAAAGGAAATATATTCTTTGGGGTCACAAAATTCGCCCGCCGCCATCACTTCAAAATGCAAATGCGGCTCCATATTTGCTTCAAGACTTCCTGGGCTCCCCACGCCGCCGATTATATCTCCCTTATTCACCTTTGTTCCAACGGCAATAAAATTGACATTTTGCAAATTTCCATAAAGGGACATCATCTCATTTTCGTGCTCTATTTCCACAACGACGCCCAAGAATTCATCCTCATACACCTTGGAAACCACGCCAGCCTCTGCCGCTTTCACCGCATCGCCCACAGCTGCGCTTATGTCTATGCCGTTGTGAGTCCGCCAATCCTCCATGGTGCTGCAAAAAACAAGTTCTTCGATGGAACACTCCGCCACAATCTCACCTCTGCAGGGTCTTTCCATTTGGAAAACATCTGCCTCTGCCATAGTCTCTACCGACGCATCATCTTCAGCTAAAGAACTCTTTTCTTTCGCACTTTCACTTTTCATGGTCTTCTCTGTCTGACTGTCATTTTTGACGGTTTTCTTTTCATAGGTCTCGTCAATGTCAACAACCTTTATTCCGCTTTCCTTAACAGCCTCCTGCCACGCACTTTCATCAAATGATACAATGTCTCTTTCACTTGAAAGCTTCATCTGTCTTGCATAAACATAAAACCCGACCATCAAAATCGCTGCAAACAGGGCTATGTAAACCCCTTTGTTTTCTGCAAAACGTCTCATAAAACTTTTCTTTGTCTTTTTATCTTTCATCTATCAACACCTCCATAACTAAAGTGTTGACAAATCATTCCATTTTATACAGCATTTTTCAAATTTTTAGGAATTTTTATGGTATATTCTATGTATTCCTCGTTTTCGGTCTTCACAGACTTAGCATCAATCCCCGACTTTTTCATCATGTCCACTGCCTGACGGATTGTGTTTGAGAATATCCGCATATCTTTGAAAACTCTTATTTGCGGAATTTTCGCATCTGTCTCTGGTTTTTCGGTTTTCGAAAGCATTGACTCCACAAGCTCATCAGTTTTCTTGACATTTAATCCTCTGTCCACAATCATGCTAAGCGCCCGAAGCCTGAGTTTTTCATCACCAAGCCTGAGAAGAGCCCTTGCGTGGCGCTCACTCAAACCGTTTTTCAAAAGAGCTTCCCTTACCTCCGGCGAAAGCCTGAGTATCCTTATTTTATTAGCAACGGCGGACTGACTTTTTCCCAGACGCATCGCAAGCTCCTCCTGAGTTATGCCGTGCTCCGCAACAAGCGTACAAAAAGCCTCCGCTTCTTCTATGTAACCCAAATTTTCTCTCTGAATATTTTCGATTAGTGCCATCACAGCACTATCGGTGCCCCCAACTCTCACCACAACAGCAGGAATCTGTTTCATCCCCGCCATTCTGCAGGCACGAAGTCGCCTTTCCCCTGCAATAAGCTCATAATCATACCCGTTTATTCTTCTAACCACAACGGGCTGCATAAGCCCATATCGCCTTATTGACATACTCAATTCCTCAAGTGCTTCATCATCCATTTCCTTTCGTGGCTGATAGGGGCTTGTCCTTATATTATCAATGGGAAGATAAGCCACCTTGGAGTTCTTTTCTTCTGTATACATACCCATCATAACAAATTCTCTCCTTTTCGCTTTTTTTTGATTATAACATACCAAGTATTATTTTACAAATTTTTCCATATACAAAAAGAACCAAAAACTTTGGTTCTTTGTTTTATATCTTTTTAATTTGAGTTATTTCCACCGAGTGCGACAAAAGGTAACAAAAAATAATTTTACCTAATTTCTTCTGTTCTCTTCTTTTCATCTTTTTCATCATAATACTGAAGATACATCTCTTCTGCATCCTGCTGAAGCTTAACAAGATTTTCTATTGTGTCCGTAACCTCATTGAACATTTTGTGATAAAGCTTTTGATAGAGCTCCTTTTCATCTTTCACATCACCCACCTCCTTAACATAAAAAAGTGCGCCAGCCGAAACTGACGCACCGAAAAACACGTCGCTCAGCTGCGACCAAACAAGCTACTACATACGGAAAGCGTACGGGAAAAAGCGACCGTGTTTTTACCTAAATAAAAACCCGTATCACTATCCGTTTATAAGTATTCACTTGTTTGGTCATAAACAGTATAACACATATCTTTTCAATTTGCAATAGGTAAATGTAAAAAAATGTAAATTTATTAGAAAAAACCAAAAATTTCCAACAAAAAACTTCCCCTGCCGTTTCAGACAAAGGAAGTCTTTATTCGTTTAATATTAAATTTTTAGAAAAGTCCGGTTATTACGCCATTTTCATCAACGTCGATTTTTTCAGCCGCAGGAACTTTCGGAAGGCCCGGCATTGTCATAATGTCACCGGTGAGAGCCACAATAAATCCGGCTCCCGCCGACACTTTCAGATTTCTGACAGTAACCACAAAGTCCTCTGGAGCACCGATTTTTGTCATATCATCCGAAAAGCTGTACTGGGTCTTTGCCATACAAATCGGAAGCTTGTCATATCCAAGTTCACAAAGAGCGGCAATCTGCTTTTTCGCAGCTGGTGTAAATGCCGCGCCACGTCCACGATATACTCTTTTGACAATCGCATCAATTTTGTTTTCAATGGTATCATCAAGGTCATAGCTGAATGAAAAATCATTAGCCTTTTCACAAAGGCTTACAGCCTCTTCTGCCATTTGAATGCCGCCGTTTCCGCCTTCTGCCCATACATTTGAAAGAACAACATTCACACCAAGTTCACGACAACGGTCAATAACAAGCTGAACCTCTGCATCTGTATCAGTTGGGAATCTGTTCACCGCCACAACCGACGGGAGCTTATAAACATCCTTGATGTTTGAGACATGGCGAAGAAGATTTGGTATACCCAGAGCCAGTGCCTCAAGATTTTCTTCTCCAAGCTCTGTCTTTGGCACACCACCGTGCATTTTGAGAGCACGAATTGTTGCAACCATAACAACCGCTGAGGGTTTAAGCCCCGCATAACGACACTTTATATCAAGAAACTTTTGAGCACCAAGGTCAGCGCCAAAGCCCGCTTCAGTAATCACATAATCGCCAAGCCGCATAGCTGTTTCTGTGGCAATAACCGAGTTGCAGCCATGGGCAATGTTCGCAAAAGGTCCGCCGTGAACAAGGGCAGGAGTACCCTCAAGGGTCTGCACAAGATTTGGCTTAAGTGCGTCCTTTAAAAGCGCCGTCATTGCACCTGCCGCACCAAGTTCGCCCGCTGTAACAGGCTTTTCGTCATAGGTATATCCAACAACAATTCTTGAAAGTCTTTCTTTCAAATCAGAAATTGAAGACGCAAGACACAGCACTGCCATAACCTCAGACGCAACAGTTATGTCATAACCGTCTTCCCTTGGAACACCATTAACTCTGCCTCCAAGACCGTCTGTAACAAATCTCAGCTGACGGTCATTCATATCCACGCAGCGTTTCCAAGTGATACGTCTTGGGTCAATGTTGAGTCGATTTCCCTGATAAATGTGGTTATCAAGCATAGCTGCAAGAAGATTGTTTGCCGCACCGATAGCGTGGAAATCACCGGTAAAATGCAGATTTATGTCCTCCATGGGCACAACCTGAGCATAACCTCCGCCTGCCGCACCGCCTTTGACACCAAACACAGGTCCCAGTGATGGCTCACGCAGTGCAACCACCACGTTTTTGCCAAGCTTTTTCATTCCGTCTGCAAGACCGATTGTGGTTGTGGTCTTTCCCTCACCTGCAGGAGTTGGGGTTATTGCAGTAACCAAGATAAGCTTTGCGCGTCTCTCCCTCTCACGAAGAAGAGAAAGGTCAATTTTCGCCTTATAATTTCCATAAAGCTCCACATATTTCGGGTCAATCCCAGCAGCATCCGCAATTTCTGAAATATGCTGCATTTTGGTGCTCTGAGCGATTTCGATATCTGTTTTCACTCTAAAAAACCTTCTTTCACAAGTTTTTATTTGAAATATTCAACAGCTGAACGGAAAATACCCATATCAAAGCTTCCGTCAACGTTTTTATAAAGTCCATCTGCCCATCGCTCAGTGTGTCCCATTTTTCCAAGAACTCTGCCGTCAGGAGATGTTATACCCTCAATAGCAAAGGTTGAACCATTGGGGTTATACTGAATTTCATTGGTGGGATTTCCGTCTAAATCAACATACTGAGTAAGAATCTGTCCATTCTCAGCCAAAGTCTTCACAAGCTCATCACTTGCCATAAAGCGACCTTCACCGTGAGAAATCGCAACAGTATAAACATCGCCCACATTTGTATTTGTCATCCACGGCGACTTATTTGATGCAACCCTTGTACGTACCAGCTTTGACTGGTGACGTGCGATGGTGTTGTATGAAAGTGTAGGACAATTTTCGTCAGTGTCAATAATTTTTCCATAAGGTACAAGACCAAGCTTGATTAAAGCCTGGAAGCCGTTACAAATACCGCACATAAGTCCGTCACGCATTTCAAGAAGCTCGGTTGTAGCCTCCTTGATTTCGGGGTTACGGAAGAATGCCGTAATGAATTTCGCTGAACCGTCAGGCTCATCACCACCTGAGAAACCACCTGGGATGAACACTATCTGTGACTGTTTCAAGAGCTTAGCAAAGCTTTCAACTGACTCTGAAATAGCCTCGGGCGAAAGATTATTGATTACAAATATTTCAGGCTCAGCACCTGCATCACGCATAACCTTTGCACTGTCAAATTCACAGTTTGTTCCAGGGAATACAGGAATGAGAACCTTTGGTTTTGCCACGCTGATTTTTGGAGCAACGCGAGTCTCTGCTTCAAAATTGAACGCAGGGATATCTTTCTTTTCGGTTTCAATATTGCAGGAATAAATTTCTTCAAGCTTTCCTTCATAATCCTTTTGAAGCTCAGCAAGACCGATTACCTCGCCCTTGTATGAAATTTCCATCTTATCAGTCGTATAACCCAAAACAGTTCCGACATTTTCATCAGATTTAAGTTCTACAACAAATGAGCCATAGCTATATCCAAAAATATCAGCCATAGAAACGCCTTCCTCAAACTTAAAGCCGATTCCATTACCCATAGCCATTTTCATTATGCCCTCAGCCACACCGCCGTAAACAGGTGTATATACCGCAGTCGCCTTGCCACTGTGGACAAGGTCAGTGACTGTCTTAAAGCACTCAACAAGGCTGGTCGTCACAGGAAGACCATTCTTGTCATATTCGGGTTTAACCCATACAGTTTTGTGCCCTGCAGCTTTAAATTCAGGCGAGATAATATTCTCATTCTTTTCGGTAGTAACCGCAAAGGAAACCAAAGTTGGCGGAACATCAAGCTGTTCAAATGTGCCACTCATAGAGTCCTTGCCGCCGATAGCCGCAATTTCAAGATTTTTCTGTGCGTCAAGTGCGCCAAGAAGTGCCGCAAATGGCTTACCCCAACGTTTCGGGTCTTTCTTGGGCTTTTCAAAATATTCCTGGAAAGTAAGATACACATCTTGGAATGCTGCACCTGTTGCCACAAGCTTTGAAACAGACTCAACAACAGCGAGATAAGCACTGTGATAAGGGCTCTTTTCCGCAATGAATGGGTTATAACCCCAAGCCATTACAGAACAAGTGTTTGTGTGTTCCTTTTCAACAGAAACCTTGTTTGCCATAGCCTGAATAGGTGTGAGCTGATGCTTTCCTCCAAAGGGCATAAGAACTGTTCCCGCACCGATGGTAGAGTCAAATCTCTCTGAAAGTCCGCGTTTTGAACAAACATTGAGGTCTCCGGCAAGAGCCATATAACCTTTCCTAAAGTCCACAGGAATTTCCTTGTCAAAAGCCTTGGGCTTTTCAGGTGCAATATCAATATGCTTTTCCGCGCCGTTTGAATTTAGGAACTCACGTGAAATATTCACGATTTCTTTGCCGTTCCAATGCATAACAAGATACGGCTTTTCTTTAACCACGGCAACAACAGTCGCCTCCAAATTTTCGTTTCGGGCAAGTTCTTTGAATCTTTCAACGTCTTTTGCTTCTACAACAACAGCCATTCTCTCCTGAGATTCGCTGATTGCAAGCTCTGTACCATCGAGTCCATCATACTTTTTGGGAACAGCATTAAGGTCAATTTCAAGACCGTCAGCAAGTTCCCCGATAGCAACAGAAACACCGCCCGCACCAAAGTCATTACAACGTTTGATAAGCTTTGACGCTTCGCTGTTGCGGAAAAGTCTCTGAAGCTTTCTTTCTTCAGGAGCATTACCCTTTTGAACCTCTGCGCCGCAAGATTCAAGAGACTGGGCAGTGTGGGATTTAGATGAACCTGTAGCTCCACCACAGCCGTCACGGCCGGTCTTTCCCCCAAGAAGAATAACAATATCGCCGTCAACTGGACGTTCACGTCTTACGTTTTCCTGAGGAGCGGCTGCAATAACTGCGCCGATTTCCATACGTTTTGCTGCATATCCGTCGTGATAAATCTCATCAACCTGACCTGTCGCAAGACCAATCTGGTTTCCGTATGAGCTGTAGCCTGCTGCTGCACCGGTAACAATCTTTCTTTGTGGGAGCTTGCCCTCAATAGTTTCTGATACGGGCTTAAGCGGGTCTGCCGCACCGGTAACACGCATAGCCGCATAGACATATGAACGACCTGACAGCGGGTCACGGATAGCACCACCAATACAAGTAGCCGCACCGCCAAATGGCTCGATTTCTGTTGGATGATTGTGTGTTTCATTTTTGAAGAGAAGCAACCATTTCTGGTTTTCGCCATCAACCTCTACATCAATTTTAACAGTACAAGCATTGATTTCTTCGCTTTCATCAAGACCATCAAGCTTGCCGTTTGCCTTTAAATATTTTGCAGCGATTGTACCAATATCCATAAGGTTTATGGGCTTGGTTCTGCCGAGTTCTTCTCTGGTCTTTATATATCTGTCATAAGCGGCCTGAAGCAGTTCATCCTCAAACTTAACACTGTCAATAGTGGTAAGAAATGTAGTATGGCGACAATGGTCAGACCAGTATGTATCTATCATTCTTATTTCGGTGATTGTTGGGTCACGTTTTTCGCTTAAAAAATATTGTTGACAGAACTTGATATCATCAATGTCCATAGCAAGCCCCATATCATCAATCATTTTTCCGAGACCTTCTTCAGAGAGTTCGATAAATCCATCAATAGTCGCAACAGTAGTGGGTATATCGTACTCTACTTTGAGGGTATCAAATGTTTCAAGAGTTGCCTCTCTTGATTCAACGGGGTTAATAACATACTTTTTGATTTCAGTAATGTCTCCATCTGAAAGGTCACCATAAAGCAAATAGACCTTTGCCGCTTTTACAGTAGGTCTTTCGCCCTTTGAAATCAGCTGAATACACTCCTCAGCGGAATTTGCACGGAGGTCAAACTGACCAGGCAAAAACTCCACAGCAAAAACAGCATCAGCGTTCATCTCAATTTCCTCTGAAACTGCGTCAAGCTGAGGCTCTGAAAAAACTGTACCTTTGCAATAATCAAAAAGCTCTTTGTCAATATTTTCAACGTCATAGCGGTTGATTATTCTAAGGTTACGAAGCCCTTTTATCTGGAGCAGATTAACCAAATCATTTTTAAGTGACTTTGCCTCTGCCGCAAGTTCACTCTTTTTCTCTACATAAACTCTGTAAACCATTATTTTGTTCCTTTCTTATGCATTTTCTGCCGCAAGGGCTTTTTGTCCTATATCATTTCTATAATACGCATTGTCGAACTTGACAGTTTTCACTGTTTCATAAGCCGCACTAATAGCATCTTTTAGCGAGTTTCCTATCTCAGTAACCCCAAGAACTCTGCCGCCTGCAGTAAGCAGCTTTCCATTTTCAAGCTTTGCCCCTGCAACATAAATGTTTTTATCTTGAGGCATCGAAATTTCAAAGCCACTGTCATATTTTTGCGGGTAACCATTTGATGCCATAACAACACAGCAAGCAGACATATCTTTAAACTTTACTTTCGCATCTTTCAAGCTTCCATTTGCAGTATGCTGCATAATTTCAAACAAATCGCCATCCAAAAGAGGCAAAACAACCTGAGTTTCAGGGTCACCAAAACGGCAGTTATATTCGATTACTTTAGGGCCTTTTTCGGTAAGCATAAGTCCAAAATAAAGACAACCTTTAAAAGTTCTTCCCTCTTTGTTCATTGCATCAATGGTAGGAATGAAAATCTTTTCCATACATTCATCTGCCACGGCCTTTGTGTAGTAGGGGTTTGGTGCGATAGTTCCCATACCCCCTGTGTTAAGACCCTCGTCGCCATCTTTTGCACGCTTGTGGTCCATTGAAGAAACCATAGGAATAACCGTCTCACCATCAGTGAACGAAAGCACAGACACCTCAGGTCCTGTGAGGAACTCTTCGATTACAACATTATTTCCGCTTTCGCCGAAAATCTTATCCTCCATCATAGAACGAACAGCATCTTTAGCTTCATCACGGGTAGTTGCAATTATAACGCCCTTGCCAAGTGCCAAACCGTCAGCCTTGATAACTGTGGGGATTGGTGCTGTTTCAAGATATTTAAGTGCTTCATCAAGGTCAGAAAAAACCTCATATTCCGCCGTGGGAATGTTGTATTTCTTCATAAGGTTTTTTGAGAAAACCTTGCTACCCTCAATTATTGCCGCATTTGCCCTTGGCCCAAAACAAGGAACGCCAATACCCTCAAGGGCATCAACCGCGCCAAGAACAAGTGGGTCATCAGGCGCAACCACCGCAAAGTCTATCTTTTCATTTTTTGCAAAGTCACGGATGCCGTCAATATCTTTGGCGCCAATATCAACGCACTGGGCGTCTTGTGCAATTCCGCCGTTTCCGGGGAGCGCATATATCTTTGACACTTTTTCGCTTTCTTTCAGCTTCTTGATGATGGCATGCTCACGTCCGCCACCACCTACTACCATAATTTTCATAATGTGAGTTTCCTTTCTTTCGCCTTTAATTTTAAAAGTCCCTAAAGGCTGCAAAAAGTAGTGCAGAACGGATAAATTACATCCGCCGCTGTACTGATTGCACCGCAAGTGATGGGATTTATCCGTAGCACAAAGCATATCTTTGTGCGGTCGGTGCTGCTTTTTGCAGTCCTTACCTTTAGTGGTGGAAAAGACGCATCTTAGTAAACGCCATAACCATATTGTGATTATTACAAGCTTCGATTACATTATCATCACGAATTGAACCGCCGGGCTGTGCAACATATGTTACACCGCTTCTTGCCGCCCTTTCAATGTTATCGCCAAATGGGAAGAAAGCATCACTGCCAAGAGCCACACCACTGAGCGATGCAAGATACTCTCTCTGCTCAGCTCTTGTGAAAGCCTCAGGCTTTTCGCTGAACAGCTTTTGCCAGTTGCCCTCGCCAAGTACGTCCTCTGCATCCTCTGAAAGATAAACGTCAATAGCATTATCACGGTCAGGTCTTCCCACACTGTCAAGGAACGGGAGACTTAAAACCTTTTCATGCTGACGAAGATGCCAAATGTCTGCTTTGTTGCCCGCAAGTCTTGTGCAGTGAATTCTTGACTGCTGACCTGCACCAACGCCGATTGCCTGTCCGTCCTTTGCAAAGCACACTGAGTTACTCTGTGTATATTTAAGAGTGATGAGCGCAATGATAAGGTCACGCTTTGCTTCTTCCGGCATTTCCTTGTTTTCGGTAACAATGTTGCTGAGCAATTCTTCATCAATTTTAAAATTGTTTCTGCCCTGCTCAAAAGTAATGCCAAAAACCATCTTTGTTTCTGTTTCTTCCGGAACAAACTCCGGGTCAATTTTTACTATATTATAATTTCCGTTTCTCTTGCTCTTTAAGATTTCAAGAGCCTCAGGCTCATATCCGGGTGCAATAACACCGTCAGAAACCTCACGTTTTATAAGTTTTGCAGTTGTCACGTCACAAACATCGCTGAGTGCAATCCAATCACCAAAGGATGACATTCTGTCAGTACCCCTTGCACGAGCGTAAGCCACCGCCAAGGGTGACGCATCAAGGCCCTCAATATCATCAACAAAGCAAGCTTTTTTAAGCTCCGCACTCATAGGTGTGCCAACAGCCGCAGATGTAGGACTTACGTGCTTAAACGATGTTGCTGCAGGCATACCCAGTGCAGCTTTCAGTTCTTTTACAAGCTGCCAACTGTTGAAAGCATCAAGAAAATTTATATATCCTGGTCTCCCGCTTAAAATTTCAATAGGAAGCTCCTTCCCACCATTCATAAATATCTTTGACGGCTTTTGATTGGGGTTACATCCATATTTAAGTTCAAACTCTTTCATTTCAAAAATCATCCTTTCAACCTTTGTTTAAATCAAACCTTAAGTTCTGTTGCCGCATCGCCCTGATAGAACTTGTCAATCAAGGGATTCAAGACATTATCCACAAACCTTTCAGTCTGTGAAACACTTCTGCCTATATAAAGCTTCGGGTCAAGTTCTGCCCTGATTTCTTCTTCGGTAAGGGGAAAATCTTCATCTGCCGCAATTCGTTCAATCAAATCGCAAACGCCGCCCTCCATCTTCACCTTTGCCGCTGCCGCATGAGAATGTGTGCGAAGCTTTTCGTGAAGTTCCTGACGGTTTCCGCCTTTTTTAACCGACTTCATCATTATGTTTTCTGTTGCCATGAAAGGCAGCTTTTCCATAACTCTTCTTTCAATCACCTTGTCATAAACCACAAGTCCGGATGTTACGTTTATATAAATATTAAGCATAGCGTCCACAGCTAAAAATGCCTCCGACACCGAAATGCGCCTATTTGCCGAATCATCAAGAGTTCTTTCAAACCACTGGGTTGATGCGGTAAATGCAGGATTTAAAGAGTCCACAATAACATACCTTGCAAGTGCTGAAATTCTCTCCGACCGCATTGGGTTTCTCTTATAAGGCATAGCGGATGAACCAATTTGTTTCTTCTCAAAAGGCTCTTCTATTTCTTCAAAGGACTGCAAGATTCGAAGGTCGTTTGCAAACTTATACGCACTCTGTGCAAACCCCGAAAGAGCACCAAGGAAATATGCTTCCACTTTTCGTGAATAGGTCTGCCCAGAAACCGGAACACAGCCATCAAAACCCATTTCCTTTGCAATGATTTCTTCCATTTTGTCAATTTTTTCTTCATCACCCTCAAACAGCTCCATAAAACTTGCCTGAGTACCGGTTGTACCTTTTGAGCCGAGAAGCCTGAGCTTTTCCACCTGATGCGAAAGCTCCTCAATGTCCATTGAAAGCTCATATGCCCAAAGTGTCGCACGTTTTCCCACAGTGGTGAGCTGTGCCGGCTGAAGATGGGTGTATGCAAGGCAAGGCATATCTTTATAGCGGAGAGCAAAATCCGCAAGATTTTTAAGCACCTGTGCCGCCTTTTTGAGAACTATCTCGGACGCCTTTTTGAGAGCAACCACATCCGTGTTGTCTCCCACATAACAAGAGGTAGCACCAAGGTGAATAATCGGCTCCGCCTTGGGGCACTGCTTACCAAAGGCATATACGTGTGACATAACATCGTGACGAACAACCTTTTCACGTTCCTCTGCCACGTCAAAGTTCACGTCATCCTTAAATTTTTCCATTTCAGCAATCTGCTCGTCTGTTATACTGAGTCCAAGCTCCTTTTCAGCCTTTGCAAGAGCAATCCATAGCTTTCTCCATGTTCTGAACTTAAACTTTTCGGAAAAAACCTCCTGCATCTGGGGGCTTGCGTACCTTGTCGAAAATGGAGAAATATATTTTTCTCTTCTGTCTTCCATTTCGATTCTCCTTAAGCGTTTTTATTTATCATACGGTTTGTTTCCGCACCAGTCTTTAAATCAATATATCTCACATAGAGTGAAATCTTATTTGCTTCATTAAGGTTATTCCAGATTTTTTCTGTGAACTCATCAATGTCATTTGGAATTTCTACTCTTTCAGGCTCGCCCTGAAATGTAGGAATTGGATTTCCGTCACAAACATATGTGTGAATAAAATGTCCAAGTCCAGAAAGTGCCTTGTATGAATAAGTAAATCTGTTGCATGCAGAGCCTTTAGCATCCGCACTCTTTAAAATGCTCATCTTATATGAAAAATCATTTTCACCGAAAGTCATCATACCGCTGATTCTTGGTGTCCAGTTGGGGCCATCAGGCTCAAATTCACGTGTTTCAAGGGCTTCTTCAAAGGTTTTTCCCTTTTCCAAAAACTCAATAACCGTATCGGTCTGGTCACCATTTGTAACAACCAGCTTGTTTTCAAATTTGCGAACAGGTGAATATATAATCAGTGACGGGTCTTCAACCTTTGAAGCATCAAAAGGATGAATAATAACCTCGCTGCCTTCTTCAATAAACACACGGTTGCGGCTGTTTTCAGAACGGCCCATGATGAAATATGCAAAAACCGCTGATTTTTCGTCTTTGCTCTTTCCAATCACAATACCCCTGCCAACATAAGCGTTGTCACGGATAAGTTCACCCATATCATTTATTTCATAAATATTCATAAAAAGCCCTCTCTCTCTAAAAAACTATCTTGATTTAACAATTTCTTCTGACACCAATTCTGCAGCAGCGGGAAGAAGATGCCATTCCGCCTCTTCCATAACACGCCTTTGAAGAATTTCAGGTGTATCGCCGTCTTTTATTTCAACCGCTCTTTGCAGTATAATCTCTCCGCCGTCAGGAATTTCGTTCACAAAATGAACAGTAGCACCTGTAACCTTTACGCCATAGCTGAGCGCCGCCTCGTGAACATGGAGTCCATAAAACCCTTCACCACAAAAAGACGGGATAAGCGAAGGATGAACATTTATTATCCGCTTGGGATAACGGGATGTGAACTTCTCACTTAAAATGCACATAAATCCCGCCAAAATTATAAGCTCAATTCCGTTTTCTGTAAGAACGTCGACAAGTCTTTCTTCAAACTTCTCATTCCCCAGTTCTTTTTTGGAAACTACTGCGGTCTTTATCCCCGCCTTTTCAGCACGGGTAAGAGCAAACGCATCACTATTGTTTGATACAACAAGCACAATTTCGCCACTTTCAATCTTGCCAGCATCTTGGGCATCAATAAGTGCCTGAAGATTTGTTCCGCCTCCTGACACAAGCACAGCAATCTTTGCTTTATTTAGCATATAACCACGCTTTCATCACTCTTGATGATTTCACCGATTATGTAAGCATCCTCGCCATTTGCCTGTAACGTTTCAAGGGCTTTGTCAGCATCCTCTTTTGCTACAACAATGCTCATACCAAC
>JAZNNB010000048.1:0-3081 GCA_045580025.1 Clostridia bacterium
GCAGCACCTTTTGTCACAGTTCTTGCAATATGCTGTTTCATAAGCTCAACAGCCTTGTATCCGGCAGTAATATCAACGCCTGCCGCCTTGTAACTTTCACTAAAGCTTTTTTCCATTTTCATTTTTCCTTTCTGTATAACAAAATCTCTTTTGAATTTTATCTATTTATTCCTTGCCGTCCCAGCAATAAGTACAAAGCTTACATCTGTCAATACCTATTGCTTTGATTATTCCATCAAGGGACTGAAAATCAAGGGATGCAAACCCAAATTTTTCACTTATGGTTTCTCTGAGTTTTTTGCCACGCTCTGTTGAGCCGTCACTGTATTCCCCAAGATGCTCGAAGCCTTCTTCGCCCTCAAGCTCCATAACGGTCTTTCTTGCAATCAATTCCATCTCGTTCCTGCTGCTTGAGAAATTGAGATATTTGCAGCCATGCACAATGGGCGGACAAGCCGACCTCATATGCACCGATTTTGCCCCGTTTTCATACAAGAACTCAACCGTTTCTTTAAGCTGTGTGCCCCTGACAATCGAGTCATCCACAAACAGAAGATTTTTATCTTCAATAAGCTCGTGAATCGGGATTTGCTTCATTTTTGCAATTTGTATACGCTCGGTCTGGTGGCTTGGCATAAAGCTTCTTGGCCAGGTAGGCGTATATTTTATAAATGGTCTTGCAAAAGGAACACCGCTTTCATTGGCATAGCCGATTGCGTGGGGTGTGCCGGAATCCGGAACACCGCTGACAAAATCAATGTCGGTTGCAGTGCCATGCTTCTTGTCATTCTGCGCCATAATCTGACCGTTTCTGTATCTCATGGTTTCAACATTTTTGCCCTCATAGTTGGAGTTTGGATAACCATAATAGCTCCATAAAAAAGCACAAATCTTCATTTCTTTTCCTGGAGGCGCAAGCTGAGTGAGACTGTCTTTTGAAATTTCAACAATTTCCCCGGGTCCAAGCTCCTTTTCATCATAATAACCAAGCTTCTTATAGGCAAAAGACTCAAATGACACGGCATATCCATCATCATTCTTGCCGATAAGCACGGGAAGTCTTCCAAGCCTGTCACGTGCAGCAATAAGTGTGCCGTCATTTTTCAGGATAAGAATTGATGCTGTCCCGTCAATAACATCGTGGGCAAACTTTATACCCTCTACGAAGTTTTCCTTCTGGTTTATGAGAGCTGCCACAAGGTCTGTGGAGTTGACTTTTCCTCCGGTCATAACGCCGAAATATCCGCCACCTGACAAATACTTTTCAATCAGTTCCTCTGCATTGTTTATCTTGCCTATCGTAGCTATGGCATAAGTGCCCACATTTGACCGGATCAAAAGCGGCTGAGGGTCTGAGTCACTGATAACCCCAATGGCAGATTTACCTTTCATTTCTTCGAACACATTGTCAAACTTAGTCCTAAATGGAGTGTTTTCAATGTTGTGTATGTCCCTCTGGAGTCCTATTTCGCTGTCATAAGCTGCAATTCCACCACGGCGTGTACCAAGATGCGAATGATAGTCCGTTCCAAAAAACACATCCGCTATGGCATCATGCTTGCTGACTGTTCCAAAAAAACCGCCCATATATTACCTCCGTAACTGTAATTTTATGTCTTTTAAGCGTTAAACTTTTCTTCGATATTTTTATTTTTTAAGAGCACACTGTCTTGTGCGGCCTTTCTCTGTGCATCCAATTTCCCCGCAAGTTCCTTATCCTCCACAGCAATAATCTGAGCCGCAAGGAGCGCCGCATTCTGTGCCCCGTCAATAGCAACCGTGGCAACAGGAATTCCGCCAGGCATCTGAACCGTTGAAAGAAGCGCATCAAGACCATCAAGAGTTGATGACTTAACAGGAATACCAATAACAGGAAGAGTGGTATTTGCCGCAATAGCCCCCGCCAAGTGTGCTGCCTTTCCTGCCGCTGCAATTATTGCGCCAAATCCATTTGCACGTGCATTCACTGAAAAATCTTTCGCTTCAACAGGTGTTCTGTGTGCAGAATAAACATGCACTTCAAAGGGCACACCCAAGTCTTTCAATGTGTCAATCGCTTTTTCTACAACGGGCAAATCACTGTCGCTGCCCATAATAATTCCAACTTTTTTCATTTCAAAGTCCTCCAATAATTTATTCAAATAAAGCCAAAAAGGACAGTCCTGCACAGCTACACAGGACTGCCCAGACGGTCGGCATAATTATTGTCTTTTGCTCCCCTGTGGTAACCCCACATAATCCGTCAGTCACAAAAAACCATTCAATCAACAATGCACCTTTAAAAGCACACATTGTCACCTTGTTAATTTTATCACGATAAAGGCGTTTTGTCAAGAAATTTCCAATGTTCTACCGTGTTTTTTTGACAATTACTGCGCTTATTTTTAAATCAACTTTCCGAACACAAATTCTTCTATTTCGCGGGCAATTTCTTCCGGCGGTTTATTGCCGTCAAAAATCTTCACTTTTTCAACATCTTTCATGGAAGAAAACGCATCCATATAAGCGCATCTTACAGCAGTAAGCCGTTCAAGGCTTTCATAAAGTTCAATGTTTTCACGGTTTTGGGAAATCCTTTCCATTGCAACCTCAGGCTCTACGTCAATAAAAATGGTGCAATCGGGTCTTAAAATATCTGCCGCCATACTGTTGGCAGAGACCACCCATTCCTTTGGCACTTCAACGCTTTGATATGCATAAGATGAAAAATAATATCTGTCACACAAAACGTGTGTTCCCTCATCAATGGTTTTACATACACCGTTTTCGAGGTTTGTAAGATGGTCAAGCCTGTCCGCCACAAAAAGCGCTGCAATAACCTTTGGGTCAGCCTTTTTCTTTCCTGACAATATCTCGTGAAGAACCTCCCCCGCAATTCCAAAAGTAGGTTCAAGGGTTTCGCAAACGGCAATGCCCCTCTTTTGGAAGGCTTTTGCAAGCATTTTTATCTGAGTGCTTTTTCCGCTTCCGTCAATCCCCTCAAAAACTATAAATTTCCCCTTTTTCTGCATATCGCATCTCCCTTTTCATTTATCTTTTATATTGTACCAAAATCTTTGATTTGCGTCAATAGAATAAATT
>JAZNNB010000049.1:0-4035 GCA_045580025.1 Clostridia bacterium
GTGGCTCAAACAAGAATGTTCAGGCGATTTGCGACTTTGTTGAAGAGGAAATGCAAAAGATTGGTGCAAAGATGTGGACAAAAGAGGGCTATGACAACGGCGAATGGATTCTCTTAAATTATGATGATGTTATGATTCATATTTTTCAGGAAGAGTATCGTGAATTTTACAAGCTGGAACATATATGGAAAGACGCTCCGGATGTGGATGTTTCAGACCTTATTGAAGAAGACTAAAAAACCGAAAGGATTGATAATAAATGAAGTACGATTTTAAACAGATTGAAGAAAAATGGCAAAAGAAGTGGGACGAAAACAAGACTTTCGAGGCGTCAAATGCGGATAAATCAAAGCCTAAGTTTTATGGTCTTGTAGAATTTCCCTATCCGTCAGGACACGGTCTTCATGTAGGCCATCCAAGAGGCTATACGGCTATTGATATTATCACCCGAAAGAAACGATTAGAGGGTTATAATGTACTGTTCCCTATGGGTTGGGATGCGTTTGGCCTCCCTACAGAGAACTTTGCTATCAAAAACAACATTCATCCTGCTGTTGTTACAGAAAAGAATGTTGAAAACTTCAAAAGACAGCTTAAAATGCTGGGGTTTGGTTTCGATTGGACAAGAGAAATAAACACAACAGATCCCAATTATTATAAATGGACACAGTGGATTTTCTTGAAGCTTTTTGAAAAAGGTCTTGCTTACAAAACAAAGATGCCCATTAACTTCTGCACAGGCTGTAAGGTAGGCCTTGCTAACGAAGAAGTTGTAAACGGTGTTTGTGAACGTTGCGGAAGTGAGGTTGTACAAAAGGAAAAGAGCCAGTGGATGCTCAAAATTACCGAGTATGCACAGCGTCTTATTGATGACCTCTCTGACCTTGATTATATTGACAGGGTAAAGGTTCAGCAGACAAACTGGATTGGAAGAAGCGAGGGTGCTGAAGTAGATTTTAAGATTAAAGGTACAGATGATAAAATAAGAGTTTACACAACACGACCCGATACCCTCTTTGGTGCTACATATATGGTTCTGGCACCGGAACATCCATATGTTGAAAAATATAAGGAAAGAATAGAAAATTATGCTGAGGTCGAAGCCTACAAGCTTGAAGCTTCCAAAAAGAGTGACTTTGAAAGAGCTGAGCTTGATAAAAACAAGACCGGCGTTATGCTTAAGGGCATGGTTGCCATCGACCCCGTAAATAATGCTGAAATTCCCATCTGGATTTCTGACTATGTACTTGTTACATACGGAACAGGTGCAATCATGGCGGTTCCTGCACACGATACACGTGACTGGGAGTTTGCAAAGAAATTTGATATGCCGATTATTGAGGTTGTAGCAGGCGGTGAGGATGTTCAAAAAGAAGCTTTCACCGATGTTGAAACCGGTGTGATGGTGAACTCAGGCTTCCTTACAGGCATGCAGGTTGAGGATGCAAAGAAAGCAATTATCGACTATCTTGAAAAAGAGGGAATCGGTAAGCGCAAGGTAAACTTTAAGCTTCGTGACTGGGTGTTCTCACGTCAGCGTTACTGGGGCGAGCCTATTCCGTTGGTTAATTGTCCCAAGTGCGGATGGGTGGCTCTTCCTGAAAGTGAGCTTCCCTTGCAGCTTCCAGATACAAAGAATTTTGAGCCGGGCGAATCCGGTGAATCACCGCTTATTAAAATCAGAGATTGGGTTGAAACAACTTGTCCAAAATGCGGCGGCAAAGCAGAACGTGAAACTGATACTATGCCTCAGTGGGCAGGTTCTTCGTGGTATTTCTTAAGATATATTGACCCCAACAACTCTGACTTCCTTGCAGGTATGGAAGAACTTAAGTATTGGCTTCCTGTTGACTGGTATAATGGCGGTATGGAGCATACAACACTCCACCTTCTTTACTCAAGATTCTGGCATAAGTTCCTCTATGATATTGGCGTTGTTCCCACAAAAGAGCCCTATCAGAAACGTACCTCACACGGTATGATTTTAGGTGAAAACGGCGAAAAAATGTCCAAGTCAAGAGGAAATGTAATCAATCCTGATGATGTTGTTAATGAATACGGGGCTGATACATTCAGAACTTATGAAATGTTTATTGGCGCTTTTGACCAGGCTACACCGTGGTCTATGAACGGCGTTAAGGGATGTTATAAATTCCTTGAAAGAGTATGGAATCTCCAGAATATCCTCGTTGATGGTGACAGCTATTCAAAAGAGCTTGAAAGTGCTATGCACAAGACAATCAAAAAGGTAACTGATGATTATGACAGAATGAAGTTCAACACCGGTATTGCGGCGCTTATGGCGTTTATCAATGATGTGATGAAAGTTGAAAAAATCAACAAAGCTGAATTTAAGACATTTATTACACTTTTGAACCCTGTTGCTCCGCATATCACTGAGGAGCTTTGGCAGATTGCCGGTTTTGAGGGTAACTTATCTGATACAAAGTGGCCCCAGTATGACGAAGCAAAAACTATTGACGATGAAATTGAGGTTGTTGTTCAGATTAACGGCAAAATCCGTGACAAGATGATGATTTCAGCAGACCTTGACCCCAAGGGTATGCAGGACACTGCTCTTGCAAGTGGCAAAATTAAAGAACTTATTGACGGCAAACAGGTTGTCAAAGTGATTGCTGTTCCCAAAAAGCTTATAAACATAGTGGTGAAATAATTATGAGCGCAAAACAGGAATTTATCGAGATTTATCAAAACTGCATAAAAAGAGAGGGAGCTGAAAAGCTCCTTGCTCATCTTATGTCCCCTGCAAGTGATTTTTTCACAGCACCTGCCAGTACCAGATACCACGGTGCATACGAGGGGGGCTTGGTTGAGCATAGTATAAATGTTTATGAATGCCTCAAGGACTATCTTTCAAGAGAAAGGGTAGCAGAGCTTTATGGGATTGAAGCAAGCGAAGAAACTATTGCAATAGTTGCACTTCTTCACGACCTTTGCAAGATGAATTTTTACAAGCCATCGTTCCGTAATGTGAAAGATGAAAATGGCGTATGGCAAAAGGTTCCCACGTTTGAAATTGACGACAAGCTTCCATATGGACATGGCGAAAAGTCGGTTTATATAATTTCGGGCTTTATGCGGCTTACCCGCGAAGAAGCTTTTGCTATAAGATACCATATGGGCTTTTCAGGAAATGAAGAGCCGAGAAATGTGGGAAGTGCATTTGAGATGTTTCCGCTTGCGTTTGCACTTTCTACTGCTGATATGGAGGCCACATATTTCCTTGAGGGAAAAGATTAAAAAATAAAAGGGAGGAATGACTTGTGAAACACGGATTTATAAAGGTTGCGGCTGCAACACCAGAAATTGTGGTGAACAGCACAAAGAAAAATTGTGAAAATATAATAAATCAGATTTCGGATGCGGCGAAAAATGGTGCAAAGGTCATTGTTTTCCCTGAACTTTCGATTTCGGGATATACTGTTGGCGATTTGCTTTTCCAAAGTTCACTTTGGGAGCGTTCAAAAGCAGCTCTTATTGAAATCCTGAAAAAAACAAAAAAACTTGACATTCTCTTTGCTGTGGGTATTGCTGTACCTCATCTTGACAAGCTTTATAATGCAGCGGCGGTCTGCAAGGGTGGAAAGGTTTTGGGGTTTGTTGCAAAAAGTCATCTTCCAAACTTTGGCGAATACAACGAAGCCAGATATTTTCAGACCCTTGGGAAAACAGTGGAGGTATCCTTTGACGGATACAAGGTGCCAATGGGCGAAAAATTGATTTTCTGTTGTGACAGTATGGAAAATCTGCGGATTTCCTGTGAGATTTGCGAGGATATGTGGGTAACCAATCCTCCGTCAATGAGCCACGCTCAGAATGGTGCAACTGTTATACTCAATCTTTCTGCCTGCAACGAAACTCCAAACAAACGTAAGGCAAGGAAGTTGACCGTTGCATCAAACAGTGCGCGGGGTCTTTGCGCTTATGTCTATGCGGATGCAGGCGACGGAGAGTCTACAACTGATTTGGTATATGCGGGCAATAACATGATTTATCAGTTAGGCAGTTGCATTA
>JAZNNB010000050.1:0-11753 GCA_045580025.1 Clostridia bacterium
CAACACCGTGAAGAGCAAGGGGAATGTTGTACCATTGATATTTTCTTATTCCTCCATAATAATGGGTCTTCAAAAATGCAATTCCGCTGTCTTCAAAAAGCGGCCAGGGTTTAAGGTCAAGCCTTGGGGAATCTATGTGTGCGCCGACAATATTCACTCCATTTGTTATTGGCTGTTTTCCTATCACAAACGCCACAACACTCTTTCCGCGGTTTACCGCAAAAACTTTGTCACCAGCACTCAAAGTTTTCACACCATCAATGTTTTTAAAACCTGCGCTTTCAAGAAGCTTCACTGACATAGAACAAAATTCTCGTTCAGTTTTGCCCATATCCAGTGCTTTTTTATATTCATCACAAAACTCATCAATTTTGTTTTTCAAATTTTCGTCAATTCCCGAGAAGCCATTTTTTCTCTCATAAAGTAAATTCTCGCTCACAATCGTTCCTCCTTTTTAATATTCGGCTGTTTTATACAGTTTGTTATATATTTCAAAAGTTCTCATAACTTTTTTCACATAATCACGGGTCTCTTCATAGGGGATATCTGAAAGCCCGCCCTTTCCATCCGAAAGGTTTTCATCCTTTAGCCATTTATCAACATTTCCTGTCCCGCCGTTATATGCAGTCAGTGCAAGCTCCAAATCTTTATAAATATCCATAAGAGACTTAAAATAAAGACATCCAAGGTGTATGTTTTTTTCAGCAACAAACAAGTCCTCTGGGATTATGTAGCCAAGCTCCGCCCTTTCACTGCATTCCTTTGCGGTTTCGTCCATAAGCTGCATAAGGCCTTTAGCTCCTGCCTTTGAAACCACCTCGGGACTGAAATTGCTTTCATTCTTTATTATTGAATACACTATGTTTTTATCAAGAGAATATTCTGCGGAATATTTTTCCACATACTCCTGATATTTTGTGGGATAGATTTGTTTTAATAAAATTTCCTTGCCGTCGCCTGCCGAAAAATATAGCAGAAAAACTGCAAGAAAAATATAAAATATATACCTGAAGCATCCTCGTTTTCGTTTCACTGTCATTTCTCCAATATTTTTAGTTTTCACATATTTCCTTTGCAAAAGCCTTTATCTTTTGGGCATCGCCGTTATTCTCAAAGCAGATGTCGGCCAAATCCCTATATTCGTCATCTGACATCTGATTTTTAATTCTTGCTTCTGCCATTTCCCGTGTTATGCCATCACGGGCAACGATACGTTTCATCCGGTCTTCCTTATCCGCCACAACAGCAACCGTCAAATCACACTTAAATGGAAAGTCTGTTCCAAAAAGCAGCGGCACGTCAAGTACAACCACATCTTTATCAGCATCCTTTATTTCCTGTTCCATTTTCAAATAGATATGTTTGTGGGTTATTTTGTTTAGCATTTCAAGCTTGCTGTCATCAGAAAAAACCACCTCACCAAGTCCCTTTCGGTCAAGTTCACCTGACGGCAGAATATACTGCTTTCCAAAAGCTTTTTCTATTTCATCAAGGGCTGGGGAACCTTTTTTTGTGACTTCTTTTGAAATCTTATCAGCATCAACAATCACTGCACCACATTTTTTTAATTCTGCACAGACCGTTGTTTTTCCTGCCCCGGACCCACCGGTAATACCAATTATCTTCATTTTATCACATCCGGATATTATTTTGTGTCGTACCATGTCTTTCCGCTGTTGCCCTCTACCTTTAAAGGCACAGAAAGTTTCACCGCATTCTCCATTTCCTCACTAAGCAGCTTTTCAACCTGCTCCTTTTCATCAATATATGCTTCAACAATGAGCTCATCGTGAACCTGAAGAATAAGCTTTGACCTAAAATTTTCTTTCTTCAGCCGTTCATAAACATTAACCATAGCAATTTTTATTATATCAGCAGCTGTGCCCTGTATGGGAGCATTCATGGCAACTCTTTCACCAAATCCCTGGGTTATCTTGTTTGCTGCACGAAGTTCAGGAAGATATCTTCTTCTGCCAAGAAGTGTGGAAACAAAACCTTTTGTGCGCCCCTCTTCTACAGTATCTTTCATATATGCCGCAACCCCGGGATATGCCGAAAGGTAATCAGATATATATTGTTTTGCCTCTTTTATAGGAATTTTGAGGTCTTGAGAAAGTGAGAATTCGCCGATGCCATAGACAATGCCGAAATTCACAGCTTTGGCACGAAAACGCATTTGGGAGGTAACCTCATCAACAGGCACACCGAAAACCTGAGATGCAGTCTGGGTATGAATGTCCACACCGTCAAGAAAAGCTTTCTGCATATTTTTATCTTCTGCAATATGAGAAAGGACACGAAGTTCAATCTGGGAATAGTCAGCATCCACCAAAACTCTGTCGTTTCCCGCAACAAACATTTTTCTCATTTCGCGACCACGCTCGGTACGTATGGGAATATTCTGAAGATTCGGTTCTGTGCTGCTTATTCTTCCCGTAGCGGTAACCGTCTGGTTGAAATTTGAATGTATTCTTCCCGTTTCTTTGTTTATAACAGCTAACATCCCATCAACATAAGTGGACTGGATCTTTGTAAGTCCACGATATTCAAGCACACATTCAATAATAGGGTGTGTGCCCTCAAGCTTTTTGAGAACCTCAGCATTTGTAGAATATCCCGTCTTTGTCTTTTTTCCATGAGGTAATCCAAGCCCATCAAAAAGTACTTCGCCAAGCTGTTTGGGTGAATTTATATTGAATGTCTTTCCTGCATACTCATAGATTTCCTCTTCCAAGGTTTTTATGTTAGATTTGAGCTTCGCCCCAAAATCCACAAGCGCATCCTTATCAACCAAAACTCCTGTATGCTGCATATCTGCGAGCACCGCCGCAAGCGGAAGTTCAACCTCATAATAAAGTTTTTCCTGACCATTTTCATGAATTTTTTCGGAAAATATTTTTTTGAGGTTATAAAGCGCAAACAAGTCAAACGCAACTTCATCAAGATTTTCCTCTTCATCAAAGCAGAGTGACAGCTGACCATTGTCCTGTTCATTTGCTTCGCTATTTACTGAAAGCCCCAAAAACTCAAGTGCCAGCCCATTTATGTCATAGCCCGACCTTGTGGGGTCAAGAATATATGCTGCAAGTGCCACGTCAAAGGCACTTCCCATATATTCAATGCCGCGGTTTTTGAGAAGAAGTATATCCTCTTTTATGTCAAATCCCGTTTTTTTGATTTCTTCATTTTCGAAAAAGGTTTTGAGAAAACTATCATTAACAGATTTTGCAAAAAAGCAGGACTTTCCATCAACAGCTACGCCAACATCCAAAGTTCCATTTTTAGTGTAAATGCGATAGGTTATGTTTTTGCCAATTTTTGCAAGCTCAAGAATTTCCTCGGGTGACGCCTCTTTGCAAACACCATCAAATTCTATCTCTTCATTTTTCGTTGTTGGTTTTATATTGAGTTTGTCAAGAAAAGACCTGAAATTTAGCCTCACAAAAAGCTCACCCAAAGTATCACTGTTATATTCACGGATTTCACAGTCACTGAGGCTGAAATCTATCGGAACGCATCTATCAATTTGGGAAAGCTTTCTGCTTAAATATGCATCATCCTTTCCCTCTTCCAGCTTTTTCTTAACCGATGGTGTTGCTTCAACCGTATCAAAATTTTCGTATATATTATCAAGGCTTTTGTACTTTTCAATAAGGGAAAAGGCTGTTTTTTCGCCAATGCCTTTTACTCCCGGAATATTGTCGGAGGTACCGCCCATAAGGGCTTTGACATCAATAAATTCCTGTGGAGTAACGAGATACTTGTTATACACTTCATTTGCATCATAAACAGTAGTTGTCGTCGCACCCATTCTTGTGATAACAAGCTTTATCTTTGTGTTTTGGGATGCAAGCTGAAGGTCATCCTTATCACCTGTTAGGATAAGACATTCAACGTCTTCTTCGTCGCATATTCGGGAAACCGTCCCAATTATATCATCAGCCTCATAACCCGGAAGTTCAAGGCACTTACAATTCATAGCAGCAAGAACCTCTTTAATCAAAGGAAGCTGAACCAGAAAATCTTCAGGAGCAGGCTTTCTCTGAGCCTTGTATTCTTCATACATTTTGTGTCTGAAGGTCTTTTCCTTTACGTCAAAGGCAACACAAAGATAATCAGGAGAATCCTCCTCAAGATTTTTAAACAAAATATTCAAAAAACCATACACCGCATTGGTGGGGGTTCCGTCAGGGGCATTGAGCATACGGATGCCATAATATGCCCTGTTCAATATGCTGTTTCCGTCAATTATAAGTAACTTTTTCAAGGTAAATCACAAAGCCTTTCCTTCAATGCATCGTTTTCGATGCCGATTATGTCTGGGTAAAACAATACTTTTGGCAGAAAATCCCCGCCAAAAGTACGTCATTTTTTTTATTCTGCCGAAAGGTCGCTAAGAGCGTTAATACCCGTTCCTTCTTTGGCATCTTTTTTTGCTTTTATAGTATTTTTTATAAAATCAGCACCCTCAACAAGCTTGTCGATCGCTGTGGGAACCATATCAAGAATTCTGTCATAAACCGTGCTGTTGGGGTTAACCGGCATAAGTCTTATCTGACCTTTACCAACCACCATAAAAGCAACCGGCGAAATGGAAACGCCACCGCCTGCACCGCCACCAAACATATTTGGCTTGTCCGCAGGAGTTTTGCCAGCCGAGTGGTCCGAGCCACCGACACCGAAGCCCAATCCCACCTTTGAAATAGGGATAATAATTGTTCCGTCCGGAGTTTCCACGGGGTCACCCACGATTGTGTTTACATCAATCATATCCCTTATACTCTGCATTGCTGTATACATAAGTCCCTGAATTGGATGTTGTTCTGCCATTTTTAAACCTCTCCTTTTTGTTTTTTATGTTTTTTATATACTTTTAAACCGCACATCGCTGCAGTAATAATATGCACAATACGGATTTTTATTATTCCCTCCGCTTCGATATCAAAGGTTTTTTCGTTGAAATTTGGAACAAGCTCAACCTCGGGGAATTTTATGTTAAAAAATCTGCACAAAAAAGCATATACGTTTCCAATAAGCGTCCAGATTGCCCCATACAATATTCCCGTACTGGCGGCATCTCCGGTGCCAAACTTTGACCTTATAAAAATATTGGAAAATTCAACCCTGTCACCTGCACAATCAAGCACAGTGTCTATTATTTCTTTTGCCTCAGTGTATTTTCCTTTTATCTTTTGGACTTTTCCAAAAAATTTCTCTTCTTCGCTTTTTCCGTCATCTGCATCTGCCTTTTTATCCTTTTTTGAAAGTCTTTTAAGCCTCTCATCATCAAGTGTATACCGAAAGAGTGACGTTTTGAAAACTAATTTTATCTTTTTGTTCCTATATTCCACAAATATACTAATCTTGTGCAACAAAAGAAAAAATATAATGGCAAAAATCACGCATAGAGCAATTAAAAACCAAATCATTTAAATCACCGACTAAACCAATTCTTCCGCAAATTTATTTTTCTCATCGTCGTCAACCATTACTGCGCTACTTTCATCAGTTTCACCCTTTTGTGAAAAATCAATACCCGCATCATAGGTAGTTGGCGCCTGACTTCTTTCGTCAAATTCAGGAAGCTCCATAACACTTTCGATCCCAAAGCAACGCAAAAATTCATCGGTAGTACCAAAAAGCATAGGTCTTCCCGGAGTATCAAGTCTTCCTACCTCTTCAATAAAGTTCTTTTCAAGAAGCTTGTTTACCAAGGTGTCACAGGACACACCTCTTATCTGCTCAATAACCGCACGGGTAACCGGCTGTTTGTATGCCACAATAGCCAAAACCTCCATAGCCGCATTTGAAAGACTGAGACTTCGTCTTGGCTCCACCAGTTTTGATATATAGTCACTATATTCACGTCTTGTACACATCTGATATGAGTCTTCAAGACGGATTATGCGAAGTCCACGCATTTCCCTGTCATACTTGTCCGCAAGTGCGGTAACAACAGCCCTTGTGCTTTTTGTATCAATATCCAGTATATCCGAAAGCTTTTCCACATCTACCGGCTCCCCGGCAGCAAAAAGAACGCTTTCGATTATTGATTCTGCTTGTTTAAGTTCCATATTTCCCCCACAGGAACGATTTTTTAAATCATTCCTCCAAATCTTCAAAGTTAAAGTTGTCGTCATCCGTGATTTTTGTAACAAAATATTCGCCTTTTTCATCTGTATCCTCAACAACTATCTTGTTGAGCTTTATCATCTCAAGAAGTGCCAAAAATGACGCAACCGCCTCGGGCTTTGACTTGATACCTTTAAATATCTCGCCAAACATAATTTTCCCCTTATTCATAATGCGTCCCCATATGTTTCTTACCTTGTCTTTGATTGACACCTTTTCGTGACCCACAATTCCAGAAAATGATCGTTTAGGTGGCGGAAGCTTTCTTTCAAGCTTCACACATGAAATTCTGTATGCTTCCATAAGGTTTTCAAGTGTCATTTTTGAATAGTTCATTTCTGCCGGCGGTCTTTCAATCACGTCAGGCAGTTTGAAATATGTACCCACATCAGAGTTTTCGTGTTCCCTGAAAAATTCTATGCTGTCTTTGATTTGCTGATATTCAAGAAGACGTCTGACAAGCTCTGTTCTTGGGTCTTCCTCTTCCTCGCCATCATCTTCCTTAGGGAGCAGCATCTTTGATTTTATCTGAAGAAGTGTTGCTGCAAGCACCAAAAACTCGCTGGAAACCTCAAGGTCCATTTCCTCCATAGACTTCATAACCTCAAGATACTGGTCAAGTATGGTTGCAATGGGAATATCATAAATGCTGACTTTATTCTTTTTTATAAGCATCAAAAGAAGATCAAGAGGACCCTCAAATGCCTCAAGCTTGAATGAAAGCTGTTCCATAGCCCCACTCCTGTTCGTTTATTTTAAAGAAATGGTAAAAAACCGATAATTAACTGAATTCCGCCTAATATAAGATTTGATAAAAAGTTTAGTAGTCTTGAAAACAGCGGTGTGTTTATCAGAAGGATAAGCAAGATAAACCCATACTGTTCATACTGCATAATTTTGAAATATATCCTTGCCGGCAAAATCGCATTCAAAATTTTTGAACCGTCAAGTGGCGGCACAGGTATAAGATTGAAAACCGCAAGGTTTATGTTCATATATACAAGTGTAGAAAGCAAAACAATCAAAAGAGAAAAAAGCTTATCCCACAACTGATTTTGACCTGTATAAAATTTTGCAATAATCGAAAGAAACAACATTGAAAAAAATGCTAAAATAATATTGCCAAGTGGCCCTGCAATAGATGTCCACACCATGCCCGACTTAACTTTTCCTGATTTGAAATTCCTCGGATTTACAGGCACAGGCCTTGCCCAACCAAACCCAAAGAGAAGCAGACAAATCGCACCGATTGGGTCAAGGTGGCTGAGAGGACTCAAACTAAGTCGCCCCATATACTTTGCTGTATTATCGCCCATTTTATACGCAGCATATCCATGAGCAAATTCATGCACAGAAAGAGATAGAAAAACGCAAAGCGCCGTAATCAAAAGCTCAACAATCCCTATCCATCCGTTGCCAAACCAATTTTGCATTCTGCTTATCATATCAAGAAAACTCCTTTATATAAAAAAGAAAAACCGCTAATTTTAACCACTAATATTTTATCACAAGGTTTATATTTTGTCAACAAAGTATACCTTTGGCAACCACTATTATTGTCGCAAAACATAAATTTTAAATATTTAAACTTTTAAAAACAATCACGCAGTCTTCCTTTGAAAATATTTTGAAAATCTTTTCAAAAAACCCTTGCAAAACCAATTTCTATATGCTATAATAATTTTTGTGCTTCATATGCCGGTGTGGTGGAATTGGCAGACGCGCTGGACTCAAAATCCTGTGGTAGCAATACCGTATCGGTTCGACCCCGATCACCGGCACCATCCAAAAGACAGCTTACATTTATTGTAGGTTGTCTTTTTTTGTGCAAAAAAACAGCGCCAAAACTTTCGTTTTGGCGCCTAAAAAGATTAACCAATTCGGGGAAGACTTGCAGCCGCAACAGACTGTCCAACTCTTCTCGCCTTTTCATCAGGAATGTGAAGCTGAACCTTTTTAAAGAGCTCAGGAAACTCTGTCTTGATGACCTCGTTCGCCTTTGCGAGAAGGATCGTTCCACCCTTTCCGCTTGTAACTCTACCCATAATGAGCACGTGTTTAATGTCATAGAACATTGAATAGTAAGCGATTGAATAACCAAAATACGTACCTATTGTATCATAAATATCTGCGGCACGAGGGTCATCTGCTTCCATCAGCCCCTGAACAACCTTAAGCTTTTCTGCCGGTGAAAGGCTTTCATCAAGCTCAATTCCGGCTTTTGGAGCAAGCTTTATAACAGCATCCTGAGAGAAATATTTAACTCCGCAGCCATAATCGCCACTCCATTCATCAACCATAGCACCCTTATTAAAATCAACTGGAACAAAAGCAAGTTCATTGAGCCAGCCAGTAATGTTTCCGTCCTTGTCAACATATCCCGCAGCTTCCGAGGTACCCATAGCAACGCCTAAAACATTGTTATCTTCAAGGCTCATAGCTCCCGCAAGAGCAGTAACATCTCCATCATTTGCAACCTCAACCGGAACATCACCGATTTCTCTTGCAACATCAATATACATATTTTTTACATGTTTCTCAAAATCCTCATCAGAAACCTTAATAAAGAGTGAAGCAACCTTTATCTGGTTATCAATATACACGCCTGCAGAAGAAACACCGATGGCATCAACCCTTGGCATATGGGATGCCGCCGTCTTCATAGCACTCAAAATACCATCATAATGATACATAGGGTCGCTCTGAAGTTTAGGAAACCACACGACCTCCTCTGAATATACAGTCTTGCCATCCACAACAGCGGAAACCTTTCTATCACTGCCACCCGCATCAAATCCAATACGACAACCATCAAGATGACGTCCAACAGGCGATGAAACATCGTTTTCCGCCGGTGCGTCTGATGCATTTTCGATGTATACTACTTCAAATGGTTTCTCGTATACCCGAGTCATGAAATTGAAATCAAATTCTCTTGCACCACCAATAGCATAATCTGCAGCAATTCGATCATAGACATATTTTGATCCGGCAATATATACTTTAAAACCACCCTTTGCCCAAAGAAGTGTTTTAATAATTCTTTCTGCAATTTCATAGTTTTCTTCATCATGACCTGTTCCCTCTTTATATGCATCAAGAGAATAAGTCGCAATCAGTCCACCGTTTCTTTCAACAGCAATCACAATTTTTTGTGAATCGCACTTTGAAACAGCAGCTTTGTAGTCGTTTATAACCTTTGCCATTGGCATAAATTCAGGTTCGAGTTTTGCTATCATAATTTTTTCTCCTTTGTATTTATTCGCTTATTTATTCACCGTATGCTTCTTTATCACAGATAAGAATTACATCCTTATGAACCTTGAGCATAGATGCAGGGTTATTTGTTGAAATTTCGCCTTCTATAAGTTCCTTAGTTATTGCCTTTTTGCTTGCTCCTGTAGCAAGAATGATAATTCTTCTTGCCTTTAGGATTGATGCAATGCCCATAGTAAGTGCCTTTGTTGGAACATCCTCGATTTTTTCAAAAAATCTTGAATTCGCATTGATTGTACTCTCTGTCAAATTAGTAACATGGGTATTCGCATAAAGGAAAGAATCTGGCTCATTGAAAGCAATATGACCATTCTGACCGATACCAAGCACCTGAATGTCGATACCGCCTGCTTCCTCAATCATTTTGTCATAATCAGCACATTCTTTTTCAGGGTCCTCTGCAAGACCATCAAGCACGTGAGTGTTCTTGATATCAATATTTATATGATTAAACAGATTTTCATTCATGAAATAACGATAGCTCTGGTCGTTATCAGCAGACATAGGATAATATTCATCAAGATTGAATGATTTAATACTACTAAAATCTATTTCGCCGTTTTTGTTCATTTCAGCAAGAATTTTATACATGCCTACAGGTGTAGAACCAGTAGCAAGACCCAAAACAGCTTTGGGATTAAGAACTACTTCGCTTGCAACTATTTGAGCAGCTTTTTTTGAAACTTTATCATAATTTTCACATACAATTACTCTCATAATACATCCTCCTGATATTTAATAATAGAACATTAAATATAGTATATAACAAAATACCAAAAAAAGATTTGCACAATAATATATTTTTTTTATACATTTATAACATTTTTGTCTTTCAAACTCACATTCCGTTATAATATTATACTTTTTTTCTAATTTTTTTTCAAAAACCCTTGCAAAAGTAAAAATATTCTGTTATAATACTTTAAGTTGATTGATTATGATTTTAATTGGAGGTGTATATATAATGGCAAAATGTGAAGTTTGCGGAAAAGAATTGAAGTTTGGAATTAAGGTTTCTCACTCACACCGTCGTTCCAACAGAACATGGAAGCCAAACATCAGAAGGGTCAGAGCAGTTGTTGACGGCACACCCAAAAGAGTTTACGCTTGTTCAAGATGTTTGAGATCAGGTAAAGTACAGCGCGCTGTATAATTTTAAAAACCTAAAAAGCCAAAGACCATAGACGCAACCGCATCTATGGCCTTTTTTATTTATGTAAACACTAATCCTCCGTGTCTTTAATTTTAAAAATACTTTTAAGTATCCCTCGCAAAAATTTTGGTGCTTTGACAACTACTATTTTCATTTTTTATGCTCCTTTCTTTTATTTTTTTACCAAGCAGCAAATCCCGGTTGAAATCAGGCACAGACCCAGTAATGTTATAAGAAGATATCTGGGTATTGCATACGCAAGAAACAATCCCACCCCTATTGATATAAGAAAAATTGCCCACGTATTTGAATGGTTTCTGCAACACCTCTTTTTCCTTAACATTTTTATCACCGCCTTTTTTACAGTATATTCAGCCCATCTTTTTTGGTTACGCATACCCATCCTCTATCCATACAACAAACTTTTAGTATTGAATAATAAAAAGACCGAAGCATATAGGCTTCGGTCTTTTGGGTTAAATTGATTTTTATTTATTTTGCTAAACCTAAAATCTTCTGGAATACATCACAATATTTCCAAAAAACTTGATATATTCCTCAATGCAAAACTCTTATACCTTTGTTAATCTGAAAATTAACCCTTTACAGAACCAATCATAACACCTGTCACGAAATATTTCTGTACAAACGGATAGAGAATTATCATTGGAAGAGCAGCAATAAGAATTGTTGAGAACTTAACCATTTCATTAAGTTTCTGCATACTTGCAAGATATTCCGCACTCATACCCTCGGTTGCGAGAGACTTGGTGCTTATGCTTTCTGTAATATTTTTAAGCACCAACTGGAGGTTGTACTTATTTGGGTCACGCATATAATAAAGAACGCTGAGGTAACCATTCCAGTGACCAATAGCATGATAAAGACACATAACCGCAATTATAGCCTTTGACAAAGGAAGTACAATAGAGAAGAAAAATCTCATATATCCGCCACCATCTATTTTTACAGACTCATAAAGTTCTTCTGATACATTACCCACAAAGAAGCTTCGGCAGATGATCATATTGTATACACTAAAAGCACCAGGAAGAACCAAAGCCCAGATTGTGTTGAACATACCCATGTTTTTAATGAGCAAATAAAGCGGAACAACACCACCGCTGAAATACATCGCGATAAGACAAAGTGTTGAGAAAAACTTTCTTCCAACAAGTTCTTTTCTTGAAAG